>JASLLV010000045.1 GCA_030746935.1 Rhodospirillales bacterium | reverse complement strand
CGCGCGGCCGACGCCTACGGTGCCGCCATCTGGGCGAGGCGGGTGCGGGCACGCACGTAAGCCAAATCCAGTCCACCCTCGATGATCAGGGCGTGGTAATCGGCCGGGGCGCCCAAATCAATCGCGTCCGCGAGCAGTGCGTGGGGGTTGGTTGTGGGCGTGTTTTGCCCGCGCACCCCGCTCCGGCAATAGCGGTAGCGTTCGGCGATAAGCTCGAAGGCGGGCCGCGAAACGCTGGCGACCGTCCCGAAGGCGTAGGCGAACCAAGCAACCGGTGCGCCCAGCCGCTCTTCCAAGATGTCGCCGGCCTCCACGACCTCGCCCGCCAACTCCTCGCCGGCGAGCCGCGTCAGCTTGCGATGGACAAGGCCGTGCGCGCCGATCGTATGGCCCTGCGCCTTCAGTTCCGCGATCTCGGACCACGACATCAAACGCAGATCGGCGCCGAGCTCGTCGGCCTCCAGACGTCCCTGAAAGATCCCGCGCGCGATGCCTTCGCGCTGCTCGTCCGCTTCGAGATCGACCAAACCCGGACAGACGAAGAAGAGCGCCCGGATATCGTGGGTCGCCAGAACCTCGTTCGCGACGTCGAAGTTGGACGCGAAACCGTCATCGAAGCTGAGAAGGCACGGAAGCCGATCCCCTCGCCCCTCCGGCGCCCCCCCGGGGGAGTGCGTCGGGCGGCCTGCGAGCCGGGCTTCCGCGTCTTCGGGCGCCAGCACGCCGTGATTACGCCGCAGTTCCGCGACGAGGGCGGCGAAGGCGTCGCGGGCGTCGTGGGGGATATGGTGGAAGATGAGGATTCGGAACGCGTTCGCGTCTTTGCCCGCGACGACGGCGCGTGCCGAACGCAAGGCCCACAGCCAAGGACGGGCGAGACGATGGCGAAGCATCATGGCGAACCCGCGCGTCTCAACCGGCGCCCCGGGCGCGGGCGGCGCGGATCCGATGGCGGACCAGCCGGTCCAGCATGCGCCCGCTGCCCGCCTCCAACTCGCCCTCGAGCCGGTACGGCGCCGCGCCCATGGCGCGCTTGAAGTCGTAGATTCCGGGCGGCGTGTTGGCATCGTCCATCCCGCCCATGTCGAAGGTCCGGACCCCCGCGTCCTTCATGGCGGCGAGCGCCCGCCACAGCAGCACGCGGTTGGCGTCGCGGCGGCGTCCGGTCTCGGTCACCCCGCCGACGATGTATTCCGCCGTGCTTGCGTAGCGGGCAAAAAGCGTCCACCCGATCGGTAAGGCGTCCTCGAATGCCACGAACGAGACCATTTTGCGCTCGGGCGGCAATAGCTCCTGAAGCACGCGCAAGAATCGGCCGTCGAGGGTCGTAGCAAATCCCTTCTCGGCCACGGCCCGGGCGTGGCCCGCGAGCACGTGCTCGAACAGTTCCTCGTCACACCCTTGGGCGACGTCGGGTCCTGCCCGTTCGGCCTTGTTGAGGCTGGTGCGCCAGCTTCTGCCAAGGCCGCGGCGCAGATCATCGAGGGACGCCGTAAGATCGATGACGCCGGACGCCCAGCCTGGCCACTCGGTGGGGCGAAACCCGGCCGAGCGTGCCGCCTCGGGCGCGAGCGCGCCGTCGATCAACGGCGGCGCGACGAGAAGGTAGTGGCGCCGCTCTCCCACATAGTGGCGGGCGAGCGCGCCTAGCATCGCCGCCGTCCACTCGCCCGTGCCGTCGCCGCCGGTCGCGAGCGGTCCCCGATTGACCCAGGCGAGGCCGCCCGACAGCCCCAAGGGCAGGGTGCGGAGCAACGTCTGGAAGACGCCGACCCGCCGACCATTCTCGTGGAACTCACCGCGCTCGACCCGCCAGGGACCCGTTCGCGCCTTCGCTTCGCCGTACTCCCAGCCCTGAACGAAGCTGAGCCCGGACACGGTCTCGGTCAACCGCAACCACGCGTCGGGGGTGAAGTCGGTGGGCACGGCGTCGACCATGGAGGCGATCTTGCCCGGCGCGGGGCAAAATGCAATGCCGCGGACGCGCCTAAACCTTCCGGCGCCGCAATCATCGCGCGATCTGGGGCTCGCTCAGCCTCCGTCGCGGCCGACGGGCGGCAATTCGCGCCGGCCTTCGTGCACGATCTCGTGGCCGCGCGCCTCGGGTCCGGTCAACGCAGGCGCCGCTGACGGGATCGCCCAGCCGAGGCTCGCGAAGCTCTCGCACCGCGGGCAAACGGGGACCCATTCGGAGACGTGCGCGTCGCACTTTCCGCACACCCAAGTGGGATCGGGCTCGGCCCGTGATGCCCTTACCAGCCATTCGTGCCCGCGCGCGGGATCGCCCGACTGGCGCTCCTCGATCTCGGCGAATAGGCGATAGACCTTGGCCGGCGCCGCGTCGCCGAGTTCCCCGAGGCGGGCTTTCGCCCGATCCCAGAGCCGCGCCTCGGCGGCGGCCGCGGCGACCGCGTACCGGCTTTCCATGTGACCGGGGTTCAACTTTGCCAGCCGTTCGACCGCCGCCACCACGTCCAACGGCGTCTCCGCCGCGGACGCGCCGCGGTACACCTCGAGCAGCCGGGGATGGGGGCTTGCGGTCCAGGCTTTTTCGACCACGTTGAGGGCGCGGCGGCTCCGGCCCTTGCCGAGGAGGAGTCGGGCCAGCCGGTCGGCGCCGGGAATGAAGCCGGGGTCGCTGCGGTTGGCTTGGTTCGCGAGCGTCGCCGATTGGCCTGCGTCCCCGGCCGCTTCGGCTTCCAGGCCCCTGAGATGCTTCAGCACCGCCCGCAGTCGGCGGCCCTCTTGGGCCCGGATGTGCTTGTGCTTCACCGATTCCGAAACCGTGGCCTCGGCGTCCAGCCACTGTTTCGCACGAATCTGAAGATCGAACAGGTTCGCCGCGACCCACGCGCTATCGGGACTCAGGCGATAGGCGCGGCGCGCATGGCGCAATGCCTGTTCCCAATCATGGCGCTTCATGCTCTGGGTTAAAAGCCCCCGCACGCCGAGGAATTCGGTTTCGCGGCGCGTTAGCATCGCCGTAAAGAACCGCCCCGCAGCCGTTTCGTCGCCGACGAGCTGCGCGGCTTGCGCCGACAGCAAAAGCGTCAGCGGCGGTTCGTGCAAAAGCGCATCCGCCCGGCGGACCTGGCGGCCGGCCTCGTCGGCGTCGCCGGCGGCGACGGCGACCATACCGCGGGTCAAGGCGAGGTATCCGCGGCGGCGGCGAATCGCGTGGCGGGCCCGGCGGATCCGGCGCGGAAGCCCGCGCACGAGACTGAGCGCGCGCCACGCCGAAGCGATGACCAAGGCGATGACCGCCACGCCGCCGAGCAGAATTGCCGCCGACGTCTCGATCCGGTACCCCCGCCAGACGACCGTCGCCGCACCCGGGTTGTCGGCGAGCCAGGCGACGAGAAAGGACAGCGCCGCGACGACCGCGAAGAAGGTTATGGCGCGCAGCACGTCTCCGCTCTTCAGCCCGCGCCGACGCGCGAGATGGCGTGGATGTGCAGTTTCGCCATCGCCCTTTCGGCGGCCAATCGGGACCGCGCGCGCGCGCGCCACTCGGCCGCCGCCTCGGCGCCCTTGCCGTCTAGTGCCGCCAAGGCATCGACCGCAGCCATGAGATCGCCCGAGGCCAGCAACCCCTCGGCGCGGGCGACGACCGCATCGGGCTCGGCGCCGCCCACCCCGTCGCCGGTCCGGCGAACGGACACAATCGAGAAAAACCACTTGCCAGCCCGATTCAACCAGCCTTCGCCGCCGAGATCGATGGATTCCACGACGACGCGGCGGGCGACGGCGCCGAACTCGGCGCTCAAGGCCTCAAGCGTCGGAATACCGGAATCCGCCGTCATTTCGAGAACGGCGACGGCGCCGAGCGCCTCGCGATCGCCGCCGACCAGTGCCTTGACCGCCGCCACTTCGTCCGCGTACGCCCCGGACGTCCGAAGCGCCTCGCGAAGCTGGCCGACCGCAAGGACCAGGGCGCGAGCCACGGTGTCGCTATCCGGGGCCGGCACGGGGGCGGTTTCCAGTCGGTCAAGCCGGCCCGCCATATCCCGGACGGCGGTACTCAGACGTTCGTTTTGCGCCCCAAGCTCCTCGACCGCCGCCAATCCGCCGGCGGGCGGCGCGGAATCTGCCGTCCGCGCCATTTCAGCGAGGCGCGCGGAAACCGAGTCGCGCATCGTTTCGAGCTGGTTCAGCCTTCCGCGCAGCCGATCCAGGGACGCCCGCGTCGCCTCCGGATCGGCGCCGCCTTGGACCTGGGTGACCAGGCCCTTCACCGTACCGAGCGCCCGGTCGAGCTCGTCGAGCCTCGTAAGCTGGTCATCGAGCCGTTCGCTGAATACGGCTCGCTCCTCTTCGAGGTCCTGAATGGCGTTTCCGTAGACCGCGCGCGCGCGCGCCAGCTCCTCGAGCGATTGGATCCGGCTCGCGAGCGCAGTGAACCGGGGATCGAGGAACGGATCGCGCAGGGCGACGGGCAAGTAAGGCGTCACGCGCGGAATCCAAAATGGCGCGCTGGCGTAAACCGCTCCCGCGAGCACGGCGACGGCGACGATGGCGAACAGAAACGCAACCAGGGCGACCGGCCGGCTATCGGCGCTCGAACCGCTTGCGGCCTCTGGCGGTGATGGCTTCTCGGGCGGCGGCGGCGCCTCGGGCACTGTGTTCGCGCTCGCTTCGGCCGCCGGCGATCGCGCGGCCGGTTCCTGGACCGGGCCCTGGGTATCGGCGGACGCCGCGGGCGTGCCCGCGCGTCCCGTCGCGGACCGCTTTCGCCGCGTCGCGGAACGGGCCTCCGATTTCGCCGAATCCTTGACCATGCCGTCCTGTCCCGGCCGCCTCAGGGGCCGTCCCGACGTCCTCCGGTGCGGTTCCCGGCCATCTTCATCGACCAAGGCCACGAGCGAGCCCTGGTCGGGCCGGCGCGCGATTCGAACCGCGCGCCACGGAAGGGCCGCAAGCTCATCCGCCACCGCCGCGCTCAAGCAGAGCGCCACCATGACCTCGCAACACTCGCACAAGCGACCGTCGCGAACCAAACTAACAAAGGTCTGGGCCGTGCGGGGAGAGAAAAACAACGCGCCGTCGAGCGCTTGATCCCGAAGCGCGCTGCGGGTGGCTTGCGAGAACGCCGTCGCCTGGCGGGCGCGATAAAGGATCTCGCGGCGATAGGCGAAGCCGCTGGCGCGCAAGGCGCCGCCCAAATCGCCCGCGACCGTGGACGCGGCAACGTGGACGAGCCCGCCGGCGCCGGGATCGAGACGTTCCCTGACCAGATCGGCGAGCGCGCCCACGTCGCCGGCCGCGCTTTCGATCGTCCGGAACCCGGCCTCCGTTGCGGCCCTGGCGGTCGCGTCACCGACCGCGAAAACGGCGAGATCCCGCCGCTTGGTCGCCGCGGCACAAGCCCGCGCGCCGTTGGCGCTGGTCATCAGCAGCGCCTGGACACCTTCGAGGTCGAGCGCCGCGCCGGCCACGTGTTCGATGACGAGAAGGGGCTCGATCACCGCATCGATCCCGCGTTCGCCGAGCAGCCGGACGAGGGCGGTTGCGTCGTCTTCCGGCCGCGTGACGAGAATTCGCAACTGCGTCCGTCCCGTCTTCAGCCCAAAGAAGCGATGAAGCCTGGACCCGCGCGGCGGAGCAACTCGGCGCCGGCGTCACGGCCCATGGCCTCGGCCTCGTCGGACGGCGCTTCGCGTCGCGTCCGCCAAAGCTGCTTGCCGTCGGGCTCGGCGACGAGTCCCTCGAGCCCGAGACCGCTTCCGGTGGGCGTGCACAAGGCGCCGATGGGGGTGCGGCAGGATCCGCCAAGGGCTGCGAGCAGCGCCCGTTCGGCGCCGATCGCGCAAGCCGTCGCCCCATCGTCGATAGCGCCGAGAAGAGCAAGCCTTCGGTCGTCGGCGGCGCGGCAGGTGATTCCGATGGCGCCCTGGCCGGCGGCCGGCAGCATCTCGTCGGCCGAGACGATTTGAGAAGCGGCGTCAGCCCGCCCCAGTCGGTTCAAGCCGGCCAGAGCGAGATAGGTGGCGTCCGCGTCGCCATCGGCGATCTTGCGGATCCGGGTGTCGACGTTGCCGCGCAGATCCACGATCCTGAGATCGGGCCTGAGGTTCAAGACCTGGGCCTGGCGCCTCGGCGACGAGGTTCCGACCACGCTTCCCGACGGAAGGTCCATGAGCGTACCCGCCTTCGCCGAAACGAAGGCGTCGCGTGGGTCCTCGCGCGGAAGCGAACACCCGATCACGATCCCGTCCGCGAGCACCGTCGGCAAGTCCTTCACCGAATTCACTGCGATGTCGATCCGGCTCTCCAGCATGGCCTCGTCAAGCTCCTTGGTGAACAGGCCTTTGCCACCGAAGTCGCGAAGAGGTCGATCGCGGATCTTGTCACCGGTCGTGCGGATGACGACGAGCGCGATCGCGCCGTCGGCGGCCAGTTCCGGGTGGCGCGCGGCCAGCCGCGCCCGCGCCTCTTCGGTCTGGGCGAGCGCCAGTGGACTTCCCCGCGTGCCTATCCTCAGTAGCGGCGTCGCCATCCCCGATCCCCCTCTCGCGATCAAACCACACGATCTTTGCGCGGCGAAAGCGCAGGCGGTATAGAAAGTAAAGTCCCCGAGCCTGCGGACAAGATGCTTTTTCAATGATCGTAATGGGACTCGAGACCAGTTGCGACGAAACCGCGGTCGGGCTGGTCACCCACGAGCGCGAGATTCTGGCGAACGTCGTCCTTTCCCAGATTGACGAACATCGCCCGTTCGGCGGCGTAGTGCCCGAGATCGCCGCGCGGGCCCACCTCGATCACTTCGAGGGGCTTGTGCGACGGGCGATGGATGAGGCGGGCGTCGGCTTCGAAGACTTGGACGCGGTCGCGGCCACCGCCGGGCCAGGCCTGATCGGCGGGGTCATGGTCGGCACGACGGCGGCAAAGGCGATCGCCCTGGTGCTGGGCGTGCCGTTTGTCGCGGTCAACCACCTCGAAGCGCACGCGCTCACGGCGCGGCTTACCGACGGCGTCGACTTTCCGTTCCTCGCGCTTCTGGCCACCGGCGGCCACTGTCAACTGGTGATCGCGGACGACGTGGGCGCGTACCGATTGCTGGGAACGACCCTCGACGACGCCGTTGGCGAGGCCTTCGACAAGGTCGCCAAGATGTTGGGGCTCGGTTTCCCTGGCGGTCCCGAGATCGAACGCACGGCGCCCGACGGCGACGCGGCCCGCTTCGCCTTTCCCCGTCCGATGAAGGGAAGGCCGGGGTGCGATTTCTCGTTTTCCGGCCTGAAGACCGCGGTGCGACACGCCGTGGCGGCGCTGCCGGACGCCGCCCTCGGGGACGCGGACGTGGCCGACGTCGCCGCATCCTTCCAGGCGGCCGTCGGCGACATTCTCGTCGAGCGCTGCGCAAACGCCATCTCAGCATTCCGCGAACACCACCCGAAGGCACGCACCCTGGTCGCCGCCGGCGGCGTGGCGGCGAACCAAACCGTCCGCCGGCGGCTCGGCGAATTGGCGGATCAACGGGAAATGCGGCTCGTCGTGCCCCCATCCGGGCTCTGTACCGACAACGGCGTCATGATCGCCTGGACGGGCCTCGAGCGGTTGCAGCGCGGGCGCACCGACGAACTGGATTTCAAGGCGCGCCCCCGGTGGCCGCTCGATCCGCGCCGGGTTTATGCGAACGGCGCGGCACGACCAGCCTGAACGGGGCCGCCACGGATGTCGCCGAGCCCGGTCTTTCGGCCCGACGGTACACCTCGAACAACGGGAGGAGCTTGGACAAATCATGGTGGAACAAGCGAAATCAACGGTCCAGATCGACAACGACAGGATCCGCGTTACCGAATGGAAGTTGGCGCCGGGCTCGACCACCGGCTATCACCGGCACGAATACGATTACGTCGCCGTGCCGCTGAACGCGGGCAAGCTCCGGATCGTCGGTCCGGACGGCCAAGAGTCGATCAGCGAACGCCCCTTCGGTGAGGCGCATTTCGGGAACGCCGGCGTCGAACACGACGTGTTCAGCGCCAGCGACCAGGAGTACGCGTTCCTGGAGATCGAGATCAAATAGTTGACCGTGAAGAAAAGTCCTTCGCAAACGCTGAAGTCGTACTTTTCTTCAATGTTTACAATGAAGAAGGCGGGCTTGAGGCGGCCCGTCCAGCCGCCTCAAGGGCCGATTCGGCTGTATTCACACCGGGAAAAAGTACACCGAGCCAAGGGCGAGGGACTTTTTCACGACCGATCAAATAGCCCGGTGGCGAATCGCGCCCGTGCCTGCGCGCTCGCCCGGCGCGTCCGCGGCGCAACCGCGCCCTATCGCCCCGCCGCCGCCAGCTTGGCCGCGCTCGAGCCGACGTTGGCCATCGGCCAGAGGTCACCGACGATGAAGCCCTCGGGGAACGGGTCGTCCTCCATCAGCACGTACTTGGCGTACGCGGTGATCCAGGCCCGCCCGCCGATCTCGGGCACGATCGCCCGCAGTTCGCCGACCGAGACCTCTTCGACGATCCGGCATTGGAAGGGATTCGCGAACATGCCCTCGATCTGGAAGGGCTCGTCGAGCCCGACCCGCCCCTTTTCGTAGAGGACCGCCGTCATGGCCGAGGCCCCGGTCCCGGCCGGGGTCCGATCCATCTGGGCGCCGATGTTGACCGAGGTCTGACGAATGTTGCGTCCCGGCTCGGTGGGCGACTCGTGGAGGACCACGCTCTCGATCGTATTCAACTCGGGGTTCAGCGGGTGGCGGAACCCGATCTGCTCGTTCGCCGCCGCGGCGACGGCCAGGGCCGCCTCGCGGAGCGCGTAGCCCCGCTCGGGCGCGATTTCGAGCCCGAGTTGGCGGACATCGACCAGCACCTTAGCCATGCCCCCGAAGGCGACGTCGACGGTGACGTCGCCGTGGCCCGCGACGGTGATCGACGCGTCGAGCCGGGTCGCGAACGAGGGCACGTTCTGGAACTCCACCAGCCGCACCCTGCCGCCATCGCAATACGCGCGGATGCGGATCGGCCCGGCCGGGGGCTCGAGGATCAGTTCCGTCACCGGCTCGACCATGGGCAGCGCGCCGGTCTCCAGCAAAACGGTCGCGACGATGATGGTGTTGGTCCCCGACATGGCGGCGTAGTACTGCTGCTGCTCCATGATCACGAAGCCGGCGTCGGCCTCGGGCGTCGTCGGTGGCAGCACCACGTTGACGCAGCATTGCGGGTTGCCGCGCGGTTCGCGCAGCATCCAGCGGCGGAACCAGTCGGCTTTCTGCTCGAAGTGCTTCATCTTCTCGAACATGGTTGCCCCCGGCGCGTCGAGGACGCCTACGCCACCCATCACGACGCGACCGTGCTGGCCCTGGGTATGCGCGTCCACCGCATCGATGCAAAATCGCATGGGATCATCCTCCTCGTCCGCGTCATGACGCCGGAACGGCCGGCGCCCTGGCGCTTGATCCATTTTGTCGGCGCGGTTCCACGCCGACGCACAACCGTCCAGTCTACGCCGGATCGGGGACGGATTCGGAATTCCGACTTGGCGGAATCCGCTATCGCGTTATCCGTTTAGCCGAATCCAGCCCTCACGCCGCTTGTCCGGCGGCGCGCCCCGGGCGATAACGGGTTCCGGCACCGAAAACGTTTGAATTGCGACGGGGGATGCGTTCGATGGCGGCACTGGTGCCCGATCCACTGGCGGCGGACGGCATCGCCGGCTTCGCGGCCCGCATCCGGCGCGGCGAGACCACCATCGCCGCCACGCTCACCGCCTATCTCGAACGGATCGCCGCCCTTGATGGGCGGCTCGGAGCGTTCGAGCACGTCGCCGCCGAGCCCGCCTTGGCGGTTGCGCAGGCGCTGGATAAGCTGTTGGCGGCAGGCACCGATCTCGGCCCCTTGATGGGGGTGCCGGTGGCCGTCAAGGACATCGTCGCCACGGAAGGCATGCCGACCACGGTGGGCTCCAACGTCGACGTCGCCGACTTGATCGGGCCTGAGGGCGCGTTCATGCGGTCCTTGAGGCGCGCCGGCTGCGTTATCCTCGGCAAGGTCAAGACGGTGGAGTTCGCCGCCGGCGGCACCGGCATCAACTACGTCCGCGGAACGCCCTGGAACCCCTGGGACGCCGAGACCCAGCGCGAACCCTCGGGCTCGTCGAGCGGCTCGGGCGTGGCGATGGCGGCAGGCCTTTGCGGCTTCGCCGTCGGCTCCGACACGACCGGTTCGATCCGCGGACCCGCCGCCCATTGCGGCGTCTTCGGCCATAAGACCACCAAGGGGATGTGGCCCACCGACGGCGTCTATCCCCTGGTTCCAACTCTCGACACGCTGGGGTCGCTCACCCGGTCCGCGGCCGACGCGGCCCAAATCTTCGCGGGCCTCACCCGGGCCCCGGTACCGGTGCCGGTGGCGGCGCGAGGCCTGCGCTTGGGCCGACCATCGCCGCTTTTCTTCGAGAACCTCGACGCCCAAGTCGAGCGCGCAATCGCCGAAGCATTCGCTCGCCTCACCGCCGCCGGCGTCGAAATCGTACCCGTAGACGTGCCCGAGGCGGTCGAAATCGTCGACGACTTCGTCGACTTCCTGCCGATGGAGATGATCGCTTGCTTGGGACGCGCGCGATTCCTCGCCCACCGCGCTGAAATGGACCCCCTGGTGGCGGCTCGCGGCGACGCCGGCTTGGACGTTTCGGCCGACACTTACATTCCCCTCCTCAGGCGCCACCGCGAGCTTTGCGGAATCGCCGCGCGCCGCATGCACGGCTTCGACGGCTGGGTGACGCCGACTCGGCCCACCGTGCCGGCGCCGGTGGTCAGCCGCGCCGAGGCCGAAGCCCGGCCGCCCACGCCCCCGAACCAGTGGCCCAACACGCCCGCGGTCAGTTACTTCGGGCTGTGCGCCTCCTCGTCGCCCGTCCACGGGCTGACGGGTGGGCTTCCGGTTGGCCTCCAACTCATGTGCCCGGGTGGTGCGGACGCCCGCCTTCTGGCCATTGCCCGCACCTTCGAGGAGATCCTCGGCCCGCCGCCCAAGCCCGAGCTTGCGCCGTTCCTGTAGCATGCTCCACGTGAGTGGATAACGCCCGAGTCGGACAAAAAGAAAGGCCGCCCAAATCAGGGCGGCCCTTCAATTGTCGGACCTCGGCCATAGAGCGGATCGTGGTTGACCGGAACCGCGAGGCGGTTGCGATCGGGCGCACCCATCCGCTCTATCTCAATAGCTTAGACCAGATTTACGTGGTCGCCGCGTCGCGGCCAAGCGATTGCGGGCGATCACGATTTGGTCTAGGGGCCGGGAGGCGTCGCGTCAGATGCGGGTTCTCCCCACAGCGGCGACAATCCAGGCCCTGGCGGCCGACGGCCGTAAACGACAATGAGACACTGGATCACCTCCTTTCTATTGTTGAAACCGGCCCCCACCATGGCCGGCAAAGGCCGCCGGGGCAAGACTTTTCATGCCCGGCCCGTACCTTTCACGCAGGCGTGCGGGCTGGAGCCGACCAAACGGATAACGCACTACTGCCGCCCCTCCCAGGATTCGCCGGCGGCGGCCTCGGCAGCCAGGAATGCCTGGCGGATTTGCTGGACGGCCGTATCGGGAAGCGGCCCCTTGGCCGCCGCTTCCAAGTTGCGCACAGCACTTTCGGTCTTGGTGGTGCCGACGATGGCGGTAGAGACGCCCGGCAGAGAAAGGGTGAAGCGGAGCGCGATCTCGGCCCACGCTTGCGCGGCTTCACCGGCGAAGCCGAGATCCGCCGGCGCGAGCGCCATCTTCTGGAACCGCTCGGAATAGACACGGGCGTAGTTTTGGTAAGTGCCCTCCTGTTCCGCGAGATCCTTCCACGCTGCGTTGGCGATGGGGCGCTTGACGATCACGCCCAAGCCGCGTTCGCGGGCAAGCGCGACGACGCCGTCCAAATTCGCCAGATCGCAGATGCTGAGGGAGGTCTCGATGACGTCGATGCCGTCCAAGCCGGCGGCGTAGACCGCGGCCTCGTTGTCGCCGGAATAGCCTGCGAAGCGGATCTTGCCGGCCTCGCGCGCAGCCAGCAGGGCTGCGACCGCTTCGCCGCGCTCCAGGACCTCGCGCGCACACGAATGCAGAAGCATCACGTCCAGATGGTCGGTCCCGAGCCGCGCGAGCGAGCGGTCCACGGTCTGGGTGATGGCTTGGGCCGACCACGCCGCGCCCTCTAAGTCGTCGAAGGCCTGGCCGCACTTGGACACCAACACGAACGCGTCCCGTCGGTGGCCGACCGCGGCCCCGAGCGCCGCTTCCGAGCCGTGGTAGGAGGCGGCCGTATCGATCAGGTTGACGCCCGCATCCAAAAGCAGATTGACCACCTCGGTGACGGGGCCCTGCGCGACCGCCAATTGCCCGATGGGCGAGCCCCCGAACCCGAGCGCCGAAACCTCGAGTCCGGTCCGGCCCAATTTGCGCGTTTCCATCTCTCCCCCTTTTCCTTGCCGTCTCGATCATGCCCAGGATAACCACCGGCCGCGCCAACGGCTGCAATTTTACACCGATTCGCCCCAACCCCACTTGCCCCGCTGGCGCGCCTCGGGCGATAACGGGGGCCAGCCCACAGAGGCGGAGACCGGGTTTGCAGCGAATCGGCATCGTCGGCGCCGGCGCCTGGGGGACGGCACTGGCGGTCGTGGCACGGCGGGCGGGACTCGACGTGGTCTTGTGGGCGCGCGAGCCGGAGGTGGTCGCAGACATCGAATCGATCTGCGAGAACGCTCGTTTCCTACCCGGCGTCACCCTCGAGCCGGCGATCGCCGCGACCGGTGATCTGGCCCGCGCCGCGGACGCGGACGCGGTGCTTCTGGTGGTCCCCGCCCAGTTCCTGCGGGCCACTTCGGCGGCGCTGGCGCCGATGTGGCGACGCGGTGTGCCCGCGGTGATCTGCGCCAAGGGGATCGAGCGCGAGACTTGCGCGCTGATGAGCGAGATCGTCGCCGAGACCCTGCCCCATGCCCCGATCGCGGTGCTGTCGGGACCGAGCTTCGCCACCGAAGTCGCGAACGAGCGTCCCACCGCGGTGACCTTGGCCGCAGCCGATGCCGGCATGGCCGCGGACGTCGCCGCAGCGCTGGGTGCGCCCACCTTTCGCATCTACCGCACCGACGATGTGATCGGGGCCGAGATCGGTGGCGCGGTCAAAAACGTGCTCGCCATCGCGTGTGGCATCGTCGAGGGCAAGGGCTTCGGCGAAAACACCCGCGCCGCGCTGATCACCCGCGGCCTCGCCGAAATCACGCGGCTCGGGCTAGCGAAGGGTGCGCGGATCGAGACCTTCATGGGACTTTCCGGCCTCGGCGATCTAACGCTGACATGCAACGCCATGCAGTCGCGCAATTTCTCGCTCGGCGTTGCGCTCGGCCAAGGCGAGGCGCTGGCCGATATCCTGGCGGCGCGCACCTCGGTGGCCGAAGGGGTGTTCACGGCGTCATCGGTGAGCACGTTGGCGCGCAGCATCGACGTAGACATGCCGATTGCCGCCGCCGTGGACGCGGTCGTAAATCTGGGCGAGCCCTTGGACGAGGTGATAAGGGGGCTTCTCGCGCGCCCCATCGGCGAGGAGGCGATCGGATTCCCGGGCCAAGGAAGCGCTTCGCGCAACTGAGGACCCGCCGGACAACGCAAGCAGGAGGGAAGCGATGGCGTATTGGCTGGTGAAGTCGGAACCCGGGGCGTGGTCGTGGGACCAGCACGTGGCCGCGGGCATCGCCGAATGGGACGGGGTCCGCAACCATCAGGCCGCGAACAACATGAAGGCGATGCAGATCGGCGATGAGGCGTTCTTCTACCACTCAGGCAAAGAACGCGAGATCGTGGGCGTGCTCGAGGTGGTGAAGACCTACTATGCGGATCCGACCGACGCCTCGGGGCGCTTCGGTATGGTGGATTTCAAGGCCATCAAGCCGCTGGCACGCCCGGTCACGCTGGCCGACGTCAAGACCGACGGGCGCCTGGGCCACTTGGCGCTGGTCCGCCACTCGCGTCTCAGCGTCATGCCGATCGACGCGGACGCCTGGCGGATCCTCTGCGAGAAAGGGGGCATCGAGACGTGAACGAAGCAGGTGATGTGCGCTGGACGACGCTCCCGGCAGCGCGCGCTTTGTGCCGCCTGGACGACATCGAGGACGGCGGGTCGGCGGCGCTCGAAGCCGAGATCGCGGGCCAATGCGAGTCCCTGATCGCTGTCAGGCGCGGGCGCCGAGTGTTCCTTTATCGCAACACGTGCCCCCATCAGGAGCTGCCGCTCGATTTCACGCCGGGCCAATTCCTGGACGCCGAGCGCACCCACATCCTGTGCTCGAACCACGGGGCGCTGTTTCGCATCGAAGACGGGGTTTGCGTGTGGGGGCCTTGCCTCGACGCCCGTCTGCGCCCAATCAAAACCCGTGTCGAAGGCGAGACCGTCATTGTGGTGGAATGACGCCAGAGCGGATCGCTTGTGATTGGAACCGCGATGCGGCTACCAATCAAAGCGCCGACCCGCTCGATCATCATAATGGCTACCAGATTCACACGCCCGCTGGATCACCGCAGGTGATTCCGCCCGATCGTGATCTGGTCTAGCGCCGCCGGGCGCGCCAATAGGGGGCGCCGGCGCTTGTCTGGCGGGGCCGGTTGCGGATACCTTCGGGGCCACTAGACCAATTCGCCCCCGCAAGAGATCGCGTGTGGCGATCCCGCGGGCGCGTGAATCTGGTTACACTATCGAAGTCGAACGGATCGGCGCGTTCAATTGGGCCGACGATTCGGTTCCAATCAACCGCGATCCGCTCTAACGAGCCTTTGACGCCAGTGGCGAGGTCCGGATGGTCCCGTCCGCCGCGGGCACATGGATAGGGCGGTTAGCAGCGCAACCCAGAGGAGGCGGAGAGCATGAGCGAGTCCCAAGCTGGCGCGGGCGGCGCACTCAGCGAAGCCCAGATCGCCGTCCACTGGAAGGAAGAGACGAAGATCCCGCCGCCGCCCGAATTCGTCGGCCAGGCGAATCTCACCGATCCGGGCGTCTTCGAGCGTTTCAGCCTCGACAACTTCCCCGAATGCTTCAAGGAGTACGCCGAGCTTCTGAGTTGGGACACCTATTGGCACACCATGCTCGATACCTCGGACGCGCCGTGTTGGAAGTGGTTCGTCGGCGGCCGGTTGAACGCGTCTTACAACTGCGTCGACCGGCACCTGGAGAAGTACAAGAACAAGGCCGCGCTGATTTACGTTCCCGAACCCGAAGACGAGGCGCACGTCGCCATTACCTATCGCGAGCTCTACGTGCGGGTGAACGAGCTTGCGGCGCTCTTGCGCGATTTCGCCGGTCTCAAGAAAGGCGACCGGGTGACCCTGCACATGCCCATGGTGCCGGAATTGCCCGTCACGATGCTCGCGTGCGCGCGCTTGGGCGTCATTCACTCCGAGGTCTTCGGCGGCTTCAGCGGCAAGTCCTGCGGCGAGCGCATCGCCGATTCCGGAAGCCGGGTGCTGATCACCATTGACGGCTACTGGCGCTCGGGCACGAAGATCGACCACAAGGGGAACGCCGATATCGCCGTCGAGACGGCGGAATCACTCGACCAGACGGTCGAAAAGGTGCTGGTTTGGAAGCGCTACGCCGGAGAGCCCCTGTCCAAGACGCCCATGGTCGAAGGACGGGACTATTTCGTCGACGACATTCTCCCAGACTACCGCGGGCGCCGGGTCGATCCCGTCCCGGTTGCGGCCGAGGATCCGCTGTTTCTCATGTACACCAGCGGAACCACGGGCCGGCCCAAGGGCTGCCAGCACTCGACCGGCGGCTACATGGCTTATGTCACGGGAACGTCGAAGTATATCGAGGACATCCACCCCGAGGACGTCTACTGGTGTATGGCCGACATCGGCTGGATCACGGGCCATTCGTACATCGTGTACGGCCCGCTGGCGCTGGCGGCGACCAGCGTCATGTACGAGGGCGTTCCGACGTACCCCGATGCCGGGCGCGCGTGGCGGATCGCCGAGCGGCTCGACGTCAACATCTTCCACACCGCGCCCACCACGATTCGCATGCTGCGCAAGGCGGGCCCCGACGAGGCCAAGAAGTACAACTATCGCTTCAAGCACATGACGACGGTGGGCGAGCCCATCGAGCCCTTGGTCTGGAACTGGTATCACCAGGTGGTCGGCAAGAGCCAGGCGGTCATCGTCGACACCTGGTGGCAGACCGAGACCGGCGGGTTCCTGTGCAGCACCACGCCCGGTCTGCATCCCATGAAGCCGGGCAGCGCCGGGCCGGCGGTCCCGGGGATCCACCCGGTGATCTTCGACGAGGACGGCAACGAGATCCCCTCCGGTTCGGGAATCGCCGGAAACATCTGCATCCGCAATCCGTGGCCGGGTGCGTTCCAGACCATCTGGGGTGACCGCGAGCGCTTCGTCGAGACCTATTACGCCAAGTACTGCAAGGACCCGAAAAGCAAGGACTGGCGCGATTGGCCGTATTTCGCGGGCGACGGCGCGATGCTGTCCGACGACGGTTACTATCGCATCCTCGGGCGCGTCGACGACGTTATCAACGTGTCGGGCCATCGGCTGGGGACCAAGGAGCTCGAATCGGCGGCGCTGACCGTGGACGAAGTGGCCGAAGCCGCGGTGGTGCCGGTGGCCGACGACGTCAAGGGCCGGGCGCCCGAGATGTACGTCTCGCTCAAGCCCGGAATCGCGGCCGACGACCAGGTCGAGAAGCGGATCGTCACCGCCATCGAGGGCATGATCGGCAAGATCGCACGCCCCAAGCACGTCTATATCGTTCCCGACATGCCGAAGACGCGGTCCGGCAAGATCATGCGTCGGGTGCTCGCCGCCATCTCCAACACCCTCGATGTCGGCGACGTGACGACGCTTGCCAACCCGGACGTGGTCGAGGACATCCGGGTCATGGTCCAGGGCGAGGGCAAGGTCGAAACCCGCAAAGGCCCCGAGGACCTCGAACGCTTCGGCCAGGAAACGTAAGCCGCCTAATCCGGTCGCGTGAGCGTGCACCAAGAAATGCGGGCGCCACCGCCGTAGGGTCGCGCCAGACCGGCCGCGATCAGGTCCTGGGCGAAATCGCGCCCGGCGGCAAGCTCGACCCGCGCCACCACGCGCCCCGCGTACTTCCCGAAGCGAATGTCGCGCAGCCGAACGGTGCGGCCACCGAGGCGGGCCACGGCGAAGGCGCGCGCCCGGACCGCCAGATCGCGCTCGTGCGCGCACCGTCCGCGGATTTCGGGCGCATCGGCGCCATCGAGGCGGACCTGGGTCTCGATCCGCTGGCCCAACCAAATGCGCGCGCTGACCATGATCGTGTCCCCGTCGATGATGCGAAGCACGGTCGCCAGGATCGGGCCGTCGATGGTATCGGGCGGGCTCGCGAACGCAGGTGTCGGCGTCATCGCGCCGGCCGCGCCGAGAAGCCAGAGAGTGGCGACTGAGCGGACCAGCGCGATCACGATCCGCCGGGGCCACCCGCCGAAGCCCACCTTCGCCCGTCGGCGCCGCGTTCGCCCGAGGTCACCAACTATTAGTTGTACCGCGCATAGTTTACTATCGCAATACTATCACATTTCGGACATTAAGGGAATAAAAAAGAGATATAAGCGGAACATCAAGGAAACCAATTGCCTCCGGCGCGCATCCGCGTCGGCCGCGGGCCCCGTTTCCCGCCCCGCGGTCCATGCGCCGCTCCAACGCCCGAGCCCGATTGCTTCAACGCGGATGCAGGCAAGGCCGTGGCCGGCAAATGTGGAGGG
>JASLLV010000044.1 GCA_030746935.1 Rhodospirillales bacterium | reverse complement strand
CGCGAGTCGCCAGAAATAGAGGCTGCCCAGGCGTTGGACCGCGGCCGCGACGTGATCCTTTTCGCCCCGCGAGATGCCACCCGACGTGATCAACAGATCGTGCTCCGAGGCGGCCGAGGCGAGGGCGGAGTCAACGGCGTCGCGCGTATCCGGCACGATACCGAGATCGGTGACCGCGCACCCGAGTTCGTCGAGAAGGCTCATGATTGCAAATCGGTTGGAATCGTAGACCCGGTCGCCGGTACCCGCGGAATCGGCCGGCGCCGCATCGGGATCGACGATCTCGTCACCGGTCGAGAACACGGCGCACCGCAGCCGCCGAAAGACCGTGAGGCGGCCGGCGCCGACCGAGGCGGCGAGGCCGATCTCCTGTGCCCGAAGGCGCCTTCCTGCCGCGAGGATCGTGGCACCGCACCGGATGTCTTCGCCCGCGCGCCGCAGGTTCGCACCCCTTTTGGGACGCGATCCGACGACGACGCAATCGGAGTCCACGCGGCAGTCCTCTTCCATGATCACGGTGTCGGGCCCCTCGGGAATCGGCGCGCCGGTGAACACGCGGATGGCCTCGCCCAGCCGGGCGGGGCGGGCGAGAGAATGGCCGGCGGCGACTCGCGCGCCCACGGGCAGCCGTGTCTCGCCCGTGGCCTCGAGGTCTTCGAAGTACACCGCATAACCGTCGACCGCTGTGTTGTCCGACGGCGGCACGTCACGGTCCGCTACCAGATCGCGGGCAAGCGTCCGACCCAACCCCGAGCGAAGCGACACCGTCTCGATCCCGGTCACCGGTTCGATCCGTTGCGCAAGGATCTCGAGCGCGTCCGGAAAAGGCATCAGGCGCTCCGAGGGCGCGAAACAGTCGTCAGCGAGAGTCGGCATCAGCTTTTTCGGTGGCGGCGTGCGTTGCGAGCCCGCAATGCTGGGCGATGAAATCGGCGATCGCCGTCACGTCGTTGACGTCGAGGATCGGGAGCGCCACGTTCGCCAGGGTCTCGTCGCTGGCGACCGCGACGACTGACGGGTCGTCGAGGCAGATCAGGGGCTGGCCGAGTTGCGGGCGATGGACCTCCATCTTGTCGTGGGGGTGCGACTTGAAGCCTTCGGTGAGAACGAGATCCACCGGCGACATGTGGGCGAGGAGATCCTCCATCCCCGCTTCCGGGACGCCGCGCAACTCATGCATGAGCGCCCAACGCCTGGCCGACGAGACGAGCACCTCGGTGGCACCCGCCTGGCGGTGGCGGTACGAATCCTTGCCCGGCTTATCGACGTCGAAGTCGTGATGCCCGTGCTTCATGGTCGAGACGCGCAACCCCCGGCGGACGAACTCGGAAACCAACCCAATTAACAGCGTCGTCTTGCCGCTGTTGCTCCAGCCGATGATTCCGAAGGTCTTCATCCTATGCCGGCGCCCGTCCAGCTCATTCTGCCGCCGTATCGGCTCGGGTCATGTGCTTAAGGCTCGCGCGCAAATAATCGTACCCGGTAATCAGGGTCAGCGCCGCCGCGATCCAAAGGCCGATGACGCCGATCTCCACAGGCGCAAACCCGATCAGATCGGGGCCGGACGAGCCGACCACGAGAAAGCCGATGGCGATCATTTGCAGGACCGTCTTCCATTTCGCAAGGCGGCTAACCGGCACGCCGACCCGGACCTCGGCCAAGAATTCGCGCAGGCCCGAGACCAGGAGCTCGCGACATAGGATGACCAGCGCCGGCAGAAGGGCGAGATCGGTGATGCGGTCGACGCCCACGAGGACGAGCAGCACCGAAGCAACCAGAAGCTTGTCGGCCATGGGATCGAGGAATCGCCCGATACTCGATTGCTGCTCCCAGGCCCGGGCGACGTAGCCGTCGAAGAAGTCCGTAACGCAGGCGAGGGTAAAGACGCCGAGCGCCAGCCAGTTGCAGAGATCGTTGTCGATGTAGATTAACCCGACCAGCACCGGAATGGCGGCGATCCGCGAGAAAGTCAGGACGTTGGGAAGTGTGGTCAGCATTGCGCGTCGCGATTTCGGGATCGTCCGGCGCCAAGCCGTAAGGCACCGCGGCCAAACTCCGCGCCGCCGCCGGTGCGACGCGGGCGTTCGCCGATACTAACCGTCCGCGTGAAACCAGTCATAGATTTTGTTGGCGATCGAATGGGCGATGCCGTCCGCCGCCGCCAGATCGGCGCGGCCCGCCTGGGCCACCGCCCGGGCGGAGCCGAAGTGGTGGAGAAGCAGCTTCTTCCGTTTTGCGCCGATGCCCGGGATTTCGTCCAGGGCCGAACGCGTGAGCCCCTTCTTGCGGCGCGCGCGATGACTGCCGATGGCGAATCGGTGGGCCTCGTCACGAAGGCGCTGCAGGAAGTAGAGCACCGGATCGCGCGCCTCCAGCGCGAACGCTGGACGCCCTGGCAGAAAGAACCGCTCGCGTCCGGCGTTGCGGTCGCTTCCCTTGGCGATGGCGGCCAACGGCACGTCGTCGATCCCGAGTTCCTCGAATACGGCGAGCGCCGCTCCGAGCTGTCCCGCGCCGCCGTCGATCAGGACGAGGTCCGGCCACTGGCTCCGGCTGCGGTCGGGGTCTTCCTTGAGTGCCCGGGCAAAACGCCGGGTTAGCACCTCGCGCATCATGGCGTAATCGTCGCCGGGCGTGAACTCGCCGGGGACGGGCGCATCCGCGGGCGCACCTGCCGCCGTTTTTGCAGCCCGGCCCCCGCGAATCGTGAATTTCCGATAGGCGTTCTTCATCAGGCCTTCGGGTCCGGCCACCACCATGGCTCCCACGGCTTCGGTGCCCGAGATATGGCTGTTATCGAACACCTCGATGCGCTGGGGCGCCGATTCGAGGTCGAAGGCCCCGATCAGCCCGTCCAAAAGGCGGCGCTGGGTGGCGCTTTCCGCCATGCGCCGGCTGAGCGCGTCGCATGCGTTGGTGAGCGCGTGCTCCACGAGCTTGCGCTTGTTGCCGCGTTGGGGCGTCGTTACGTGGACCCGGCGGCCGGCGCGAACCCCGAGCGCTTCGGCGAGCACCGCGCGGTTTTCCACGCGATGGCTGAGGAGGACGAGCGGCGGCGGCGCCATGGTCTCGTAGAATTGGCCGAGGAAAGCTTCGAGGACGCGAGCCGGCTCGTCGGCGCGGGCGTGGATCGGATAGTAGGCCCGATTGCCGTAGTTGCGCCCGGCCCGGAAGAAGAACACCTGGATGCACGTCTGACCGCCCGCTTGGTGCGCCGCGATCACGTCGGTCGAATCAATGCCGCCGACGTTGATGTCTTGACGAGCCTGAACCTGGGTGAGCGCCCGGATGCGGTCGCGAAACTGGGCCGCAACCTCGAAGGCGAGGACCTCGCTGGCGTCCTCCATTCGCCGCGCCAGCTCGTGCTGGATCACCTGGCTTCCACCGGTCAGGAAGACCCGCGCCTGATTCACGAGCGCGCGATAGTCGGCGTCTTCGATGCGCCCGACGCAAGGCGCGCTGCACCGTTTGATCTGATAAAGAAGGCACGGGCGCGTCCGGCTTGCGAACACCGAATCCGAACAGGATCGCAACAGGAACGCCCGCTGGAGGACGGTCAGCGTCTCGTTGACCGCCCACGCCGACGCGAAGGGCCCGAAATACTCGCCCTTGCGGCTTCGCGCGCCGCGGTGCTTCAGCACCTGCGGGAAGGGATGGTCCCGGGTCAGCAGGATCGACGGGAAGGACTTGTCGTCCCGCATCAAGATGTTGTAGCGGGGCTGGAAACGCTTGATCAGGTTCGCTTCCAGCAACAGTGCCTCGGCCTCGGTCTGGGTGGTGACGAACTCCATCGATCGGGTCTCCGCCACCATGCGTGCGATCCGGTTGGACAACCTGGCGACGTGAACGTAGCTCGCGACCCGTTTCTTGAGGCTTTTCGCCTTGCCGACGTAAATCACTTCACCGCTACCGGCGATCATGCGGTAGACGCCGGTCGCTCCCGGTGCGGTCCGCCGATGCGCCTCGATCGCGGACACGCCGGATTGGATCGACCCGGGGCCGGATGCGGATGGGCGTTCGGGTGCCCCTCGGCGTCGTTGGTTCATGGCCTCTATTCGCCGCAACCGCCCAAGATAGGGACGTTGCAACCCAAGCGCGCCAGGGCGGTCCGGCAACTATCCACCGAAGCTGTGGACAAATCTGTTGATAGGCGTCGACGGACGTTCGCGGCAGTCGGCAGGGCCTCGGCGTTGGTCGAATTGCACAAATTTTGGGCGAAGTTGTAAGACATTGATTTAACTAGATAATTTGAATTATCGGCTATCGGCGATCATCGTATAAATACTGATTTCAAAGCTGCATAACAATACGCTAGCAATCGCGAACCTGTGCACAACCGTCTCTCCAGAGTTCGATGGGTGGGCTGTGTCTTGTTTGATTTCGGACGTTGCCACGCATTGAAATCTATACTTTGCGAGCCCACCTTTCGATTTCGATTCCTGCACTGCGGACGTTCGGCAACACGTCGAGTTTTTCCACCCGGACCCGCGCCCAGGGAACGCGTGGGTCTTCGAGGCATCGCTCCGCGATTCGCTCGGCCAAGGTTTCGATCAGGTTGACGTGGCCGTGGCCGACGACGGCTCGAACCCCCTCCACTACGTCTTCATAGCTGACCACGTTGGCGAGATCGTCATCATCCAGGACGTCGTCGTCCTCGACCGCCAAATCGAGGTTGATTCGGATCGTCTGTGGCGCGTCGCGCTCGTGCCGGTGAACCCCGATCGAGCACGGCAGAACCAGATCGCGAACGAACATCCGCCGGGTGCCGGCCGGTCGCGCCGTCTCGTCGCCGCGCGCAGGCCCGGTTCCGCCCTTCGCGATCGCCCCGCCACCATCCTTCATTCGTCCGAACCCCGTTGCGGCGCTTGTGCCCAGCCCAGATGCTGACCCGAATCGAGGGCGATCATCTGGCCGGTTATGGCCGGCGTCTCGAGGATGAACCGCACCGCTTCGCCGATCTCGCCGGGTGTCGTCGGTCGCCTCAAGGGAAGTTGCGACCATTGGCGGATGAACTGGTCCTGGTCCTGGCGCGCGCTCGGCAACGTCGGTCCCGGCCCGATGGCATTGACCCGTGCGCGCGGTGCGAGCGCCAAGGCCAAGATTTGAGTCAATGCCCAAAGGCCCGCCTTGCTCAAGGTATAGGACGTGAAATAAGGCGTAAGGTTCAACACCCGCTGGTCGATGATGTTGACGATGTTGCCTTCGACGTCGGGATTGAGCTGCGCGGCGAACGTTTGGCTGAGAAGGAGCGGCGCGCGCAGATTGACCTGGAGATGGGCGTCCCAGACGGCGCGCGGAGAATCGTCGGGCGAGTCGGGCTCGAACACCGAGGCGTTGTTCACGAGACAGCTAAGGGGCCCGACTGCTTCTGCGGCACGCGACACCAACCGGTCGGCCTCGTCGTCGGCCGCGAGGTCGGCCTGGACGAGGGCGACGCGCGCGCCGGCCTCGACGGCTTCGTCCGCCAGTTCGCGGGCGGCATCGAAGGACGTGTTGTAATGGGCGGCCACGGCCCATCCGTTCCGGGCGAGGTCCAAGGCGATGGCCCGCCCGATTCGCCGCGCCGCACCCGTGACCAGGGCGGCGCGCGGGAAAACTTCGGACATGGGGAGAGAATGGTGGAACGCAGCCGGCGTTTCAAGGACGAGGCGGGCGCCCGCTTACCGGGTTTGGATCGTCCATGCCCGCGTTCCGCGATCGCGGTATCTCGGCAGGACATCTGCCGCCGGTCGCGTCGGTTCGGCGCGCTCGCGCCCGGGTGCCGCACTTACGACGCTTGCGCAAGGATGTCCGCAACGCCGTAAGATTGGGCGGCGATGTAGGCGGCGTAGGCCGCGAGAAGCACGATCGCCGCGCCGCGGCCCAAGCGGCGGCCGACGAGAAAGGGCACCACAAGAATCGTGGTCGCCAGCATCACCCACAGATCAAATTGGACGATTTGGTCGGGGACCGCGAGCGGCGTGATCATGGCGACCACGCCGGCGACGCACATGAGGTTGAAGAGATTGCTGCCCAAAATATTGCCCAGCGCCACTTCGCCGTGGCCACGATAGGCCGCCACCGCGGAAGCCGCGAGCTCGGGCAAGCTGGTGCCGATCGCGATCACCGTCAGCCCGATCACCTCTTCGGCGACCCCGAACGCGCGCGCCGCCTCGATTCCGCCGGCGACCAGAACCTTGGCGCCGAACAGGACGCCGACGAGGCCCAGGACCAGCACCAAGACCGCAAGCGGTAGGGTGCTCGGCAGCCCCGCAAGCTCGTCGACTTCCATGACGTGGATGGCGGCCGCGTCCCGGTCCTTCAGCTCCCGCCAGTACGAATGGAAGAGGAACGCGAGAAAGGCGGCGAAAAGGCCGAAGCCGGACCAAAACCCGATCACGCCCGTAAGCGCGATCGCCGCGAACGCGACGCTTCCCGCGATCATCGCCGCGCCTTCGTAGACGAACGCCTTGCCCGTCACGGCCAGGGGCATGACGACCGCGGAAGCTCCCAGGATCAGGAGAACGTTGGCGATGTTGCTGCCCACGACGTTGCCAACCGCCATGGAAACCGCGCCGGCAAGGACCGCGTTCGCCGAGACCACGAGCTCCGGCAACGACGTCCCCAACGCGATGATGGTCATGCCGATCACCAGCGGAGAAATGCCGAGCAGCTTCGCCGCTGCCACGGATCCGCGTACGAGAAGCTCGGCGCCGCCCAGCAGGAAGACGAAGCCGGCAATGAGCTGGAGGTACATCATGGTGGTCGAATCCAGCGCTCGACCGGCCGCGCATGAAGTGCTCTCGCGCGGCGCGGCGCGGTCCGCAAGAACGAAGGGGAATGATTAGGCCGGTTTTGCCATTCGCGAGAGATCGAATCAACTCCCGCCGCGTACGCCAGACTAGATCGCGGTCGCCCGCGATCGTGCAAGCGCGATCCGCCGACCACATGAATCTGGTCTATCTTATTGAGATCAACCGTGATCCGCTCTGGCGCGCACGCTTTCGACAAGTGGGCCGAACTCGACGACCAGGCGCTCGTAAACGGCGCGCTTGAACGAGACGACGGTCTCGGGAATGATCTCGATCGCGACCCATTTCCAGTCGCTGAACTCGGGATCGGGTACCGCACCTGGGGCGATGTCCGAATCGGCGCCGGTGAAGCGAACGGCGAACCATTTTTGTCGCTGGCCGCGGAATCGTCCGTCCCACACCCGACCAGCGATTTCCTCCGGCAGCTCGTACGCAAGCCAGTCCGCGCTTTCGGCGATGATTTCGAACTTTTCGGTGCCGATCTCCTCGGCCAGTTCGCGCACGATCGCGGCGCGGGGGTCTTCGCCGACATCGATACCGCCCTGCGGCAACTGCCAGGCCTCGCCCGGCGTGTCGATTCGCCGTGCCACCAGAACCCGGCCCGAGGAATCGAACACCACCGCGCCGACGCCTGGGCGATAGGGGCGCGCCCCGCTCTCCCCGCCGGTGGGGGCGCGGGAAATCAATTCGCCTCGCCTGCCACGGCGAGCGCTGAGACGGGTGCGAGCGCGATGTTCTTCTGCTCCAGCGTCTTCGCCCAGGCGGCCAATCGCATCAGGGTGGCCGGATACGGCGAGGCGACCGCAACTGCCGCCTTCCGATCGCGCGCGAGTCCCTCGAGGGCCGCGAGCTGCGCATCGATCGCAGCCGCACTCGGCGAAGCATCGAGAACCAGGTACGGAGGCGCGTTCGGAAGCCCAACCGCGGCTGCAATCTTCGTGCTCGGCTCGGCCCCGCCCAAATACATCAGGCCGCGGTCGCGTATGGCCTCGAGCACGGGGCGGATCTGGGCCTCGTCTTGCGCCAGCTTCGAATCCGTCAACGCCAGGACGCCGACGTAGCCGGCGAACCGGCTGAGGATGTATTCGAGCCTTCTCAGCTTTTCCGGCACATCCTGCGACGCGAGAAGGGCATAGGGTCCGGGATCGGTCGCCGGGAAATCGTCGGGTTCCATGGGCACGGTCAAAAGGACTTCGTGTCCCCCCTGGCGCGCCGCCCGTGCCTATTCACCGAGATCATTCGCGTACACGTCGAACGCGAGGCTGACGGCGGTGGGCGATCTGGCGATGGCGGCCTCGGTGGCCGCGCGGCTCAGGCCCAAGCCGACAAGCACGACGGCGACGCGGGCGCGCTCGTCGCTGACGTCGAAGGGTCTGGCATAGGCTTTCCACGGGGTCCGGCCGTCTCCGGAGATCTTCGGCAGGGGCCCGTCGGAGCCGTCCTCGACGAGGTCCGAATCGGGGGCTTCGGGAAGCGCTTGAACGCTTTCGAGTTGCGGCACCTGGGCGTAGGCCGCGGACTCGACCGAGGCGATGACGACACCCTCGCCGGTTTGCGGCGCGCTGGCGACGATGGCGTTCAGGCTGGGGCTCGCGGCCGCCGTCGGGTCGGCCTCGCCGCCGACACCTGCATCGGCCGAATCGGCCGCATCGGCCGATTCCGCGGCAGCGACGCTCGCTTCGGGCTCCGCCGTGCCCGGCGTCTCCAGTTCGGATGCAGCCGTCACCGCGCCGTCGGAGTCGTCCTCTACTGTGCTTGGCGTGGCCAGAGCGGGCGGTTGCAGTCCCGATTCGCCCCGTTCGGGCGGGGTCAGCGCGGCGCGCAAGGGAGCGACGTTCCGCCGCGGAACATCGATGATTACCCTGGTACCGTCCGAATGGGCTCGCTCCCCGGCCTCGGGCGCCGGTTCGCCGCCGGCGATGAACCACCAAGCGCCCGCGAATACCCCGACGACGACCAAAAGAGCTGCCGCCGAGACGCCAATGAGGAGGCCCTTGGGCCGTCCCGCACCGCCGTCTTCGTCGAAGTCCTCGTCGAAGTCTTCGTCGTCGGTGGCTTCGAAATCCCCGTCTTCGCCCTCTTCGTGTGCGTCTTCGGGGCCGTCATCGCCGGACGCGCTGCTTTCGGTTTCGTCCGCCTCGCCGCGCGCGGCGTCCGCATCTTCCGCGGCGTCGGCATCGTCTTCGGCCGCGACGGCCTCGACCTCCGGCTCGTCGTCGTCACCGGTCTCGTCCGGCGCGGCCGCGACATCGACGTCCGAATCGTCTTCGACGGTCTCGGACTCGTCGAAATCCTCGTCGTCGTCGTCCGGTTTGCGCTTGCGGCGGAATGGAAACTTCAAGGGTCTCGGCGTCCCCCGCGTTCCGGCGCGCCCTTACTCGACCTGGTGCCTCGAGAAGAAGGCGAAACCGTTCAGGAAGTCGAGCGCGCGCGCGAGCTGAAAATCCCCGTTCAGATCGGTGCCGCTTGGCTTGGCTTCCGCTTCCGGCCGGTCCTCTTCGGGCGCCAGCTCGCCCCCGCCGTCGCGGGGCGTATCGAGCGCGCCTTCGAGGTCGGCCTCGGTACGGCGGCGCGCCTGCTCCACCTCCTCGACCCGAGCCTGTGCCACCACTACGTCCGGATCGATTCCCTTCGCCTGAATGGAGCGACCCGAAGGCGTGTAGTACCGCGCCGTGGTCAGGCGCATGGCGCCGTGCCCGGGAAGCGGGATGATGGTCTGCACCGACCCTTTGCCGAAAGTTTTTGTTCCCAAGATCATGGCGCGGCGGTGGTCCTGAAGGGCGCCGGCGACGATTTCGGACGCCGACGCCGAACCCTCGTTGATCAACACCACGATGGGCAGATCGCGGGCGAGATCGCCGGGCCGGGCGTTGTAGCGCTGGGTGTCGTCGGATTGGCGCGAGCGGGTGGAGACGATCTCTCCTTGCTCGAGGAAGGCGTCAGAGACCGCGATCGCCTGGTCGAGAAGCCCGCCCGGATTGAACCGGAGATCGAGCACGACACCTCGTAGCTTGTCGCCGAGCTGCTCGTGGAACCCTTCGACGGCGCGCTCGAGCCCCTCCTTGGTTTGGCTATTGAATTGGGTGATGCGGACGTAGCCCACGTCGGCTTCCAGCCGTGACTTGACCGACTGGATCTTGATAACCGCGCGCGTCACGGTGACGTCGAACGGCTCGCGTTCCTCGCGGCGGATACTGAGGATCAGATCTGAGCCGGGTGGGCCGCGCATGATCTCGACCGCCTCGGAAAGCGTCATCCCCATCACCGGCTTTTCGTCCAGATGGGTGATCAGGTCGCCCGGCTTGACGCCGGCCCGGAATGCGGGCGTGTCTTCGATCGGCGAGACCACTTTAACGAGCCCATTCTCCATGGTGACCTCGATTCCCAGTCCGCCGAATTCGCCCCGGGTCTGGACTTGGGTCTCGCGGAACCTCTTGGCGCTGAGATAGCTCGAATGCGGATCGAGCGAGGTCAGCATGCCGTTGATCGCCTCTTCGATCAGGTCCTGGTCGCCGGGTTCTTCGACATAGTCCGCGCGTACGCGTTCGAAAACCGCGCCGAAAAGGTTCAAGAGCTCGTACGTGTCGTCGGTTTTGTTGGGTCCTTCGGCCGCCGCCGCAGGCAAGGCCAATAGGGCCCCCGCCGTTATCGCCGCCAAGATCGTTCGCTGTGTCATCCTCGTACCTTACCTTTTCGCGCTGCGAGCCAAGGAAGTGGGTTGATGGGTCGTCCGTCGCGCCGAAATTCCAGATAGAGGGTCGGTGCCGCTTCGGTTTTTCGACCCATCAGGCCGACCGGTTCGCCCGCCACCACGCGTTGGCCGGCTTCGGCGTCGATTCGGTTGAGACCCGCCAAAAGGAAATGATATCCCTCGCCGTGTTCAATGATCAAGAGTTGCCCGTAGCCGCGGAAGCGGTCCGCGAACACGACCAGTCCGTCGTAGGGAGCCACGACTTGGGCTTCGTCGCGGGTTCGGACGATGATTCCCTTGCGTGTCAGGCCGGAATCCGTGGCCTGGCCATAGAGCCCGACCACCTGGCCCGCCGCGGGAAAGGTTAGCGAACCTCGCGCTTTTGTGATGGGCGGGGCGGCTGCACGAATCCGCGGTTCGACCGGGGCTATGGGTCCCCGGACTTGGACCCGCTCCCTTTCGGCCTTCTCGCGCGCCTCGCGCCCGCGCCGCTCTTCGCCAAGACGGGCCAGCAGTTCACGCAGGCTCTTGGCTTCGCCCGCGAGCGCCCGCACCCGATCCCGCGCGGCGCGGCTTTCGGCATCGGTCCGTCGCTTCATGTCGCGATACGCGGTCGCCAGTTTCGTCAGGCGCGCGCGTTCGCTTTCGAACCGGGCGGTCTCGGCGTCGAGAGCCTCGCGCCGCGCCGTCTTCTCGCGTCGGGTCTGGGCCAATGCTGCGAGCTCGTCTTCGAGACCCCGGGCCCGCGCCCGGATGGCCGGAACTGCCGAGCGCAGCAGGATAGCGCTGCGCACAATGTCGCCTGGCGGCATCGATTCGGCGATCAGGGTGGCCGGCGGCCGCCGGGCCAGACGTTCGATCGCGGACAGCACTCGGGCATGCTGCACACGCCGCTCGGTTAGCCGGCCGCGGATCGTCCCTTCTTCACGGACTAGGTTCGCGAGTTCGGCCTCGAGGCGAGATAGCTCGGATTCGTGGTCCTGGATCGCCTTGGCCGCGGTCACCGATTCGCGGCGCGCTTCTTCCAGCTGGTGTGCGAGCTTACCGGCCTTTCGCTTCAGCGCGTCGGCCTCGCCGCGCCCCGCCTCGAGCGCGCGTTCCACCTCGTGCAGGCGATCGCCGACGGTCCGGTCATCGTCGGCCGCGAAAACCTGGCCCGTGGCGATGGACAGCGCCACGACGACAGCCCCCGTGGCGGCCGCGGCCCACCGATCGGAGCTATTGCGCGGCGTCGCTCTCAACGCCCTCTTCTTCGATCAGGGGCCGGCCCGACATCTCCGCAGGCATCCCGAGCTCCATGAGCCTGAGCACGGTCGGCGCCACGTCCGCCAAACGGCCGTCGCGAAGACCCTCGACCCAGGGGGGCGCGTTGACCATGACCAGCGGAACCAGATTCAGGGTATGGGCCGTGTGCGGTTGCCCGGTCTCGGGATTGCGCATGGTTTCGGCGTTTCCGTGATCGGCGGTGATCAACAGCACGCCGCTGGCCTCGGTCACCGCCGCCGCGAGCCGGCCGAGGCAGGTATCGATCGCCTCGGCGGCCTTGATGGCAGCCGCCAGGTCTCCGGTGTGGCCGACCATGTCGCCGTTGGCGTAGTTGACGATGACGAGGGCGAAGCGCGCCGACGCGACCGCCTCGACGAGCTTGTCGGTGACCTGGAACGCCGACATCTCGGGCTGGAGATCGTAAGTTGCCACACCCGGCGACGGCACCAAGATGCGTTCCTCGCCCGCGTAACTCTCCTCGCGGCCGCCGTTGAGGAAGAACGTGACGTGGGCGTACTTCTCGGTCTCGGCGATCCGGAGCTGGCGCAAGCCGGCCTCGGCGACCACTTGTCCGAGAAAATTCTCGAGGACCAGCGGAACGAATATCGAGTCCATGTGGGCCTTGAGCCGTTCGGAGTACTTCACCGCGCCCAGCCTGGCCGCGAATGCTGGTGTCCGTCGCCGCGTGAAACCATCGAACGCGGGATCGACGAGCGCGCCCAGGATCTCGCGTGCCCGGTCGGCGCGGAAATTGGCCATCAACAAGCCGTCGCCATCCCTCATGCCCGCGTAGCCGTCGACGCCCGTGGGCGCGACGAACTCGTCCGTGATGCCGGCGCCGTACGACGCCTCGATGGCCGCCTCGGCGTTCGGGGCGCGCTCGCCCAGCGCCTCGGTCAGCGCGACGTAGGCCTTCTCGACGCGATCCCAGCGCGTGTCCCGGTCCATGGCGTAGTAACGCCCGCTGACGGTCGCGATCGAAGCGCCGGGGATGTCGCCGAGCGTGGCGGAGAATTCGCGCATGTAGCCAAGCGCGCTCGAGGGCGGCGTGTCGCGGCCGTCGAGGAAGGCGTGGGTGGCGACGGGAACCCCGGCCGAAGCCACGATCCGGGCCAGCGCCGCCATGTGGTCCTGGTGCGAATGCACACCGCCCGGCGAAAGAAGGCCCATCAGGTGGCAGACGCCGCCGCTCTCGCGCAGGCGTTCGACGAACGCCACGAGCGCCGGGCTGTCGCCAAGGCTGCCGTCGGCGATCGCCGCGTCGATCCGGGGCAGGTCCTGCATCACGACCCGGCCGCCGCCGAGATTCATGTGCCCCACCTCCGAGTTTCCCATCTGTCCGGGCGGCAACCCAACCTCGCCGGCCGACGCATCGAGCCGGGCGCGGGGGCAAGTGGCCGATAAGCGGTCCCAATTCGGGGTTTGGGCGAGCGCGATGGCGTTATGGTCGCGTCCTTCGCGTTCTCCCCATCCGTCGAGGATGCAGAGAACCACCGGTCGAGGGGGGCCATCGGCGGCCGTCTTCGCGGTGTCGCTCATGGTCACGACTATAGGCGATTACCCGCTCCGCGGAAACGCGACCGGTCCGTGATCTGGCCGCCACTATGGAGATCGAGCGGATTCACCGCCTTATTTGGAGCCGCATCGCGGCTCCACCCGATTGCGATCCGCCCTACGCGCGATGATAGGGGTGACCGGAAAGGATGCATTGGGCGCGATAGATCTGCTCGGCGATCAGGCCGCGCACGAGAAGATGCGGCCAAGTCATGGGACCGAGGGAGAGGATGAGGTCGGCCCGGCGCGTGACTGCCGCGTCCAGGCCCGCTGGCCCCCCAATAACAAAGGCGACGTCGCGTGCCGCCTGATCCCGCCAGAGTCCGAGTTGGCGGGCAAGGGCCGTGCTCGAGAGCTTTCGTCCGCCTTCGTCCAGGGCGACGACGCGGGCTTTTGCAGGCACCGCTTCGAGCAGCGATTTCCCTTCGCGAACCCGGGCCTCGACCGCCCCGAGCGCGCTTTCGTGCGTGATTTCCCTAAGCACCGGGGGCGGCGTGATGCGCCTGGCGAAAGACGCGAACAACGCGCTTTCCGGGCCATCGCGCCGGCGCCCGCTGCGCGTGCGTCCGACTGCGAGAACATGTACGCGCATGATCATTGCCCGCGTTGCGAAACGCGCGACGTTTGGTTCAGGCGATCATGTCGGCGCCGGCGCTCGCTTCGGCGCGTTCGCCGCGCGGCCGCGGACCCCACAGCTTTTCCAGGTTGTAGAACGCCCGAACCTCGGGGCGGAACAAATGGACGATGACGTCGCCGAGATCCAGCAGCACCCAGTCACAAACCGACAGCCCTTCCACGGCGACGCTGTGGAAGCCCGCGCCCTTCATTTTTTCGACGAGATGCTCGGCCGTCACGCTGATGTGACGCTGGGAGGTGCCGCTGGCGACGACCATGAAGTCCGCGATGGTGGTCTTACCGGAGAGATCGATGACGACCGCCTCTTGGACCTTGTCGTCATCGAGCGATTGCTCGACCATGCCGAGCAGCTTGCGCCCGGCCGGCGGCGTCTTGCGGCGGCGTCCTATGGTTCGCTCCTCCCTATCGTCTCCGTCGCTGCATCATCGGCCCCGACAATTCGCCGCCTCTCCGTCCGGCCCGAATTCGCGTTGCCGACACCACGCTCAAGGGTCCGCGAAGGAAGACCCAGGCCGGCGGCGGTCTGTCCGCCAGCGTTCCGGCCAACGCCTGAGGCGTGCGAGCGGTTCGAAAGCGTCGCGCCGCCCGGCCGGAAAGCGCGCGAAAAGCATATGTCGGGCGTGCGAAAACCGCAATGGCGACCGTTCGGAAGAGCGTCCGCCAGGACTTCCAGCGGGGTATCTGAACCAGGTTGTCGGCGCCCATGATCCAGACGAAGGCGCAGTCAGGATGACGCGCCTTCAGCGCCCGCACCGTATCGACGGTGAAACGCGTGCCGAGCCGCCGCTCGGCGTCGGAGACCCGAACCCGTGGATCTCGGGCGAGTCTTCGCGCCGTCGCCAAGCGTTGCGCGAACGGCGCCATGCCACCGGCCGACTTCAACGGATTCTGGGGCGAGACCAGCCACCAAATCTCGTCCAGCCGCAAGCGCTCGAGCGCCAGGGTAGTGATGTGAAGATGACCGGCGTGGGCCGGATTGAACGAACCGCCCAACAGTCCGACGCGTCGGCGTCGTTTCACGGGCGGCTCTGACCGGTGCCGCGAACCACGTACTTGAATGTCGTCAGCTGCTCGACGCCCACGGGTCCGCGGGCGTGGAGCTTTCCGGTCGAGATTCCGATCTCGGCGCCCATCCCGAACTCGCCGCCGTCGGCGAACTGGGTGGAGGCGTTGACCATCACGATGGCGCTTTGCACCTCGTCGGTGAACCGCCGGGCGGCGTCCGCGTCCTCGGTGATAATGGCTTCGGTATGCTGGGAGTTATGTGCGTCGATGTGCGCAAGCGCGCCGTCGAGTCCGTCGACGACGCGGACCGCGATGACGGCGTCCAGGTACTCGGTGTCCCAATCGGCGTCGCTTGCCGCAACTGCGCGGGAATCGGCGCTTTGAACGACGTCGTCGCCGCGCACCTCGCAACCGGCCGAGATCAAATCGTCGACAAGGACCGGCAACAGCGTATCGCTCAGGCGCCGGTCCACCAACAGGGTCTCGGTGGCGCCGCAGATTTCGGGACGGCGCATCTTGGCGTTGACGGTCACCCGGCGCGCGATCTCGGGATCGGCCGCCCCGTCCACGTAGGTGTGACAGACCCCTTCCAGGTGCAAAAACAGCGGAACCTTACTTTCGGTCATGACGCGCTCGACCAGGCCGCGACCGCCGCGGGGAACAATGACGTCGATGGCATCGGGCATGTCGAGCATGGCCGCTACGGCCGCCCGGTCGCGGGTGGGGACGAGCTGGATCGCGGTGCGCGGCAGCGCCGCCGCCGCGAGTCCTTCGCCGAGCGCCTCGGCGATGGCGCGAGAAGACCGGAAGCTTTCGGATCCGCCGCGCAGTATGGCGGCGTTGCCGGATTTGAGACACAGCGCGCCGGCGTCGGCGGTCACGTTGGGCCTTGATTCGTAAATGATCCCGATGACGCCCAAGGGAACCCGCACCCGCGAAATGTGCAGGCCATTGGGGCGTTCCCACGCGTCCATCACCGCGCCCACGGGATCGGGAAGCTGGGCAATCTCTTCGAGGCCCCGGGCCATGGCTTCGACGCGGTCCGGGTTTAGCCGGAGCCGGTTCAAAAGCGGCTTCGAAAGGCCGCTCTGCTCGCCCTCGACCATATCGTCCGCGTTGGCGGCCAGGATCGCGTCCGCGCTCGCGCGGATCGCGCGCGCGGCCTTATCAAGGCCCGCGTTTTTGGTTTCGGACGACGCGGTGGCCAACGCCTTCGCGGCTTTCTTGGCTTCGACCCCGATGCCGCGCATCACGTCTGCCACGGGCTCATCGGTGGCGTCGCGGGCGTCTTTGCGAGCGGTGGTCTCGACAACGTTCATGGGCGCCGGCTCCGAATCGCTGCCATCAGTGCAACACCAGATCGTCGCGGTGAATCATTTCGTCGCGTCCACGATATCCCAGCAAGTCTTCGATTTCACCGGTTTTGTGCCCCATGACCCGGCGCGAGTCGGGCGCCGAAAAGGCCGAGATCCCGCGCGCCACCTCGTGGCCGTCTGCGTCCTTGACCGCGACCGCGTCGCCGCGCTCGAACCGGCCCTCGACCCCGATCACGCCGGCCGGCAACAGGCTCTTGCCCGCCTTGAGGGCCCTTGCTGCGCCGGTATCGACCACGAGTGCGCCGCGCGGCTGAAGCGCGCTCGCGATCCAGCGCTTGCGTGCGGTCTGCGGCGTCGCCGAGGGGATGAACCAGCTCGAGCGTCCACCCGAGAGCAGGCGCTGGAGGGGCCGCGCTTTGGTGCCGTCGGCGATCACCATGCGGCAGCCGGCGGCGAGACACCCCTTCGCGGCCATCAGCTTGGTCACCATGCCGCCCGAACCGACGCCCGGCCGCGCCCGGCCTGCCATGGCCTCGAGCTCCGGCGTGATCGCGCGCACGATGGGGATCAGCTCGGCCGAATCGTCCTCGCGCGGATCGGCCGTATACAGGCCGTCGATGTCGGAAAGCAGGACCAGGACGTCGGCGCTCACCATCGCCGCGACCCGAGACGCGAGGCGATCGTTGTCGCCGAAGCGGATCTCGTCGGTCGCGACCGTGTCGTTCTCGTTGATCAGCGGCACGGCGCCGACCCGCAACAACGCCTCGAGCGTGTTCCGCGCGTTCAGATACCGCCGGCGGTCCTCGCTGTCGTCGAGGGTGAGAAGGACCTGCGCCACCTTCAGAGCGTGCCGCGCCATGGTCTCTTGGTACGCGTGCGCAAGGCGGATCATACCGGCCGCGGCGGCTGCCTGCTTTTCCTCGAGCCTGAGCTCGCCGTTACCGAGCCCGAGATCGCGCCGCCCGAGCGCGATGGCGCCCGACGAGACCACGATGACCTCGCCGCCGCCGGCGACCAGTGCGGCGACGTCCTTGGCCAATCCGGTGAGCCATCGCCGGCGAAGCGTGCCCCGCTCGGCGTCGGCGAGAAGGCTCGAACCGATCTTGACGACGACCCGGCGCGCGCCTTCGAGGCCGACTTCCGTATCTCCCGTCACGGCAGCGCCCTCTCCACCGCGGAGGCGGGGCATCGTTCCAGTGCCCGGCGAACCGCTCCGATCAGTTCGTCGACACCAAGGCCGGTGAGGCCGGAAAGGCCGAGCACGCGGGCGCCGGCGGCTCCGGCGAGCGCCGCTTGCCGGTCTGTGTTGTCGTCCTTTGAGAGCGCGTCGCACTTGTTGAGGACGACGATCTCGGGCTTGTCTGCGAGCCCGGCGCCGTAGGCTTTAAGCTCGCGCCGGACGGTAGCGTACGATTGGGCGACGTCGTCCGTGGTGCCGTCGACCAAGTGGACGAGCACCGGGCAGCGCTCGACGTGGCCGAGGAACCGGGTGCCAAGCCCGGCACCCGCGTGCGCGTCCTCGATGAGGCCGGGAAGATCGGCGAATACGATCGCCGCGTCGTCTGCGATAGCGACGCCCAGATGCGGGTGCAGGGTCGTGAATGGATAGGGGGCCGCCTTCGGCGACGCCCGCGAGACGGCGCCGAGAAGGGTCGATTTGCCGGCGTTCGGAAGCCCGACCAGGCCCACGTCGGCGATGAGCTTGAGGCGAAGCCACACCCACCGCTCCTCGCCCGGCCGGCCCGGTTCGGCCCGGCGCGGCGCACGGTTGGTCGCGCTCGCGAACCGGGCGTTGCCGAAACCGCGGGCGCCGCC
>JASLLV010000043.1 GCA_030746935.1 Rhodospirillales bacterium | reverse complement strand
CCCCGAGAAGTTGGCGATCGTCTCGCCGCAGCGCCTCTGGGTCTCGAGTAGTTGCGGCAGATTGACGGTGCTGTCCTTGAGCGCGACCGTGGTCTCGAGCTCAAGCAGCTTCTCGACGATATGGGGCTTCAGGTTCTCCTGGTCCTTCCCGCGCTCGGGGTTGTTGTAGAGCATGCAGGGAAGACCGATCTTGTCCACCTCGCGATAGTGGTTGATCAGCTCGCGCTCGGACGGAAGCACGAACGGCGGCGCCAGAAGCATGTGGCCGTCGTAGCCGATCTTCTTGGCGTGCTTCGCCACCATCACCGCGTGGCGCGTGTTCACCGACGACGTGCCGGCGAGCAGCCAGACCTTGCGGTCGCCAACCTGCTCCTTGGCGATCTCGTGGATCTTGTAGCGTTCCTCAAGATCCATCATGAACCACTCGCCGGTGCAGCCCTGGACGAGGATGCCATGCGCCCCGTCGTCGATGGTCTGGTCGATGACCTTGCGGAAGGCCGGCTCGTCGAACTCGCCGTCTTTGGTCCAGGGAGTGGCGATCGGCGGAAATACGCCGTACCAGTCGATGCGCCGTTTACTCATCGTTCCCTCCTAGGGGCCGAGGCCCAAAAGCGATTACCTCGCTGCCGGATGGATCGGAACCGGGAACTGAAATCGGCCGGTTTCCGCCAACGCACAATTTTAGGGGCGCGAATCGAGGGGTTCAAGGGAAAGCCGGGCGCTCAACGACGGGCGGCCGGGCCGCGGCGCCTTCTCGTGCGCTTCACCTGGACGCCACCCGTCGCCTGTTCGACGCCGCAGAGCTCGATGGTGGTCACGTTGACGTGCCAGGGTGTGTCGAGCGCATACATCACGGCGTCGGCCACGTCGTCGGCCGTGAGCATCCGGAAGGCTTTGTTGAACCGTCGCGCGAAATCGGGGTCGCGAAAGGATTTCCCGGCGAATTCGGTGCGCACGCGCCCCGGGCAGATCTCGGTGACGCGGATCGCGCTTCCCAAAAGCTCGATGCGGAGGTTCTGGTTGAGCAGATGGACCGCGCCCTTGGTCGCACCGTAGAGCGTCGAGGCCTGCCCATAGAGCCCCGCCCACGAGCCCATGTTGACGATGTGGCCCCGGTTGCGCGCGATCATCCCCGGCGTCGCCACGCGGATCGCGTGGAACAGGGAATCGATGTTGGTGTGAAGGGTCGCCTCGACGTCTTCGTCGCTCGCCCGCATCAGCGATTCGTGCCCGCGCCCGATTCCGGCGTTGTTGACGAGGATATCGATTTCCTCGCCCGTGAAAGCCTTTCGCATCGCATCCAGATCGCAGACGTCGATGGTGTGCGGCACGCACCCCGTTTTATCGGCAAGGCTGTCGAGGCGCCGCTTGCGGCGCGCAACCGCGTGGACCCGCAGCCCCCGCGCGGCCAGCCGTTCGACGATCACGCGTCCAATGCCGCTCGAGGCTCCGGTGACGAGCGCCGTCGCGTAGTCGTTCAAGGCCATGGTTCTTCCTTTCGCTGGCTTCGGGAAACCGGTTATCGGCGGGCGCTTTGGCGCGCGTAATAAGGCTCGACGTCAAGATCGTCCAGATAGCCGGCATAAAATGCGCTAACGTGGGGCACCAGGCGCTTGGCGATCTCGCGAAGGCGGCACCCGTCGTCTGTCGCCGGACCGCTCAACGATTGGGCAAGCTCGGTCAACGCGCCCTGCTCGTCGAGAGTCGCGATCCTTCCTTCGTCCAGGACCAACTCACCGGCCACCAACACGCTTTCCACGCCTGCAGGCTTCCCACGGTGCACGATGGCGTCGACGACGCCGGTGTCGGGATCGAGGTAGGGAAAGGCAAACTGCGACCAGCGGCTCAGCACGAGATCGGCCGACCGGCCCTCTTCGATGACGCCGATGCGATCGCCAAATGGCGTGGTTCGCGCCCCGAACTCGGTCGCCATGCGGAACACATCCTCAGGCGTTGGCACGCGTCCGTCGTGGCCGGTCACACGATGGGCCTCGAGGACCATGCGCAATTCCTGAAGCATATCGCGGTCATCGTTGATCCCCGCCTCGTCGATCCCGATCGCCACTTCGATTCCGCGCTCGAGCATGGGAATCAGCGGCGCCGTGCCGCTGCGAAGGCGCATGTTCGAGCTGCAGTTGTGGCAGATCCGCGTACCGGTCTCGGCGATCTCGTCCAAGTCGTCCTCGCTGGTCCATGTTCCGTGCCCGAGGGTCGCGAGCGGACCCAACAGCCCGCGCTCGCCAAGATAACGTACCGCCGAGCCACCGGTGCGCCGGAGCGCATAGGCCTTTTGGTATGGGGTTTCGAGAAGATGCATGTGGATCGGCACGTTGCTTTCGCGCATCACGTCAACGATCCGCTCCAGCGCCGCGTCCGAGCACCAGTGCAGGTTCGCGGGCGCAAGCTGGATGGCGACTCGGTCGTCGTCGGCGAACTCGCGCGTGAGCCCCTCGAAGAGGACGAAATAGTCTTCGAGCGGCAGCGTCTGGGAGGCGAGGTAGGCGCGCAGTTCGCCCGCGAGGTCTGCGGGAAGCCGCGCCAGAAATTCCTCGTCGGCGGCGTAGACGAGCCGGTTCTGATCCCTGATCGCGAACGAATACGAGACCCTGAGGCCGAGGTCCTGGTACGCCTGGATCACCATTTTCGCGCCCCGGTGCGCGTCCTCGACGCTCCCCAAGACGCGGCCGTGCAGGTGCTGTACGCAGGTGACACCGGAACGCACCATCTCGAAGCCGGAATAGAGCGTGTCCAGATAGAGATCGGGCACCCGGCCGCCGATCCGGCGCGCGATCCAGAGTTCGAGCGGCAAATCGGGCGAGCCGAGCTGAAAGGGCGTCAGCCCGACGTGGTGGTGGGAGTTCACGAAACCGGGAAACACGACATGGTCGGCGCCGCCAAGCACGCGATCGAACCCGCCAGCGGGCTCCAGCGTTTCCGCCTTGCCCACCGCGGCAATGACGCCTTCGCGGACCAGTACGGCGCCGTCGGCGATTACCCGTGCCTCGTCGCCGTGCGGGGCGCCGCGGATCACGTGGCGGCCCTTGATCAGATACGAGGACATGTTCACCTCCCCTTGGACTGGCGCGGCAAGAATGGGGCGGAGTTTCGCATGCCCGAGGCGCGCCACAAAGGTTCCGCGACCCAAGCCGATTCATGGTACGACATCGGCCCATCCGGGAACGGCGCCACGGCCCCCGGGTGGCGGACAGCGAAGGAGCGGCTTACCGTGTACGAACCCCCCGCGGTCATCAAGAGCGAGGTTTTCACCCGGCTTCCGGAAACCTTTCGCGACATGCGGCTCAGCAGTTGGGCCGAGGCGACCCGCGGCCGGCCCATGGACTGCAATCTGGAAGGACCATCCTTCGACCGCGACGGCAACCTGTATCTCGTCGACATCCCCAACGGCCGCATTATGCGGGTTTCTGCGGCCGGCACCTGGGACGTGGTCGCCGAATACGACGGTTGGCCCAACGGCCTCAAGATCCACAAGGACGGACGGCTGTTCGTCGCCGATCACATGAACGGCATCGTCCGGATCGACCCCGCGACGGGCGCCGTCGAGCCAGTTCTGCGCCACTACAAGGGCGAGTGGTTCAAGGGCGTCAACGATCTGGTGTTCGCCATGAACGGCGATCTCTATTTCACCGACCAGGGGCAGACCGGCTGGCAGGACCCCACAGGCCGCGTCTTCCGCCTGACGGCGTCGGGGGCGCTCGATCCTCTCGTCGCAACCGTACCGAGCCCGAACGGGCTGGTCCTGAATCTGGACGAAACCGAACTCTACGTCGCGGTCACGCGGGCCAACGCCGTCTGGCGCGTGCCCCTGGCATCGGTCGGGACCTCGCGGGTCGGCACCTTCATCCAGCTTTCGGGCGGCATCGGTGGCCCCGACGGTCTCGCACTCGATGTCGAAGGCGGAATCATCGTCGCCCAACTCGGGATCGGTGTAGTTCGCTTCGATTCGCTGGGTCGACCGACCCATCTGATCGAATTGGCGGCCGGTAGGCGCTGCACCAACATCGCCTTCGGCGGGCCCGAGAACCGACATCTCTTCATCACCGAGTCCGAGACCGGATCGATCCTCAGGGCCGAACTACCGGTCCCCGGCCGCACGATGTATTCTCACGCCGAGTAGAGCACACTCGCCAAGGGAGGCAACGGCGCCATGAGTTCGGAACAATCCCAGACCCGATCGGGGCGCACGACCCAAATCGGCGACAACCACGCCGTCGCTACCGGTCATCAACTGTCGGCGGAAGCCGCGCTCGGCGTTCTCGAGGCGGGCGGAAACGCGGTCGATGCGGGTGTCGCCGCGGGGCTCGTCACCGGCGTCGTCGAGGTTACTTTGGTCAACGTCGCCGGCGTCGCGCCGATCATGATCCGCATGGCGGACTCGGGCGAGCCCGTCGTCATCGACGGCCTTGGAACCTGGCCCAAGGCCGCGAACTGCGCCTATTTCCAAGAGAACTTCGACGGCGCCATTCCGGACGGCCTTCCCCGCGCGGTCATGCCGGCGGCGCCGGACGCGTGGCTGACGGCGCTCGAGCGACACGGCACCATGTCCTTCGCCGAGGTTTCCGAGGCGGCAATCCGGGCGGCGCGCGAGGGATTCGCGGTCTATCCCCTGATCGCCCGACAAATCGCCGAGCGCGAAGAGACGATCCGCGCCATGCCCGACAATGCCGCCGTCTTCTTGGCTGATGGCCGCCCGCCCGAGGTCGGCGAGACGCTGGTGCAGGCGGATCTTGCGCGAACGCTCCAGTTCCTCGCCGACGAGGACAAGGCGGGCGGAAAGAAGGGCCGCGAGGCCGGGATTCGGGCCGTTCGCGAGGCGTTCTACAAGGGCGACATCGCTAACGCGATCGCCGAATACCATACCGAAAACGGCGGGCTGATCACGCGCGAGGACTTGTCGGCCTTCCGGGTCAACATCGAATCGCCGCTGTCGATACGCCTTGGCGACGTCGAGGTATTTACGTGCGGGCCGTGGTGCCAGGGGCCGATGCTTTTGCAGGCGCTCAACCTTCTCGAAGGCTACGACCTGATGGCCATGCGCGACGACATGCCCGCCTACATCCACACCGTGACCGAGGCGATCAAGCTGGCGGCCGCCGACCGCGAGGCCTATTACGGCGATCCCAAGTTCGTCGACGTGCCGATGGACACGCTGCTTTCGAAAGACTACGCGGCCGGGCGCCGCGGGATGATCCGCGAGGGCGAGGCCTGGCCCGACATGCCGCTCGCGGGCGAGATACCGGGTGCGGCCCTAAGCGGCGCGGTGGGCGCCGCGGCGCCGGCGCGCGGGCCGGACGATGGGCGCTGGGACACCTCGTATCTTTGCGTCGTCGACAAATGGGGCAACGCGTTCTCGGCGACGCCGAGCGACAGCGCCGCCAGCTCGCCCATGATACCCGGAACCGGCTTGACCCCTTCGACCCGGGGATCGCAATCGTGGACCGATCCCAATCACCCGTGCTCGGTCGAAGCGGGAAAGCGGCCGCGACTGACGCCCAATCCGGCGCTCGCGCTACGCCCCGGCCATTGGGTGATGCCCTTCGGAACCCCCGGCGGCGACGTCCAGACCCAGGCGATGGCCCAGGTGTTCCTGAACATCGTCGTCTTCGGCATGGACATGCAGGAAGCGGTCGAGGCGCCCCGGTTCGCATCCGCGAGCTTCCCGTCCTCGTTCGAGCCGCACGCGACCAACCCCGGCCTTCTCAAACTCGAGGCCTCGCTGGCCGGCGATTTCGGCGACGCGCTTGCCGGCCTCGGCCACGAGATCCTCGCCTGGCCCGAAGATTTCTGGGAGGCGGGCTCGGTTTGCGCCGTCATGGACGATCACGAAACCGGCGAGCGTCGCGCCTGCGCCGACCACCGCCGCGCGGCACACGCGCTGGCGGGTTAGGGCGCGCGCCGTCTTGCGTGCCGCGCGCCGCACCTGAAGGTCGGGGTCAGTTCCTCCCGCCCCAGCCCTTAGAATAGCCCCTGCACCAGGCCCGCTTCATCGATGCGGATGGATTCGGCCGCCGGGGCCCGCGGCAGGCCCGGCATGGTCATGATTGCACCACAGAGCACGACCAAGAACTCGGCGCCGCCGGCAAGCTGGACGTCGCGGATCGGCACCACGTGGCCGGTGGGTGCGCCCTTGAGGCTGGGGTCGGTCGAAAAGCTGTACTGGGTCTTCGCCATGCACACAGGGTACCGCCCGTAGCCGTCAGACTGGAGCTCGCGGAAGCGGTCGCGCACGCGTGTCTCGGCGATGATGTCGTCGGCACCGTATATCGCGGTGGCGACGGTCTTGGCCTTGTTCCAAAGCGTCATGTCGAGGTCGTAGAGCGGCGCGAACTGGGACGCCCCTGATTCCGCGAGCCGCGCCACGGCTTCGGCGAGCGCCTCGGCGCCGCCACCGCCGTCGGCCCAATGGTTGGAAACCACGGCCTCGACGCCGAAGGGCCGGACGGCGTCTGCGACAAAGGCGAGCTCGTCTTCGGTGTCGGAAGCGAAGCGGTTGAGCGCGACCACTGCCGGTACGCCGAAGTTCTTCAGGATCCGGATGTGGCGGGCGAGGTTGGCGATTCCCTTCCCGAGCGCATCCGTGTTCGGCTCTTCGATCGCGTCGCGCGCCGCGCCGCCGTGCATCTTCAAGGCGCGAAGGGTGGCGACGATGACGGCCGCGTCGGGGCTGAGGCCGGCCATGCGGCACTTGATATCGAAAAACTTCTCGGCCCCCAGGTCCGCACCGAATCCGGCCTCGGTGACCACGAAATCGGCCAGCTTGAGCGCGGTCCGGGTCGCGATCACCGAGTTGCAGCCGTGCGCGATATTGCCGAACGGTCCGCCGTGAATGAAGGCGGGGTTGTTCTCCAGCGTCTGAACCAAGTTCGGCATGATCGCGTCCTTCAAGAGCACGGTCATCGGCCCGTTGGCCTTGAGATCGGTGGCACGGATGGGCTCGCGGGCGCGGGTGTAGCCGACGAGGATACGCCCGAGCCGCTCGTTCAATTCCTGTAGGCCCGCCGATAGGCAGAAAACGGCCATCACCTCGGACGCCACCGTGATGTCGAAACCGCTTTCGTGGGGAAAGCCGTTGGCGGTGCCGCCGAGCCCGACGACGACGCTGCGAAGCGCCCGGTCGTTCATGTCGACGACCCGGCGCCAGACGATGCGGCGGAAGTCGAAGCCGAGCGCGTTGCCCCAGTAAACGTGGTTGTCGAGCATCGCCGCCAAAAGGTTGTGGGCGGCGCCGACGGCGTGGAAGTCGCCGGTGAAGTGGAGGTTGATATCCTCCATCGGCACTACCTGGGCGTAGCCGCCGCCGGCCGCACCGCCTTTGATGCCGAAACACGGCCCCAGCGACGGTTCGCGCAGGCAGATGGCGGTCTTTCGCCCTTGTCGGTTCAACGCGTCGCCAAGCCCGACCGTGGTCGTGGTCTTGCCCTCGCCCGCCGGCGTCGGGGTCATCGCCGTCACCAGGATCAGCTTGCCGCCGGGCCTTTCTGCAAGGCTGTCGATGAAGGCAAGAGATACCTTGGCCTTGTGCGGGCCGAAGCGATAGAGCGCGTCCTCGGGAATCCCGAGTCCGGCGGCGATGTCCTCGATGGGGCGCATGGCTGAGTCGCGAGCGATCTCGATGTCCGGTTTTCCCATGGCTCGTCGTCTCCTCGATGCAGGGCGCGCCCTTGCATGGTTTTCGTTCTCATCATCCCGGCCCGGCACGCCCTTGGCAACCGCCTGGGGGAACATGCAACGGGGGTCCGTTGCGCACGATCTCGACTGTCCTATACTGCCGACAATTGCGCGCGGCCCCACGGACTGCGTGAAGGGGAGGAAGGGCCATGGCCGACTTCGATCTCGTCATTCGCGGCGGCACCGTGGTTACGGCGTCGGATAGCGTTGTCGCCGACGTGGGCGTCAAGGACGGCCTCATCGAGGCGGTGGCGCGGAACCTGGGCCCAGGCAGTCGCGAGATCGACGCGGACGGCCTGCTCGTGCTGCCGGGCGGCGTCGACAGCCACTGCCACATCGAGCAGAAGTCCTCAATGGGCATGGAGACCGCCGACGACTTCTATTCGGGCACGGCGTCGGCGGCCTGCGGCGGAACCACCACGATCATGCCGTTCGCGCCCCAGATGCCGGGCCAATCGCTTCGCGCCGTCGTTCAGGACTATCGCGCCCGCGGCGACGCCAAAGCGGTGATCGATTACGCCGTTCACCTGATCGTCTCGGATCCCACCGAACAGGTGCTCGGCCAGGAGCTGCCGGCGCTGATCGCCGACGGATACACGTCGTTCAAAATCTACATGACCTACGATGCGATGAAGCTCGACGACCGCCAGATCCTCGAGGTGCTGGCGGTCGCCCGGCGCGAGGGCGCGCTGGTCATGGTGCACGCCGAGAATAACGAATGCCTGGCATTCTTGAGCGATCTTCTCATCCGCGCCGGTCACACCGAACCCAGGTATCACGCCACCGCGCGGCCGATGCCGGTGGAGCGCGAGGCGACCCATCGGGTGATCTCGCTGGCCGAGGTGATGGACGTTCCCATCCTGATTGTCCACGTCTCCGGCATCGAGGCCGCCGAGCAGATTCGTTGGGCCAGGGCGCGGGGCCTCAAAGTCTACGCCGAGACCTGCCCGCAGTATCTATTCTTAAGTGAAGACGACCTCGATCAGCCGGGGCTCGAAGGGGCGAAGTTCATGTGCAGCCCGCCGCCCCGGGACAAGGCGAACCAGGAGAAGCTGTGGCGAGCCATCCAGGCGGGGTTGTTCGACGTCTTCTCGTCCGACCACGCGCCTTACCGCTACGCCGGGACCGACGGCAAACTCATGGACGGGCCGAACACCAACTTCAAACGCATCGCCAACGGCGTTCCGGGGCTCGAGGTCCGGCTTCCCCTGCTCTTCCACGGCGGCGTCGGCCAGGGCCGCATCGATTTGTCCACCTTCGTCGCGCTGACGTCGACCAATCCGGCGAAGATGTACGGCGTGCACCCCAGAAAAGGGACGATCGCCGTCGGCTCGGACGCCGACATCGCCATCTGGGATGCCGGCAAAGAGGTCACCATCACCCAAGCGAAAATGCACGACGCAATGGACTACACGCCCTACGAAGGGGTGACGGTTAAGGGATGGCCCGTGATCACCATCTCGCGCGGAGACGTGGTCTGCGAGAACGGCGAGTTGACGGCGGAAAAGGGGCGGGGGCTTTTCCTTCCGTGCGCCAAGCCTGCCAGCGCCGTGCCTTCGGGGCACCTGGTGACGGCGTTCAACCCCGCCGCCGGGCGTATGCAGGGCGCGGGCGCTTAACTCGGACCAGGCGGGCGCGGATAGGATCCGGACAAGGGGAAATCGATCGATGGCAAGGAATATCACCGTCGCAGCGGCCCAGATGGGTCCCATCCAGCGCGCCGACGACCGCGCTTCCGTCGTCGCCCGGCTTCTCGAGCTGATGCGCGAGGCGCACGCCATGGGGTGCCGCCTGGTGGTATTCCCCGAGTTGACCCTCACGACCTTCTTTCCGCGCTGGATCATGATGGACCAGGCCGATATCGACGCCTACTTCGAGGCCGAAATGCCGGGGTCCGAAACCCGGGTGCTGTTCGAGACGGCGGCCGAACTCGGGATTGGCTTTCACTTAGGCTACGCCGAACTAACGCTTGAGAATGGCGCGCCTCGTCACTTCAACACCGCGATCCTGGTGGACGGCTCGGGCCGGATCGTCGGCAAGTACCGCAAGGTGCATCTGCCCGGCCACGCCGAGCCCGACAACACGCGCTCCGCCCAGCACCTCGAGAAGCGCTATTTCGACGTCGGCGACTTGGGGTTTCCGGTGTGGCGCGCCTTCGACGGCGTCGTCGGCATGTGCATCTGCAACGACCGCCGCTGGCCCGAAACCTTCCGGGTGATGGGCCTTCAAGGCGTCGAGCTGGTGGCGCTCGGCTACAACACGCCAAACACCAACACCCAGACCTACGAGCCCTACCATCTCAGGATGTTCCACAACCACCTGGTGATGCAGGCGGGCGCCTATCAAAACTCCACCTACGTGGTGGCGGCGGCCAAGGCGGGCGTCGAAGACGGCCACGGACTGATCGGCGGAAGCTGCATCATCGCGCCGTGGGGCGAGATCCTCGCCCAGGCCCAGACCGAGGAAGACGAGCTTGTGGTGGCGCGAATCGACCTCGATCTCTGCACCTTCGGCAAGGAGTCGGTGTTCAACTTCGCGGCCCACCGGCGCATCGAACACTACGGCCTGATCTGCGAGCGAACCGGGGCCGAGACGCCGCCCGAGTGACGCCGCGCCCGAAAGCACTGTCCGCCGCCTAGACTTTCCGGCACTCGATACCTCGCTGCGCGAAGAGGAGAACCCCGGATGCCGCCGGTCGAAGTCGAGATCGCTATCGTCGGCGCCGGTATCGCCGGCATCGCAACCGCCTACTATCTCTGTACCGAGCACGGGGTCCGCGATCTCCTGATCCTCGACGCGTTGCCGCCGATGAGCCTCACCACCGCGCGTTCAGGCGAGAACTACCGGAACTGGTGGCCGCATCCGGCCATGGTCGCGTTCACCGATTCGAGCATCGATCTGATGGAACGGATCGCGCGGGAGAGCGCCAACGCGATCCGCATGACCCGGCGCGGATACGCGCTGGCAACGCGCGCCAAGGACGTGAGCGGAATGGTGGCGAGCCTCGAGGCCGGTTACGGCGCCACCGCCGCGGCGCATATCCGCATGGTCGACACGGCGCGCGCAGGCGCGAACTACGTCGATTGCGCGCCCCACGGCGCCGAGGGGTGGGAGCTTGCGCCCGACGGAATCGACGTCATTACCGAGCCGGACACGATCCGCCGCCACTTCCCCCATTACGCGGACGACGTCGGTGCCGTCCTCCACGTTCGGCGGGCCGGCGACATCAGCGCTCAACAGATGGGCCAGTTCATGCTCGAGCAGATTCGCGCCAGTGGCGGCAGGCTCATGCTCGGCCGGCTCGCCTCGGTTGAGCGGAACGGGAAGTTCGCGCTTCTTATTGAGACCGACGAAGGAAGCGCGCGCGTTCTCGCCGGGTCCTTGGTCGACGCGGCGGGGCCATTCGTCTGCGACGTGGCGGCCATGCTGGGCGTCAAGCTTCCGACCGAGACGATCTTCCAACAGAAGATCGCCTTTCGCGACCGTGCCGCAGCGATCCCGCGGCGCATGGCCTTCGCCGTCGACCTCGATCCCCAGATTCTCGACTGGACGGCCGAGGAGCGCGACCTGATCGGCGCGGATCCGTCGAACGCATGGCTGACAGGCCGATTCCCGGGCGGCATCCACTGCCGCCCCGAAGGCGGCGAGAGCTCAGACTGGATCAAGCTCGGATGGGCCTTCAACCGCGCACCCGTGGCGCCCCAATGGGAGCCCGCGTGCGACGAACGCTTCCCCGAGGTCGTGCTGCGCGGCGCGGCGGCGCTTCAACCGGCGCTAAAGGCCTATTACGGGCGGCTGCCGACGGATTTGTCGCTTTACGGCGGCTACTACACCATGACGCCGGAGAATTGGCCCCTGATCGGCCCGATGGGGCCAGCGGGCGCGTTCGTCGTCGGTGCGCTGTCCGGATACGGGACCATGGCGGCCGCGGCCGCGGGCTCGCTCTGTGCCGGTTGGATCGCCGGGGCTGAGCTTCCGGACCACGCCATGGCGCTCAGCCTCGCGCGGTACGCCGACGAAGCGTTGATGGCGGAGCTTGGGGAGTCGGAAAACAAGGGGATCTTGTGAAAGCGGACCGGCGCATCGGGGACGGGGGCTGAGATGGCGGGCACCATCGCCGGGGTCCTGAGCCTCCACGATCCGGACGCGGACGAGGTACCGGTCGTCTTCGATTCGCCCCACAGCGGCACCGAGTATCCCGACGACTTCGGCTGTATCGCACCGATGGCGAACGTGCGCTGGTCCGAAGACGCCTTCGTCGACGAGCTCTTCGCCGAAGTGCCTGGGAAAGGCGCGACATTGCTCGCGGCCCATTTCCCGCGCGCCTACATCGACGTCGACCGCGCAGCCCTCGATCTTGATCCCGATATGCTCGATGGCCCGTGGCCGGAGCCTCTCGCGCCCAGCCCTAGGACCACCAAAATGGGCAGCGGTCTCGTCTGGACCTCGTGTATCCCCGGCATCCCCATGTACGACCGCAAGCTTTCAGTGGCCGAGGTCCGACGGCGCATCGAAACCTACTACAAGCCTTACCACGCGGCGCTCGCCCAGGCCCTCGACGACAAGCGGCGCCGCTTCGGCCGGGTCTGGCACGTCAACTGCCATTCCATGGTATCGGTCAGCTCGGTGAAGGGTCCGGAGGGGCGAGCCGGGATGGAACGGCCGCATTTCATCTTAGGCGACATCGACGGGACGACCTGCGCCCCGGAATTCACCGATCTCGTGCGCGCGAACCTCGCCGGGTCGGGATACGAGGTCGGAATCAACACGCCCTATTCGGCGGCCGAGCTCGTGATCGCCTACGCCGAGCCGGCGAAGGGGCGCCACGGCCTGATGATCGACATCAAGCGAAATCTCTACATGGACGAGGAAACGATCGAGCGCACGCACGCCTTCGCCGCCCTCAAAGCCGACGTCACCCGCCTGATCGAAGCTATCTGCGAGTACGCGAGAAGGGCTTGAGGTGGGAATTCTGGAGGCGCATTGGCCGCTCGCCGGGCGAAGGTTCGGAAACGCAAGAACTCAGACAGCCCGAGTGGCCTCAATTGTCTTCGTATACCTCTAAGGTATCGCCTTTAATAGATTAGCAAACTAATTGATTTTACGAATTTTTTGTGTGCAAAATTATTGCGCGAAGGACGCCGATCGCGCCTCAACCTTCGTCGCCGCCAGCGTAGCGATGCACGTGGAAGGGTTGCTTCGCAAGCCCGCCGCAGAACGACGCCACCACTGCCTCGAGCTTGAGCGCGAGTTCCTTGGCGGCCTCGTTGCCGCGGCCGACCCGCTCGACCACGGCCTCGGCCCGGGCGCCGAGGCTGTCGGTGTCGATGTTCGCGAACCGTCGGTTCTCAAAAACCAAGCGGCCGCCGATCATGACGCTTTCGACGCCGGTCGCGTCCTCGGCGAAGACGATCTGGTTGGTGGCGTCGTTGAGGGGCACGTAGTTGGTATTGCGTGCGTCCAGGAAAACGATGTCGGCCTTGTGGCCAGGCGCGATGGCGCCGATCTTGCCGTCCAGGCCGAGGGTGCGGGCGCTTCCCCGACTCGCCATTTCGAACACCTCGTCGGCGGACAGCCAGCGGCTGAAATCCGGGCCCTGGACGCGCGACGTGAAAGCGGCGAGCCGCATCGCCTCGAACATGTTCTGGTTGTCGGAACACGTGCGCCCGTCGGTGCCGATGCCGACCGCGACACCCTTGTCGAGCATGCGCCGGACCGCGGCGAGCCCGGTGCCCAAGCGCATGTTGCTGCCGGGATTGTGGGCGACGAAGCAGCCATTGTCGGCGAGCCGCGCCAGATCGTCGTCGTCCACCCATATACAATGGGCTGCTGTGAAGTTCGGCCCCAAAACGCCGAGTGCGTCGAGGTGCGCGGTCAACGAGCGGCCATATCGCGCAACGCCCGCCACCGCCTGGACCTTGGATTCGGCGAGGTGGGTATGGAAGCCGCAGCCCCAGTCGCGGGCGAAAGCGGCGGTTCGCTGCAAATATTCGTCCGAGCAATGGAGCGGGATCGTCGGCGCGACGGCGAGGCGGATCTGATCGCGATCGAAGTTCCATTCCCGCATCGCCGTCTCGATCACATCGAAACACGCCTCCCACGGGATCGAGCGCACCTTGGACGCGGCCTCCCAAGGACCGCGCAGCTCGTCGGGGATGGCGTCGAGCAGCCCGGGGACCGAGGCGTAGAAGGTGGAATCGGTCATCATGGGCGCGATCACGGCGCGCATGCCGACGTCCGCGTACGCCCGGGCGACCGCCGAAATGCCTTGCGCGCTCGGCATCGGGAACTCGTAAAACAGGTCGTAACACGCGGTGCAGCCCTTGCTCACCATCTCGACCGCGCCGATCAGGGTGTTGAGATACCGGTCCTCGATCGATAGATCGCCGCGGATAAGCGGGCCCGCATTCAAAAGGTGCTCGAGCGTCCAGCGGTCACCGCTGCTGCGATGCAGGTTGCTGTGGCCGTGGGTGTGGGCGTTGACGAGGCCGGGCATCAGGATGCGTCCCTCGGCGTCGATTGCTTGCGTGCCCTCGGGCGCGGCCAATCCGGGCGGGCCCAACTCGGCGATGGTATCGCCGTCAATGAGCACGTCGCGCGGCTCCGCGGTACGCGCGACGGCGTCGAAGACACGGCCTCCCCGGATCACCAGCATTGGATCGATCCTCGTGTTCGTTGCACCCGCGAATATCCCGTGGGCGCGTTTGACAGAACCGAAGTCGCGCAACTATCTTAACGCCGTTTCGTTGGCAATTCAGCGCTGGCTTCGGTGACGACCGTCGCCGGCTTTTCTTCGACCGCACCTGAAGACGGTGCGGCGGGCATCGGCGGAGACGAGAGGACATGGCGGGGCTTCTGGACGGAAAGGCGGCGATCATTACCGGCGGCGGCTCGGGCATCGGCGAGGCGACGGCGCGGCTGTTCTCGCGCGAAGGCTGCAAGGTCGTTGTCGCCGGGCGCCAGCGCGACCGGCTCGAGCGTGTGGCGGACGAAATCGGCGGCCTCGCGGTGCCGACGGACGTCGGCTCCGAAGACCAAGTCAAGGCGTTGTTCGAGGCCTGCGACAAGGCCTACGGGCGGCTCGACGTGTTGTTCAACAACGCTGGCAACCCAGGGCCCATCATGAACGCCGAGGAAATGGACATGGAGGCGTGGGACGCGCTGTATGCGTCGAACGTGCGCGGCATTATCCTCTGCATCAAGCACGCGGTGCCGCGGATTCGCGCCCAAGGCGGCGGTGCCATCATCAACTCGTCCTCGATCATGGGGATGAAGGCGACGCCGACGCGAAGCGCCTATTGCTCGACTAAATTTGCGCTCATCGGGATCACCCAGTCGGTAGCCCAGGAGGTTGGCCGCGACGGCATTCGAGTGAACGCAGTGGCGCCCGGCGCCATCCGCGGCGATCTGATGGAGCGCGTCATCGCCCGGCGCATGGAGATGGAAGGGCTCAGCCGAGACGAAGTCGTCGACAAGTACTACGTCCAGCCTTCGCCGCTCGGCAAGTGGGTGGAGCCCGAAGAATGCGCCGACGCCGTCCTGTTTCTCGCATCCGACGCGGCGAGCGCAATCACCGGCGAGACGCTGAAGGTATCGGCCGGTCGCTAGGGACCGGCCCAAAACGGTTTGGCTCGGGAGGGCGCCACCATGGCACAAGAAGTCGTCATCACCTGCTCGGTTACGGGATCGCACCAGAACTTCCACAAACACCCCAACTTTCCCATTACACCGGAGCAGATCGCGGCTTCGGCCCTCGAGGCCCGGGCGGCCGGCGCGTCCATCGTCCACATCCACGTCCGCGATCCCGAAACCGGCGCCTCCAGCGGCGACCCCGCGCTCTACCGCGAGGTGGTCGAACGGATTCGCGATTCCGGAAGCGACGTCCTGATCAACCTCACCAGCGGCTGGGGCGGACGCTACGTGCCGAGCGCCGAAAACCCGCGCCACGCCGACGATTCGGTCTCGACCTTGACCACGCCCGAGATCCGCGTGCGCCACATCGAGGAGCTGCGCCCCGATATCTGCAGCCTGGACGTCGGCACCACGAACGCCGGTCCCCAGGTGTTCATGAACACCCTCGACCATATGCGTATCATGGCGACGCGCATCAGGGACGCGGGCGTCAAGCCCGAGCTCGAGGTGTTCGAGCCCGGCCACATACTGCTCGCCAACCAGCTCATCGAAGAGGGGTTGGTTGTGGGCCCACCTCTCTTTCAGTTCTGTCTCGGGATCCTGTACTCGACCCCAGCGACGCCCGAGGCGATCTCGTTCTTCAAGACCCTGATCCCGAAGGATGCGAAATGGGCCGCCTTCGGCATCTCGCGCTGGGAGTTCCAAATTGTTGCGTCTGCCGTGCACGCCGGCGGCTATGTCCGAATCGGGCTCGAGGACAACCTCTACGTGGACAAGGGGAAGTTCGGCACCAATGGAGATTTGGTCGAAAAGGCGGTGAAGATCATCCGCGATTTGGGCGCCGAGCCGGTCGAGCCCGCACGCGCGGCCGAGCTTCTCGACCTGCCCGGGCGGGGCCAATCTGCGCCGGCGGCTTGAGAAGCGCAGAGCGGATCGCGCCTACGCGAAATCGAGCGACCACGATCTGGTCTATTTAACCCGGTAACGCTCGACTACTTTCCAATCCAGCTCGATGCCGAGACCGGGGCCCGCGGGCACCGCGACCATCCCTTTGGCGGCGACGATCGGTTCGCTGAGAATCGCGTCGCGAAGCGGGTTCTCGCTTAAATCGAACTCCAGATAGTTGGGGTGCGCCGCATAAGCGGTGCTGGGAAGCTCTGGCGTCGCGGCGGCGAAGTGAATCGCGGCCGCCAGCCCGACCGCGCCGCCCCAGACGTGGGGCGTGACGCCGATGCCGGCGAGGCCCGCGAGCTTGGCCACCAGCGTCCCTTCGTCGAGGCCGCCGCACATGGTCAAGTCGGGCTGCACAACATCGACGCAACGTTCGTCGATGAAGCGCTTGAGCGTGCGCGCGCCGTACAGCGCCTCGCCGCCCGAGATGCGCATGGCGGCGCGCCCTCGAAGCTCGCTATACCCCGCGAAATCCCACGGTGCGACCGGCTCCTCGTACCAGTGGATGCGCTGCGGCGCGATCCGGGCCATGCTTTCCAACGCCTGATCCGTCCGGTAGGCGGCGTTGGCGTCGACCATGAGGGTCACGTTCGGGCCGAGCAACCGCCGGACCGCCTTGACGCGGGTCTCGTCGTCGGCGGCGTTGCGGCCGATCTTGATCTTGAGAGCGCCGAACCCCTTATCCGCCATCGCCTTGATCTGGCGCTCGAGCCCGCGCTTCGGCGAGGCGGTGAAGTAGCCGGTGGACGCATAGACCGGGACCGAATCGGCGCCGCGCCCGCCGATGAGCCGACACAACGCCAGCCCCGCCTCCTTTCCCGCGATGTCGTGGAGCGCCATGTCAATGCCGCTGAGAGCCGCCATCATCGGGTTCTCGACGCCCTGGTGGTAGAGCACATCTAAGATGCGCTGGCGAACGAGCTCGCGGTCGTGGACACTGGCGCCCACGAAATAGGGCCGGATCACGTCCAAGTGCGCCGCCGTCGGCTTTGGCGGCCCCCACGCCTCGCCGATGCCCAGCGTGCCGTCGCGGGTCTCGACCACGATCAGCGAGATCGCCCGCGCGGTCCTGAGGCCCCGGGCGTTGCCGTAGGCCCGTTTGTCGCCGAGCTCGAAGGCGAGCCCGATGTGGGTGATGGTTTTGACGATCGCGCTCACGCTGCGTCCGTCCGCGTCACAACTCGATCGTGCAGAAGCCGCGCTGAACGGCCGGCCGGGCCGCCACCAGATCGGCCCAGCGGCGCACGTTGGGGTAGGGGTCCAGGAACGCGGGCTCGGCGCGCGGGCCGGCGACGAAGGGAATGACCGCGATGTCGGCAATGGAGTAGTCGCCCGCGAAGTACTCGACCTCGCCGAAGCGCTGCTCGGCCCGCGTCATGTAGCGTTCCACCAGTCCGCCCGTGTCCTCGATCGCGTAAGGGTCGGGGGCGTCGCCCCGGCGCGGCAGCAACGTTTCGTAACGGAAGTGGTAATCGAACGCCATGCCGAGGTCGGTCACCGCGAACATCAGCCATTCGAGCGCGATGGCGCGCGCGTTGCCACCAGGTGGCAACAGCCGTCCTGCTTTTTCGGCGGCGTAGATCAGGATCGCGGGCGAGGTATAGACCGAGACCGGCGTTCCGTCGGGGCCCTCGGAATCCTCGATCATCGGAACCCGTCCCAAGGGGTTTTTGGCGAGGTACGCAGGCTGCAGGTTCTCGCGCTCGCGAAGGTTGATCCACTTGACCGAGAAGGGAAGCTCGAGCTCCTCCAGCGCGATCGAGCAGCGCCACGAGTTTGCCGTCATGAACATGTAGAGATCGATCATGGGAACCGTCTCCGTCTGGGTTTTGGGGTCGAAATACCGGGAGCGTCGCGCCGGCCGGTCCGCGGGACTCTAGGGTCCAGACTCATTCAAATCCAATAGCAGACGATGGCTGCGAGGCATAGGGCGGCCATGAAGTTCTGGGCC
>JASLLV010000042.1 GCA_030746935.1 Rhodospirillales bacterium | reverse complement strand
AGGCCCAGAACTTCATGGCCGCCCTATGCCTCGCAGCCATCGTCTGCTATTGGATTTGACTGAGTCTGGACCCTAGTCCTTTCATCCCAATGGACTTTCGCAGCCCATTCGGCGATCATCTCGCCTGCGCATGCTGCTCTCGATTGTCGTTCCCGTCAGAGGTGAGACCCTCAACCTCACGATCATGGCGAAGGTCATGGGCGCGGTCCTTGAGACCGAGCACGAGATCATCGCCGTCTACGACGATGCAAACGACCCCAGCGCGCCGATTGCCGACGAACTGCAGCGCGCCTCGCCCAATGTTCGCGGCGTCCTCAACGCGCTGGGCCCCGGCGTCGCCAACGCATTCCGCGCCGGCGTCGAAGCCGCCCGAGGCGAGTACGTGGTCACCTTCGTCGCCGACGAGATCGTCCCCATCCTCGCCATCGACGACATGCGCGCGTTGATGGACGAGGGCTGCGACTTCGTGAACGGTACGCGTTACGGATATGGCGGCGGCCGGGTGGGCGGCTCGCTCGCCGGCAAGATCCTCTCGCGTCTCGCCAACAAGACCTTCAACGTCTTGACGTCCTCTCCGCTCACCGACTGCACCTCGGGTGTCAAGATGTTCCGACGCTCCCAGTTTGCCGAGCTCACGGCGAACGCGCAGGAGCCGGGCTGGGGCTTCGCCTTCGAAATGGCGATCAACGCCCAGTTGCTCGGCTATCGGCTGGGCGAAGTTCCGGCGATTTCCGTCGATCGGATGTTCGGGGGTACGTCCACGTTTCAGCTCGTCCCTTGGGTGGTCGATTATCTGAAGGTCTATGCGCTGGGCATCCGCCGCCTACCGCCCCGGCCCTTTGCGCGCAAGCCCGAGGTCCGGGTGCGGATTCCGGGCAACATTGCCGGTCCTCACGGGTAGAGCGCAAGCCGGTAGTTGAGGAAATACGGCGCCTCCGCCAGCTCCGGGCGGTGGGCGACGGCCTCGGCGCGCAAGGCCTCAAGCGCAGGCCCATTGTACGTCATCAGCCCGATGTGGAACGGCGTCGGGCTGGGCGCGAACTTGGCCTTGAAGCGATACAGCGCGTCGGTGGCGCTATCGCCGTGGCCGCCGCCGAGGATCAGGCGCCGGGCCCCGCGCGCGAAGGCCGCGCGCGCGATCCCGTAGACCAGAAGCTCGTTCGCGCCCTGGACCTGGGCGTCCGCGTTGGCGGCGAGGAAGTAATATGCGCCCGCCGGGTGGTGGATCGCCAGCGCCGCCGAGACGAGTTCGGACCCCTTGCGTACGCCGTAAGCCGCGAATTGATCCGAGGCGAGCGCGCGGGCCAAGAAGGCGTTCGGAAAATACCACTTGGCCTCGGAGCCCAGGCGGTCGAGCGAGCGACGGTAGAGGCCGGCGAACGCGTCCATGCCCGAGGCACCTTTGAAGTCCTCGAACGCGAGGTCGCGCAAACCCCGCCGCACGCTCGAGCGGCACGATTTGGTGAAGGTGACCAACTGCGCGTCCTCTTCCGCCGCGCACTCGGTGATGATGATGTCCTTTGCCCGGACGACGCGGGTCGCGGTGCCGTCGAAGGCCGCGTGGTTCCCGAGCAGGGGATTGAATCGGAAGACCTCGGCGATGATGTTTTCGGCGCGGCAAACCTCTGAATGGGCTTGAAGCGCGGCTTCGACGAAGCGGCTGTCCGCAGTCGTCGCCACGGGACCGGCGTAGCCGAGAAACGGATCGACGTCGAAATGACCGGTCTCGCCGATGGGTGCCTTTGCGAACGCGTGCAACCAGGCCTCGCGGCCATCGGTGATCAGAACCGAACGCCAGTCGCGGCCGTGGACGACCGAGAGCACGTCGGCATGGTGGAACGCGTCCAGGCCGGAGAAATCGAAGAATGCGTACGCGCGGGCGTGATGCCGCGCGCATTCGAGATGGACCTCCAGGCTCATCGGGGCGCCCCGCCCTCGACCGCGCGCCTCGGCCGGCTCAATCGGCGAGGAATTCGCGAATGGTCCTGCACACTCTCGCCACGTCCGCTTCGCTGACCGAGAAGGCCGACGGCAGCCACACCGCCTTGGGCATCATCTCGGTCGCGACCGGGAAACGCTCGTCGGGCAGGAGATAACTGGGCTGTGTGTGGATGGGGTGCCAGTAGGGCCGGCAGTCGATCCCGCGCTCGCGCAAGAACGGCGCCAGTTCGGCGCAGCGCTCGACAATCACGTCCACCCACAGCGGCAAAGCGCCGTCGTCGATGTCGAACGGAAGAACGGTCACCGCGTTCAGGCCTTCGAGCCCGTCTCTGTACGCCGCGTACATGCGCCGCACGTGGTCCATGCGCTTGTCCAGAGTTTCGAGCTGGCCGAGGCCGAGGGCGGCCTGGAGATTGGTGAGCTTGAAGTTGTAGCCAACGATCGGGTGCGGATCGTCGCCGCCGGTGCCGCGGATCGGCCGCCCCTGGTCCTTGAGCTGGCGGAGCCGCAAATGCAGCGCGTCGTCGTCGGTGATCACCATGCCGCCCTGGCCGGTGGTAATCAGCTTCATGGGCGAGAACGAGAGGCAGCCCATCGCCCCGAAGGTTCCCAGCGCGCGCCCCTGCCGGCGCGAGAGAAAGGCCTCGGCCGCGTCCTCGACCACGGTGATGTTGTTGGCGGCCGCGATCGCCATGATGGCGTCAAGATCGGCGCTTCGGCCGCTGACGTGCACCGGCACCACAGCCTTGGTCCGGGGCGTGATGGCGTCTGCGAAGGCCGCCGGGCTCATGGTCAGGGTCTCGGGCGCGATGTCGACCAGCACCGCCTTGGCGCCGGCCATGCTGACCGCGTTGGCGGTGGCGATGAAGGTGGCGTCGGGAACGATCACCTCGTCGCCCGGCCCGACGCCTGCGGCCACCAGCGCGAGGAAGATCGCCGACGTGCAGTTGGTGACACCGACCGCGTGGCGGCAGCCCAACAGCTCGACCACGCGGCGCTCGAACCGCGTCGTCACGTCGCCGTCGTTGACGAAGTTGCTTTCCAGCACTTGGACGACGAGATCCCGTTCGGCCTCGCCGATCTCCGGTTCCCACCAAGGAATGGTTTTCAGCGCGCGTGTCCCCGCGAGTTCGCAAACGGCTTGAAGGTGCCGATTCTTGTAGGCGAGCGGCGCAGCGCTTGTAAAGCGCGGATCGCGTCTTTCGAGCCCGGCGCCGGAATCGGCCGTCGCGTTCTTGGGTTGCGCGCGCAGCCCCGAGGCCGATAATCGGGCGCGGCCGCAACCAAGATACGCGCGAACACGCTGGCACACGGATTTCAATCGCAAGGAGCATCCCATGGACACGCCAACCTTCGACAAGAGAAAACTGCCCTCGCGCCACGTCACCGAGGGGCCGGAGCGCGCGCCGCATCGCTCGTACTACTACGCCATGGGCCTCGGGGATGAGGAGATCCACCGCCCACTGGTCGGCGTGGTCACCACCTGGAACGAGGCGGCGCCGTGCAACATCGCGCTCTCGCGCCAGGCCCAGGCGGCCAAGGCAGGGGTCGCGGGCAGCGGTGGCACGCCGCGCGAGTTCACCACCATAACCGTCACCGACGGCATCGCCATGGGCCACCAAGGCATGAAGTCGTCGCTCGTCAGCCGCGAGGTGATCGCCGATTCGGTCGAGCTCACGGTGCGCGGCCACTGCTACGACGCGCTCGTCGGCATCGCCGGCTGCGACAAGTCGTTGCCGGGCCTGATGATGGCGATGCTGCGCCTCAACGTCCCCTCGGTCTTTATGTACGGGGGCTCAATCCTTCCCGGACGCTTCCAGAACCGCGACGTGACCGTGGTCGACGTGTTCGAGGCCGTGGGGCGCCACAGCGCCGGCACCATGGATGAAGACGAGCTGACCGCCCTGGAATGCGTCGCCTGCCCTTCGGCGGGCTCGTGCGGCGGCCAGTTCACGGCCAACACCATGGCCTGCGTCTCGGAAGCCATGGGCCTCGCACTGCCGGGTTCGGCGGGCGCGCCGGCTCCTTATGAATCGCGCGACGCGTTCGCGCACGCATCGGGCGAGGCGGTGATGGATTTGCTGGCCCGGGGGCTGAGGCCGCGCGAGATCGTCACCCGGGCGGCGCTCGAGAACGCCGCCGTCGTGGTCGCGGCCTCGGGCGGATCCACCAACGGGGCGCTCCATCTTCCCGCCATCGCCCACGAGGCGGGAATCGAATTCGACATGCTGGACGTCTGCGAGGTCTTCCGCAAAACCCCCTACATCGCCGACTTGAAGCCCGGCGGGCGGTACGTCGCCAAGGACATGTACGAAGCCGGCGGAATGCCGGTCCTGATGAAGACCTTGCTCGAGAACGGTTACCTGAACGGTGACTGCGTAACGGTGACGGGCAAGACGCTGGCCGAGAACATGGCCCAGTTCACCTTCAACGACGACCAGGACGTCATCCGGCGCGCCGACAAACCTCTCTCGCCGACAGGGGGCGTCGTCGGCCTGACGGGCAACCTCGCGCCGGACGGCGCGGTCGTGAAGGTGGCGGGCACCAAGAAGCTCACTCATCGGGGTCCGGCGCGGGTGTTCGACACCGAAGAGGCCTGCTTCGACGCGGTAATGCGGCGCGACTACAAGCCCGGCGAGGTTCTGGTGATCCGTTACGAGGGCCCCAAAGGTGGACCCGGCATGCGCGAGATGCTGTCCACCACGGCGGCGCTTTCGGGCCAAGGCGTAGGCGACGAGTTGGCGCTGATCACCGACGGGCGTTTTTCGGGCGGCACGCGCGGGCTTTGCGTTGGCCACGTCGGCCCCGAGGCAGCGGTCGGCGGGCCGATCGGTCTACTGGCCGACGGCGACGTAATCGTGATCAACGCCGACAAGGGCGTCCTCGAGGTCGAGCTGACGGAGGCTGAACTCGAAGACCGGCGCAAGGCCTGGAAGGCGCGCACGACCGACTATCAGTCGGGAACGCTATGGAAGTACGCCCAGACCGTCGGCGACACCCGCCATGGCGCCGTGACCCATCCGGGTGCCAGGGCCGAAACCCACTGCTACGCCGACATATGACAGTGCCCGGCGCGGGCGGGCCCCGATGACAGATCGCGAACGCGACACCCCCGAACTCGACGTCGACTTCGCCCGCGCGCACTTCCCGGCGCTGGCGGATGGCTGGGCATTCTTCGAGAACGCGGGGGGGTCCTACGTCCCGCGCTCGGTCATCGAGCGCGTCACGGCCTACATGACCGAGACCCAGGTCCAGCCCGGGGCGAGTTACGCACCATCGGCGGCCGCCGCTGAACGCATGGTGGAGGGCCGCCAAGTCATCGCCCAGATGATCAACGCGGACGCGGACGAGATGACGGTCGGGCCTTCGACCACGGCCAATGTTTATATGCTCAGCCATGCGATCCGGCCCTGGTTCCAACCCGGCGACGAGGTCGTGGTGACGGATTTGGACCACGAGGCGAACAACGGCGCCTGGCGCCGCCTCGCCGAGATTGGGGCCGTGGTCAAGGAATGGCGGGTGGACCCGGCGACGGCCGAGCTGGACCCCGCGGCGCTGGAGCCGCTGCTTGGCCCCCGGACCCGGCTCGTTTGCGCCGCCCATTGTTCCAACATCACCGGCGCCATCAACGACGTCGCGGCGATCGCTCAGATGGTGCATGCAGCAGGCGGGCTTCTCTTTGTCGACGGCGTCGCCTTCGCGCCGCACCGCGCCATCGACGTGCGCGCGCTCGATGTCGACTTCTACGCATTCAGCCCCTACAAGGTTTATGGGCCCCATCTGGGGGCGCTTTTCGGCAAACGCGAGCACCTGATCGCCGCCGAGGGCCAGAACCACTATTTCTTCCGCGCCGATGACGTCCCCGACAAGATCGCGCCGGGATACCCCAACCACGAGCTGACGGCCGGCCTCGCCGGCATCGCCGATTACTTCGATCAGATCCACGCCCATCACTTCGCAGCGGGCGCGAACACGTTCCACGAGCGCGCGGCCGACGTTTTCCGACTTTTCGCCGCCCACGAGGAGCGGTTGGCGGTCCGGTTCGCCGACTTCCTGGCGTCCGACTCGCGGTTCCGGCTGATAGGGCGCGCCACCGGCAGTGCGGTCGCGCGTGCGCCGACATTTTCGTTCACGGTCCAGGGAATGAAATCGGCGGCGCTGCCGCCCAGGCTCGAGGCTGCAAAAGTGGCGATCCGCAACGGCGATTTCTACGCGATCCGCCTGATGGGCGCGCTGGGCCTGGATCCGAGTGACGGCGTCGTGCGCGCGAGCATGGTGCATTACAACAGCGCCGAAGACGTGGATCGATTGATCGACGGCCTGGAAAAGGCGCTTGGATGACGCCAGGCCCTAGGCCGAAGAACGGGCGTCGGGCGCGCCCGGGCGCTGTGGCCAGTGCCGCCGGCGGTGTGGTCGCGCTTGCGTTCGTAATCGCCGCGACCGCGTGTTCGGCGCCCGGACATAAGCCCAGCTCGCCCTATCATCACACTACGGCCGGGTTCCGAAACCCCGAAGGAAGCCCCGAACGGCAGTGGTCGTGGCGCCGGTTGCCGTGGATATTGGGCCGGCTGGTCGCGTCGTCACTCGACATCGAGCCGCCGCCCAACCACGTGGTTCCCGCGAGCGAGGCGCTTGCCGCGCTCTACGCCATGAAGGACCGTGATACCCTGACGTGGATCGGCCACAACACCGTGCTCTTGCGAATTGGCGGAACCACCGTGCTGACCGATCCGTGGTTCACCGACTACGCCTCGCCCATCCGCCCCATCGGACCCAGACGCTACGTGCCTCCCGGCATCGCGATCGAGGCGCTTCCGCCCATCGACGTGGTCGTGATCTCGCACGGCCACTACGACCATCTGGACCTTCCCACCATAGCCTCGCTTCCCGGCCGCGAACGGACCACGGCCGTCGTGCCGCTCGGCTTGGGTCGCTATTTCGCCGAACGCGGCTACGCGCGCGTGGTCGAGCTCGACTGGTTCGAAGACACCATGGCCGCGGGGCTCAAGATCACCGCGCTTCCCGTGGTCCACTGGTCCAAGCGGTCTGTGTTCAAGACCAATGATACGCTGTGGGCCGGTTTCGCGATCGAACGGGCCGGCGGGTTACGGATTTATTTCGGCGGCGATGCGGAATACGGCCCGATCTACGGCGAGATCACGGACCAATACGGGGGCTTCGACGTGGGCCTTCTTTCGATCGGCGCCTTCCTTCCCCGGTTCGTCATGAACGGCGCCCATTGCGTGCCCCGCGCGTGCATCGGGATCGCCACCGACTTAGACGTTCACACCCTGGTCGGCATCCACTGGGGCACGGTGCCGCTCGGCTCCGACGGCCCGCTCGAGGCGGCGACACGGTTTCGCGAAGGCGCCCGAGGCGCCAGGATCGCCGACGACCGGGTCTGGTTGTTGAAGATCGGCGAGACCCGCGAGCTACGCAAACGCCCGAAGCACGCCGAAGGGCGCCAAACCGGGGGGTGATTGCGCATGGCGCCCCGGCGCGAGTCGACTTGGCGGCAGCGTTCGGCACCCTTGTCGCGCTCGTGTGCCCGACGATATGATCGGCCGCCTTCGCCCCGCTCCGGGCCGCCGGTATACCACTTGGATAGACGGCAATGAACGAGACCGCCGGCTCCGATTCATCGATCTACCGGATTGAATTCCGCCCCATAGCCGGCCGAATCGCCGCGGTCATCGACGGCATAACCGTGGCCGACAGCACCGCGGCCGTCGTTATGCACGAAACGCACTTGCCGCCCATTTATTATTTTCCGCGGGCCGACGTCGACGGCGAAATCCTTCGCCGAAGCGAGCGCCGCACCTTTTGTCCGTTCAAGGGCACGGCGACACACTGGACGCTGCGACTTGCGACCCGAACCGTTGAAGACGCAGGCTGGAGCTATGAGCGACCGCTCGATATCTCGACGCCCATCGAAGGCTACATCGCGTTCTATGACGGCGTGGTCGAACGCTGGGTGGCGGAACCCGAGGTCCTTGACGCCCTCGCCGCAGCCCAACGCCCGGCCTCGGAACTGCCCCTCGCCGAGTGGGTCATGGGCGGCGCCTGGCTGGCGCAATCCGCGTCGGAGTTGACCGAGCAGCTCGGTCGCAAGTTGGTCGAGGTCGGCGTGCCGTTGTTGCGCGTGAACGTCGGAATCTGGACGCTGCACCCACCGCTCGTGGGAACGGCCTACACCTGGACCCGCGGTCGCGACGGCGTCGACACCAAGCACACGCCGCGTGGCGCGCTTCTCGATCAAAGTTATCTCAAGAGCCCGGTACGGTTCGTCTCCGAAGGTCTTGGCGGCGTGCGCCAACGTCTGGACGTTGACGAGCCCGAGTTCCAGTTTCCCATCATGGACGATCTTCGGGCGGCGGGAGGCACCGATTACGTGGCGATGCCGTTGCCGTTCTCGGACGGGCAGATCCATACGCTCACACTCACTTCGGATCGCCCGGCCGGATTCTCGGTCGCCGATTTGGGACAGGTGTTCGAAGCCATTCCGATGCTGAGCCGACTGTACGAGGTCCACACGCTTCGCCAGAACACCGCCGTACTGCTGGACACCTACCTCGGATCGCGCACCGGCCAGCGGGTTCTGAACGGCCTCACCCAGCGGGGCGACGGGGAAAGCATCCACGCGGTGATCTGGTTTTGCGATCTCCGCGATTCCACCGCCATGGCGGAGTCTGTGCCGCGTGATCTGTTCCTGGACGATCTCAATCTCTTCTTCGACTGCGTTGCCGGCGCGGTGCTCGAATATGGTGGTGAAATCCTGCGGTTCATCGGCGACGCGGTTCTCGCCATCTTTCCCCTTCCCGAATCAAATGCTCCCGTTCCAGGGTCGTCCCGAGGCGTCGTACAAACCTGCTACAACGCGATCGAAGCGGCCCGCGAGGCCGAACGCCGCGTGACCGAGGTGAATCGGGGGCGCGGGGACGACGCCCGGCCCGAGATCCGTTACGGAATCGGGCTGCATATAGGCGATGTCACCTATGGCAACATCGGAACGCGCGAGCGCCTGGAATTTACCGTTATCGGAGCCGCGGCCAACGAGGCCGCGCGGATCGAGGGCCTGTGCAAAAGTTTGGATGCGACCGTTTTGATCTCGGACGAATTTGCCAGCAATTTCCCGGAAGCTCTGGTCTCGATGGGGCGTCACCAGTTGCGCGGCGTCGGTGCCGAGCGCGAGATCTTCACCCTCCCGCAGGTGGCAAGCCGGACACCGGCATGACGTGATCGCGCGCAGGCGCGCGCCGGTAGCGCGCTTGCGACCCTGGTGGTCCCTTACGCCCTGGCGTCGCGAAGCTGAGAGCGCGCGCCTTCGGCGAGGTAAAAGGAATCGGCAGCCAACGCGATGAACCGAAAGCCCTGCTCGCGCCAAGCGCGCGCCCCTTCGCCGCCGGCGGCATGGATGCCGGGCTGGACGCCGTGGCGAACTGCGGCATCGCGGATCGCGTCGATGGCGTCGAGTACGGCCTTCTCCTTTGGATCCAGGGTCGGCTCATAGCCCAGCGCGATCGACAGGTCCGAAGGCCCGATGTAGATCGCATCGAGGCCGTCCACCGACATGATGTCGTCGAGGTTGTCCAAGGCGCGCGCGGTTTCGATCATGGCGATGGTGGCGATGGTGTCGTTGGCATGCTGGTAATAATCCTCGCCGGCGTACAGCATGGCCCGCAAGGGTCCGTAACTGCGCTCGCCCACCGGCGGGTACCGGCAGGCCGAGATAAATTGCTCGCATTCGGCCCGGTCATTCACCATCGGGCAAATGATTCCATAGGCGCCGGCGTCCAAGAGCCGCATGATCGGTGAGGGGTCGTTCCAAGGCGTGCGCGCGATCGGGACCGGTGCCTTGGTCGAAATCGCCTGCAGAAGCTCGGCGGCCGACTGGAAGTCGATGATCCCGTGCTGCATGTCGACGACCACCGCGTCGAATTTCTCGTTGGCGATAACCTCGGCCGAATAAGCGCTGTTGCCAAGCAGCCAGGCGGTCAGCACACATCCCCCATCGGCCCAAATCTGGCGCATTCGGTTTTCGCGCATGACTTCCCGCCCCTTGTTACTTGCCGCGCGCGACGTCGATCGCCGCCTTGGCGCCGGCGGCCATGAATCGCGAATCGCTCGCCAACGTGCAGAAGCGAAAACCCTTCTCGCTCCACGCCTTGGCGCCCTCGCCGCCCGAGCAGTGGATTCCCGGGCAAACGTTGTGCTTGTAAGCGGCGATCATGACGTCATCGATGGCATCGAGCACTTCCTTGGCACTCGGATCCAGAGACGGCGGATGCCCAAGGCCGATCGAAAGATCCGAGGGACCGATGTAGATGCCGTCGAGACCGTCGACCGCCATGATCTCGTCCAGCTTGCCCATGGCGTCGCGCGTCTCGATCATGGCCATGGTGAAGATCGTCGCGTTGGCGTGCTCGTAGTAGTCGGCACCGCCGTATAGAAGCCCGCGCGCCGGACCGAAGCTGCGGTAACCGTTCGGCGGATACCGGCAGGCCTGAACAAAACGCTCGCACTCTTCGCGGTTGTTGATCATCGGACAGATGATGCCGTATGCGCCGGCATCCAGCAGTTTCATGATCGGCGCCGGGTCGTTCCAGTTGACCCGCGCCATCGGCGTCGGCGCCTTGGACGAGATCGCCTGAAGCATCTCGATCGCCGACTGGATGTCGCTCATGCCGTGCTGGGTATCCACGGTGACCGAGTCGAACGCCTCGGCGGCCATCACCTCGGCCGAGAACGAGTTGCCGATGCTGAGCCATCCGTTAATGACCGTTTCCCCCTTGGCCAGGAGCTTGCGAACCTCGTTCTCGCGCATTGCCGCGTCCTCCTCTTGCTTGCGACGGCCGCGACCACGCACCGTGGTCCGTGCCGACGCCCCGATACTGCCCCGAAACGACCCCGCCTTCAACGCGCGACGGTGTTCGGGGCGAGGCTCGCTCGGTGTACACTTCGCGCAAACGAGCGTAGCGACGAACGGGGAGACCCTTGCCATGGACCAACGCATCAGCGTTATCACCCTCGGGGTTGCCGAGCTTGCGCGATCGCGGCAATTCTATGAGGACGGGCTCGGATGGATTCGCGGCAACACGGAAGACGAGATCGCGTTCTATCAGGTAGGCGGCATGGTGCTGGCGCTGTTTTCACGCGCGGCGCTGGCCGCCGACGCCAAGCTCGAAAGCGAAGGCACGGGTTTCGCCGGCATCGCGCTCGCTTACAACGTCGCCTCTCGCGAAGAAGTCGATGCGGTCCTTGCCGAGGGCCACGATCCTCAAGGCGGGCGAGGAGGCGTTCTGGGGCGGCTATTCAGGCTATTTCGCCGATCCTGACGGACACACGTGGGAGGTCGCGTGGAACCCGTTCTGGACACTCGAGGCCGACGGAAGCGTCAGCCTGCGCCGGCCGGAATAAAAGCGTCCGCGTGACGTTCCCTCAGGCGGAAGCCTTGCGCAGCCAGTTCACCGCCTCGTCCATGTCCTTGGGCACGCCTTGGCCATGGCGGTACATCTGGCCCAGGTTGTACTGGGCGTCACGGTGGCCCTGCTCGGCCGCCAGCCTGCACCACTTGGCGGCCGCGTTGTAATCCTGCTCGACCCCGTCGCCCTTGTCGTACATGAGGCTCAAGTTGAACTGCGCTTCGACCACACCGTTGTTTGACGCCTTGCGGTACCAGGTCACCGCCTCGGCATAATCACGGGGTACGAACCGGCCGTTATCGTAAAGCACGCCGAGATTGAACTGGGCGTCCGAATCGCCCCGTTCGGCCGCTTTTCGGGTGCGCTGGGCGACGACCCGCCGTCGCCGGCGCGCGACGCGCGGGATTCCAGCACCAGTTCGAGAATCAGTGCCGCGCCCATGATCGCCCCGCCGACGTACACGCGGACCGCGTCGAAGGCGTCGGCGAAGCCGAACGGGCGAACGTGAATCCCCGACATGAGAATCACGAGGCCCACGCCGAAGATTGCGAGAAATAAGAGCAATCTGCTTGAAAACGACCGGAACGCCATGAAGCCGGCCCTTCCTCCCTCGAGATCGTCGGGCAGAAGGCTCCGCTCTCTTCGGATCGGTGAACCCTCGCGCCGTCACGCCATGACAGCGCAATCCAATCGGAAAAGCGCCCAGCTACATCACGGCCAATCGGTCACGGGCCTCGACGAGCTTTACGCGGGCCTGATCCGCTTCCGCGCGCCGGTCCTGCTGCGCCTCGATCACCGTCGGCGGCGCCTTGGCGAGAAACCCCTCGTTTCCGAGCTTCTTGTCGAGACGCAGGATCTCGGTCTCGATCTTGGCGATCTCACGCGCGAGCCTCGACTTCTCCAATTCCACGTCAATGATTCCGGCGAGCGGGATGATGAGGGTCGCCTCGTCAAGAACATCGTGCACCGACCCTTCGGGCACCTCGCCGTCGCTGGCGATCTCGGCGGACGCGAGCCGCGCGAGCCGTTCGATCAGGCCGCGGTGGCGATGAAGTCGGTCGCGGGTGACATCGGACGCGTCTTTGAGAAGCACGCTGAGCTTCTCCGACGGAGACACGTTCATCTCCGAGCGGATGGAGCGAATCTGGGAAATGATGCGCACGAGCCACCCCATCTCGGCCTCGGCCTCGACGTCGCCGAGCGCGTCCGCGAACACCGGCCACGACTCTTCGATCAGCATGTTCGTGCGCTGGCCGCCGGTCCGCTCCCACAGCTCCTCGGTGACGAAGGGCATGATGGGGTGAAGGAGCCGGAGAAGCTGTTCGACGACCCATGCGGTCGTCGCCCGGGTCTCGGCGATGGCTTCCGCGTCGTCGCCCGCGAGGATCGGCTTGGTGAACTCCAGATACCAGTCGCAAAACGTGCCCCAGGTGAACTGGTAAAGGGCGCCGGCGGCCTCGTTGAACCGGAACGTCTCGAGCGCCGTCGTCGTCTCGGCGGCGGCATCGGCGATGCGCGAGACGATCCAGCGGTTGACGTCGAGCCGGTTCGCCGCGGGATCGAAATCGGCAACCGGCGCGCAACCGTTCAACTCGCAATAGCGGGCAGCGTTCCACAGCTTGGTGACGAAGTTCCGGTATCCGGCGATTCGACTCTCGTCGACCTTGAGGTCGCGTCCCTGAACGGCAAGCGCGGTTAGGGTGAAGCGGACCGCATCGGTGCCATAGCGGTCGAGCAGCTCGATCGGGTCCAGGACGTTACCCTTGGATTTCGACATCTTTTGGCCGTGGGCGTCGCGAACGAGCGCGTGGATGTAGACTTGGCGGAAAGGCACCTCGCCCAGGAAGTGCAACCCAACCATCATCATGCGCGCGACCCAAAAGAAGATGATGTCGAACGACGTCACCAGCGTATCGTTCGGGTAGTGGCGGCGAAGGACCTCGGTCTCGTCGGGCCAACCGAACGTCGAGAACGGCCACAGCGCCGATGAAAACCACGTATCCAGAACGTCCGCGTCCTGGACGAGCTCGACTTCGCGACCGTAGTGCCGTCCCGCCGCCGCCTGCACCTCGTCCGTGCTCGCCTCGACGAAGATCTTGCCGTCGGGTCCGTACCAGGCGGGGATCCGGTGGCCCCACCAGAGCTGGCGCGAAATGCACCAGGGCTGGATGTTGCGCATCCACTCGAAGAACGTGTTCTCCCAATGCCTGGGCACGAAAACGGTGGCGCCGGATTCGATAGCTTCGATCGCGGGGCCGGCCAGGGCCGCCGCATCGGCGAACCACTGGTCGGTGAGCCAGGGCTCGACCACCACGCCCGAGCGATCGCCGTAGGGAAGCGTCATTAAATTCTCTTCGACACCCTCGAGCAGGCCGAGCGCACTCATCTCGTCGACGATTCGCTCGCGGGCGGCGAATCGGTCGAGACCGCGATGAGCCTCGGGCGCGTTCTCGTTCAGCGTCGCGTCTCGATCGAAGATGTTGATCATGGGAAGGTCGTGGCGGCGACCGACTTCGAAGTCGCCGAAGTCGTGCGCCGGCGTGATCTTGACCGCGCCGCTACCCTTCTCGGGATCGGCGAGCTCGTCGTAGACCACCGCGAGCCTGCGCCCGACGATGGGAAGAATGCAATGGCGGTCCTTGAGGTGCGCGTAACGCTCGTCTTCGGGGTGAACGGCGACGGCGGTATCACCCAGCATCGTCTCGGGCCGGGTCGTGGCGACGGTGACGAACTCGGTCTCGGTGCCCTCGATCGGATATTTGAAGTACCACAGCTTGCCCTTGGTCTCGCGCTGCTCGACCTCGAGATCGGAGATGGCGGTGTGCAGCTTCGGATCCCAGTTAACAAGCCGCTTGTCCTTGTAAATCAGACCTTGGCGGAAAAAATCGACGAAAACCTTGGTCACCGCCCGCGACAGGCCTTCGTCCATGGTAAAGCGCTCACGCGACCAGTCGCACGATGCCCCCAACCGCCGCAGCTGGTTCAGGATCAGGCCGCCGGAATGTTCCTTCCAATCCCAGACGCGCTTGACGAATGCATCGCGCCCCAATTCGCGGCGGCTTGAATTCTCTGCTTCCAACTGCCGCTCCACGACCATCTGCGTGGCGATGCCAGCGTGATCCATTCCCGGTTGCCACAGCACGTCGCGCCCGCGCATGCGCTCGAAACGGATCAGGATGTCTTGGAGAGTGTTGTTGAGGGCGTGCCCGATGTGCAGGCTGCCGGTGACGTTCGGGGGCGGGATTACGATCGTATAGGGTCGCGCGTCGGGTCGGCGCCCGCGCTGGAACGCGCCCGATTCCTCCCACCGGCGATAAATCGCGCTTTCGACCGCGTCGGGTCGATAGGTTTTGTCCAACATGCGTGAACCCGATTCGGAACGGTAACGTGGCAGGCGCCGGATTCTTGTAGAGGACCGGCGCGCGTCGGCGGCTGAATTTGTGTAGCGTCCGCGCCTTTGGCGGTCAATCCTCGAGCCGTTCCGCCCGGTTGATCATGAGATCAATCTCTTTCTTGACCAACCGCTCGATCAGGTAGGGAAGATTGCGGTCGAGCCATTCGCGAAGCAACGGACGGAGCATCTCGCGAACCATCGATTCCAGCGTCAAATCACGCGAGCCGACCGCCATGTCACGACGGTCGAGGATGGCGCGTGCGAGTTCCGAAAGAACGTCCGTCGAGGTCCGCGCCGTCTCGCCCGAGACAACGTTGGTGCCGGCCGCCGCCGGAGCCACCATCGCCGGGGTCAGCTCGAACACGTCCTCGCTGGGAGAGGGCGCCGGCTCGGGCTCGAACTGTGGCAGCGGCTCCAGTATCGGCGCCGGTTCGGGTTCCGGTTCGAACACGGGTTCGACCAGATCGATAACCGGCTCGGGCTCGGGTTCCGGTTCGAACACGGGCTCGACCAGATCGATGATCGGCTCGGGCTCGGGTTCCGGCTCGGGCTCGATCAGATCGATGACCGGCTCGGGCTCGGGTTCCGGCTCGGGTTCCGGTTCGGGCTGGGGTTCCGGTTCGGGCGCGGCGGCCTCGGGTTCTTCTTCGCCTTCGCGCTCGTCTTCCTCGGAAAGGATTCGACGGATGGAGGACAAGATGTCCTCCATGGACGGCTCCTTCTGATCGTCGCCTTCCTGACCCTCGGCCTGCTCGAGGTCTTGCTCGCTCATAAAGTGCCCTTAGAATCCATATCGTTCGGGCGCCGCAACCCGCGGCATCAAAAACATAAACTAGATCACGCGCCCGCGGAACGCCAAACCCTATCTCCAACTTCGCCGAACGATCGTCCGATGCGATCATTCGCGGCGCGCGTCCTCGCTCTCACTCGTCGCGTCCGGGCGTGCCGGAGCTGTCCCCACCGAACCACATTGGCCGTACTTCCCGATAGTGCCGGTTCGGATCGTACGGTTCGACATCGAGTCCGAGTCGCGTCACGTCCATGTGTCCAAGCGCAACCTTGAGATCGAAGATAGCGGCCATCTCGTCGCGCTGGGCGAGAACGAAGCTGACGCTGGCGTCGAGCAGTTCCTGTTCGGCGTCGAGAACGTCGAGCACCGTGCGCAAGCCGACCGCGGCTTCGCGTTCCACGCCTTCGAGGGCAATTTCGGCCGCCTCGATCTCGGCATTGAACGCCCGGATGCGCGCCTGCGCCGTTTGCAACGACTCCCAAGCGCGCGTCGCCGATTCGGCGGCTGCCCGGCGCGCTTCGTCGACCAGGAGACGCTGCTGGCCCACGGTCTGGCGCGCCGCGCGCAGCCGCGAATAGATCGCGCCCGACTGATACAGCGGCACCGTCAGGGTCACGGAGGCTTCCAGCGTATCGACCCGGCTCTCTTCGCCCGCCGTATCGAACGCGCGCTTGGCGCTGCCCTCGAGGCTGACCCTCGGCAGCAACTCTCCGCGAACCTCATCGGCGTTATCGGCGGACGCGCGGGCGTCGAAATCGGCGGCGATCACGTTCGGGGACTCCGCAACGGCGATTCCGATCGCATCCTCCCAGCTCGAAGGCAGCGCGCCGAGCGGCGCCGGCGCGCTCAGTCGGCCCGGGGCCTCGCCCACCACGTTTCGATAGGCGGCCCGCGATATCTCGAGATCGCCCTGGGCTTGAGAGCGGTCGGCGAGGGCGCGGGCAAGGCGCGATTCCGCTTGGCTAACGTCCGTTCGCGTGACCTCGCCGACGCGGAACCGGTCGCGCGTGGCCTTCAACTGGCGCGCCAGGCGTTGCTCGTTCTTGATGTTGAGCTCAAGCACCGCCTGGTCGCGAACCACGTCCACGAACGCGGTGGCGGCGTCGCGGAGCACCGCTTGTTCGACCACGAGCAGGCGCGCGCGTTCGGCCTTCACCGTGTTCTCCGCTTCGCGGGTCGCGGCGATCGTCCGGCCGCCGCGGTAGAGATCCTGATCCAAAGTAAAGCTCAGTGATCGCGGATCGCGGAACTGGCGCCGGTTGGTCCAGACGTTGCTCTCGGTCTGGGAGGTGCCGGCGTCGCCCACCATCTCGACCGTCGGCCGCCAGTTCGAAAGCGCCTGTACAACCTGTTCGTCGGTGATGCGCAATTTCGCCCTTTGCGCGAGCAATGTCGGATTGTTGGCGTAAGCCGCGCCAAGCGCCTCTTCCAGCGTCTGCGCCAGGGCAGGACCGTTCAGGCCACCGAGACCGGCGAGCAGAACCGGGATTGCAGTCATCCAGCGTGTCATGGATCGGCGTCCCGATGCGGGCAAATCCGGGCGCAGTCTAATGGCGCATCGTCGTGAAGGCAATGGAATCAAGGGTTTGGTTCGACACGATCGCGCCGGGCCACGCCGAAGGCGAGAAAACGCGCGTCAAAAGACGAACGCCGGTGGCGCCGCGAAGCCCTCGAGCGCCGGCGTCGCGGCATCGAACAGCTCGACGCGCGCGAAATGGTCCCCGTGGCGCAGGACCCGTACGCCGCGCCCGATCCCTCCGCTCTCGACCACGGTCACGAGACGTCCGCCATCGCTCAGTTGCCTCCGGATCGCGTCCGGCACGTCCGGGATCGCTCCGTTCAACAAGATGGCGTCATAGGGACCCTGCTCGGGATAGCCCCACTCCAGCGCCCCCTCGACGACCGCCACGGTGTCGATCCCAAGCTCGCCGAGGGTCCGTGTGGCGGCGGCGGCAAGCTCGGGGTCCGATTCGAGGGCGACCACGGTGTTGGCGAGCCGTGCCAGGACGGCCGACGAATATCCCGTCGCGCAACCGATATCCAAGACCAGATCGCCCGGCGCGATGTCGGCGGCCTGGACGAGGCGCGCAAGAACCATCGGTTCCATGAGATACCGGCCGCGGCCGAGGGGAAGGTCCTCGTCCACGTACGCAATTCCACGTAAAGGATCGGGAACGAAGGCCTCGCGCGGCAACTCCTCGAGCGCCGCGATCAGGCGCAGATCCGTAACCCGGTTGGCGCGAATCTGGTTTTCCACCATGTTGGCGCGGGCGGCGTCAATGTCCATGATTCCTGCCTCGGTCGCGAGAATGGGGTTGCCGCGGTATATAGGCGTTCGCCGTCACGAAGACAATGGCGCCGATTCCTCGGTCCATGGGGTGGCGCGCGGGTCCTTGATAGCGGCGGCAGACGCCCGCGTCCGGCTCGCTTGACCGGCACTGGGGCAGCGTCTAACTTCCGTCGCGCCAGGCGCGATTGATTGGGGGCGCTCCGCGATCCTCGCCGCCGGCGCCGCGGTTGCCGCCTTCGAATGGCGCGGTGGCAGAGTGGCTATGCAGAGGCCTGCAAAGCCTTGTACGTCGGTTCGATTCCGGCCCGCGCCTCCATCCGATCCGGCGTAGCTCAGTTGGTAGAGCAAGCGGCTGTTAACCGCTAGGTCGTAGGTTCGAGTCCTACCGCCGGAGCCAACGAAAACAAGGGGTTGGACCATCTCGGTCCGGCCCCTTGTTACGTTAGGCACCGGATGGGTGCCACCCAGACCGATTTCGCCGCTGATTCTGTGGGCCTGTCGGTTTGGCAGCCGCCGGCCGCCCTTAACGATCTACCGATCAGATACGAGGCCGCGGAGGTCGGCATCAGCACCGGCCTCAATGGAGCGTGGCCCCTTCGATCCGCTCCCTCGCCAACAGCTCGTCTACCGCGTTCATTACCCGCATCCACGTCATCTGCCCATCACGATCGCCAGCGGCCAGCAAATCGACCGCCTTCGGCTCCATGCCGCTAGGTTGACGTAACCGGCCTGAACGTCGGCTAAGTGCCGCTAAGCGGACGCCAATATCGTTCTCGCAACACGTCCGCTGTTAGGCTCAGGACTCATTGATTGAGATAGAAGATGACGAAAGCGGCGATGCATATGGCTGAGAAGAAAGTGTGGGCG
>JASLLV010000041.1 GCA_030746935.1 Rhodospirillales bacterium | reverse complement strand
GCCCATGGGCCATTGGTCGAATTCGAAGGGCTGGTACTTTTCGCACTCGGGGTTGCGGTACAGCACCGTCGACGTCCCCTTGGCGCAGAAACCGTACTTGTGGAGATCGGCCGAGATCGACTTGACGCCGGGGACCGTGAAGTCGAAGTCGGGGATCGGGTAGCCGAGCTCGCGGCAGAACGGCGCCGTATATCCGGATACGCACGCATCCACATGGAGCCACAGTCCGTTCGCTTCAGCAACTTCGCTAAGCTCGGTGATGGGATCGATCACCCCGTACGGGAAGCAGACTGCGGAGCCCAGGAGCGCGACCGTGTTCGCCGAGATCGCACTCGTCATCGCGTCGACGTCGGCACGAAAATCGTCGCGGACCGGGATGCGGGTGATGGTAAGGCCCAGGTACTGGGCGGCCCGATTGAAGGTGGGGTGGCCCGAGAACGGGACGACCACCTCGGGCTCGGTGATCTCGGGCTTATTGGCCCGCGCCCAGTCGCGCACCGCCTTCATGGCGACGAAGATGCTTTCCGAGCCCCCGGACGTGATGTGGCCGGTGGCGTCTGGGCCGTTCAGCAGCCCGGCGCCGAAGTCGATAACGCCGTCTTCCATGGACTTGAGGCTCATGAAGGCTTTGCCGGCGCCGCCGCCGTTCTCCTGCATGAACATCTCGTAGCCCTTCTTCTGGATATCGAAGATGTCGTCTCCGCCGTACCAGACCTGATAGGGCATGCGGCCGCCCCGCCAGTCGACGTCGTTCTTCTGGAAATCGAGCATATCGCGCTCGATGTCCTGCCAGCCGCGGCCCTGTTCGGGCAGGGTATTTCTCATCGCCGTCACCTCCCAATGTTTCGCGTTCGCCGTACGTGGCGCTCACAGCCCGCCCGCGCGGTCGTTGAGCGGCCCGAACCGAAATCGCGGTACGCGTTCGGGCCGCTGAGTCGTTGATCCTCAGGCCGCCTTCTCGACGGGAATCAGGCCCAAATCCTCGAGAACGGCCTTGGCGCCTGCAAGGCGCCGGGCGCCGTCCTCGCCCAACTCGGCGAGGGTGTGCCGGGGCGGGCGCGCATCGCCCATGGGATAACCGACCAGGCGGCAGAGCGCCTTTTGCACGGCCATCTGGCCACCGATCAGGGTGGTGATTTCGAGGAGCGTGTTGTAAAGGGCCTCGGCCGCCTTCAGATCACCTTTCACCGTGAGATCGTAGAGCGCCACCGATTGCCGGGGCATGTAGTTGCCGTAGGGCGAGACGTGCCCCTTGGCGCCAAGCAGGTAGGCTTCGAACGGACGCCAGCCCCCGAACACGATCATGCCGTCATCCGTCAAGCGCCGGACTTCGTAAACCCGTTCGGTGACCCCGCTCGCCTCCTTGATGTATTTGATGTTGTCGAGCTCGCGCCACAGCCTGGCCACGAACTCCGCCGACATGTCGATGCGGTTATTGAACGGGTTGTTGTACAGCATGATCGGGATCGAAACCGCCTCGTCGATCCGCTGGTAATAGGTGAAGATCTCCTCGTCCGACGCCTTGTAGTAATACGGCGGGATGATCATCAACCCGTCGGCTCCCAAATCCTGGGCCTCCTGGCTGTAGCGGACCGCGACTTCGGTGCGGTGGTTGGCCGTGCCGACGAGGACGGGAACGCGGCCCGCGGCCTGGTCGATGGTCGCCTTGACCACCTGGGTGCGCTCGTCGTCCGAGACCGCCAGGAACTCTCCGGTCGAACCCAGCGGGATCAGGCCCGGCACGCCTTCGTCGATCTGCCAGTCTACGAACCGCCGGAGCGCCTTTTCGTCGATCCCGGAGCCGTCGTCGGTGAACGGCGTGACCGTGACCGAATAAGCGCCTCGAAATTCCTTCATCTCATGATCCTCTCATCAACGCCGGGTTCGCGACCGCGCGCTCGGGGCCGCTCGCCGGGTGGCCCAGGATTGGCAATCCGCGATGCGGTGTCAACCGCAACGCTCAGCCTTTTCGATCGTCGCGGATGCGGCGGTCGCCGTGCGTTCGGGCAGTGTTGCCCGTGCGAGCGTCCGTGACCCGGTGCTCGCGATAGGCCATGTACGAGATGGCGCCGGCGATGGTCAGCCCGCCGAGCCAGGTCCAGGCGTCGGGGACCTCGGCGAATGCGAGATACCCTACGCCTGCGGCCCAGATGAGCTGGGTGAACCGGACCGGCGACACCACGGCGATGTCCGCCTCCTTGATGGCCTGGTTCATGAAGAGATGCGTGGCGCTGCCAAACGCGCCCATCAGCACCAGAACCATCAGCTCCGAGGGCGTCGGGGTTCGCCAAACGAACACCGCGCAAGCGAACAGGATCGGCGTCGCGACGAGGCCCATGTACATGATGATGGTCAGGTTCGATTCGGTGCGCGCCAACCACTTGACGATGATGACGCCGGCAGCCGCGGAAATGGCCGCTCCGAGGGCCAGCATGGTGCCGAGGTCGACGGCCACCGCGCCGGGGCGGATGACGAGCAGGGTGCCGGCGAATCCGACCGCGAGCGCGGTCATGCGCCGCGCCCGCACGATCTCGCCCAGAAGAAGGACGGCAAACAGGGTGGCGAACAGGGGCGAGGAAAACGAGATCGCCGTCACCTTGGCCAGCGGGATGAGGCTGAGCGCCGTAAACGAAAACAGTATGACCGCGACGTTGACGAGGCCACGGACGCCGTGCATTCCGATGCGCCGCGTCCGTAGGGGGCCAAAGCCGTGCCGCAGGAAGGCCGGAATCAGAATGATGAAACCGAACAGCGAGCGGAAGGCCGCGATGACGAACGGGTGCAGATCGAAAGACAGATCGCGGATCAACGCCGCCATCATCGTTCCCGACAGCGCCGACAACGCCATGTAGACCATGCCCCGCAAGGTGCCCGGCGTGCGCAGGATCGCGAACCAAGCCGTCGTACGCTTTGCCATTCTTGACACGGGCACCTCGCCGCGGCCGCGTTGGCGGATCGCGAAGGGGACGAAGCCGGCACCACTCATCCGGCGGGCACGGATCCGGTTGAAGCATTTTGTCGGCGAAGCGGCAACCGGGTGCGGCGCGCGGCACGCATAACGGCGCGCGCCTGATTGCGTGAACGGCCGCGGCGCGATATCACCGGGCCATGTTCTTCGAACTTGCCAAGATCGGGGGCGCGGTGGCGGAGCCGGGCAACCTGTTAACCGTGGTGCTTGTTGTTGGCGCCGTGCTTTTGTGGACGCGGGGGCGACGGCTCGGGCGCCTGCTGGTTACCCTGGCGGCCCTGGGCGCCCTGGTCTTCGCGACCGTCCCCATGGGCGAGGGCATGATCCGGGCGCTCGAGAACCGGTTTCCTGCGGTCCGCGAGCTGCCCGCCGAGGTCGACGGGATCGTCGCCCTTGGCGGCGTCGTCAATCCGTGGGTCACCGAGGCCCGGGGGCAGCTCTCACTGGGAGGCGGGATCGAGCGCTTGACCGAACTGGCGGCCCTCGGCCGGCGCTATCCGGGCGCCAAACTTATATTCTCGGGCGGATCGGGCGATCCGTTCCGCCAGGACCTCAAGGAAGCCGAGATGGTCAAACCCTATCTCGAATCGATCGGGCTGGATCCGGCTCGTGTTATCCTGGAGGCGGAAGCGCGCAACACCCACGAAAACGCGCAATTCACCTATCGGCTCGCGGGGCCAAAACCCGGCGAGACGTGGGTGTTGATCACCTCCGCCGTACACATGCCACGCGCGGCGGGCAGCTTTCGCATGGCCGGGTGGACGATTATCCCCTATCCGGTGGACTACAATCTCTTGCCGGAAAATAATTTCACGCTTCGCTTCAACCTGCAGGGTGGGCTTTCGTCGGCGGCCTGGGGGATCCACGAATGGCTCGGCTTGTTGGCCTATCGATTGACCGGAAGAACCGATGCACTGTTTCCGGGCCCCAGGGAGCCATGATCGAATGACGAACCGACACCGCGACCGCGCCGCAGGAGGCTGGACGTGACAAGGGCGGCGAGGAGAGGCGCGCTGGGGGCCGTAGTCGTCGCGGCGGCGATCCAGTTTGCGCCGGGACCCGCAACCGGCCAGAACCCGCAATTCAGCCAGTGGCTTGACGAAGTGCGCCAAGAGGCTCTTGGGCGGGGGATCAGCGAACCCGTCTTGGAGAGCGCGCTCAACGGCCTTTCTCTCATACCGCGCGTGATCGAACTCGATCGCCAGCAACCCGAATTCACGCTCACCTTCCGCCAATACATGGACCGCGTCGTGCCTGCGGCCCGGGTGGAAAATGGCCGCCAAAGAATGCGTGAGAACGCCGGGTTGCTCACCGAGATCGGTGCGGCTTACGGCGTCCAGCCTCGATTCGTTACCGCCCTATGGGGAATCGAGAGCGATTTCGGCCGAATCACCGGCGGCTTTCCCGTGATCGCCTCCCTGGCAACGCTGGCATTCGACGGCCGGCGAAGCGCCTACTTTCGGGGCGAACTCATGGACGCGCTCGCCATTATCGACGGCAAACACATCACCCTGGACAAGATGACCGGGTCCTGGGCGGGCGCCATGGGGCAGAGCCAGTTCATGCCGTCGAGCTTTCTCGCCTTCGCGCTGGATCACGACGGGGACGGCCGCAAGGACATCTGGAACACGAAGGCCGATGTCTTCGCGTCGGCGGCGAACTACCTCAAGCGCTCAGGGTGGAACGGAGACCAGACCTGGGGCCGCCCGGTGCGCCTGCCGAGCGCTTTCGATCCGGCACTCGCCGATCTGGCGGTGCGAAAACGCCTTAGCGAATGGCATAAACTCGGAGTTCGTCGCGCCGACGGGGGCGATCTGCCGACGCGCGATCTCATGGCGTCGATCGTGATTCCCGATGGCCCCGATGGCCCCGCGTTCGTGGTCTACGACAACTTCCGCGTCATCCTCAAATGGAACCGCTCGACGTATTTTGCGATCGCCGTGGGGTCCCTTGCCGATCGACTAGCGGGTGGGTAGACTACAAGATAGCCGGACGAAATCGCCCATATCATCCAAGATATTGTATTCAAAGGACTAGGGCTTCCCTGGATGCGGCGTTCCAAGATGTTCCTACGCTTAGCCGCCCTCGGTCTTGCTTTCGCGGTTCTCGGCGCGTGCGCAGAGACCAAGTTTGTTGCGCATGTGGCCAAGCGCGTGGTCGAGGAAAAAGAGCCGCCGGCGTCCGAGGGGATTTACAAGGTGGGAAACCCGTACGAGATCGCGGGTATCTGGTATTTCCCGGCCGAGGATTACGGTTACGACGAGACCGGAATCGCGTCCTGGTACGGCTCGAAGTTCCACGGCCGCGATACCGCGAACGGCGAGCGCTTCGACATGAACACCCTGTCGGCCGCGCACAAGACTCTGCCCATGCCCAGCTTCGTCCGGGTTACGAACCTGGAAAACGGGCGCAGCCTCAATCTTCGCGTCAACGACCGGGGGCCTTTCGTTCGCGGGCGCGTCATCGACGTATCGCGTCGGGCGGCCCAGCTTCTCGGGTTCGAAAACCGCGGAACCGCCCGGGTCCGCGTCCAGATCCTCGCTCGCGAGAGCCAGGCGATCGCGATGCAGATAAAGGGTGAGCAGATGCTGGCCTCGATCGGAACTCCCATCACGACGGAGCCCACGCCGAGCCCTTCGGTCAGCCGCGCGAGCCTGCCGCCGATCGCCGGCGCGGGCGCGGCGCCGGCACGCGAAACCGTTCGACCCGCGGCTGCTACCGCCGTGCGGGAACGTGCCGCGCCCGAACCGGTCCAGCCCGAACTGGGGGTCGTTTCGGTGACGGCCGCGCGCGATACGACGCTATACGTACAGGCGGGCGCATTCGCCTACTTCGAGAACGCCAACCAGGTTCGCGCCCGATTGTTCGGTATGGGCGAGGTCAAGGTCAGCGCAGTCCTGGTCAATGGTCGGGATCTGTATCGGGTGCGCGTCGGACCGTTGACGACGGTCGAGGCCGCGGACCTCGCGCTCGACCGGGTGATTGCGGCCGGCTATCCGGACGCCCGTATCATCGTCGATTGACCCCAATTTCGCCTTATTCCCAGTCTATCCGCGGCCCAAAGAACCCCGAGGAACACTGAAATGCGGATCGCAATGACCAGCGGTTCCAGGAAATTCCTTCTTCTCAGCCGGCGGTGCGCCCTGGGAGGATTCCTTGCCGTAGCGTTTGTCGCTGCCGTGCCGCCGGCGAGGGCCATGGAAACGCTTGCGCGCCAAGCATTCCTTATGGACACGACCACCGGGGCGACGCTCTTCGAAAAGGAGGCCGATCAATTCATGGCGCCGGCCTCGATGAGCAAGATGATGACGGCTTACATGATTTTTGAGCGACTTCGCGACGGGCGGTTGTCGCTGGACGACTCGTTCCCGGTCAGCGAGAACGCGTGGCGAAAGGGGGGCGCGAAAAGCGGGGGTTCCACGATGTTCCTCGAGCCCGGCACGCGGGTTCGCGTCGAGGATCTTTTGCGCGGAATCATCGTGCAGTCGGGCAACGACGCCTGCATCGTCGCCGCGGAAAGCCTTTCCGTCAGCGAAGACGCGTTCGCGGACGAGATGACGATCAAGGGGCGCGAGCTGGGGCTTGCGGACACCGTGTTCAAGAACGCGACGGGATGGCCCGATCCCGAGCACCTCACCACCGCGAGGGATCTCTCGATTCTGGCGGCGCGCACCATCGAGGATTTTTCCGAGTACTACCACTACTATGCGGACAAGAATTTTACCTACAACGGAATCCGCCAGGGAAACCGCAATCCGCTGCTGTACAAGGACATCGGTGCCGACGGTCTCAAGACGGGGCACACGTCGGGCTCGGGGTACGGACTCGCGGCCTCGGTGGTACGCGGCGACCGCCGCCTTATCTTGGTGGTAAACGGTCTTCCGAGCGTCAAGGCTCGGAGCCGCGAATCGGAACGCCTGATCGAGTGGGGCATCCGCGAGTTCAAGAACTACGCCCTATTCAAGCGCGGCGAAATGGTGACAGACGTACCGGTCTGGCTCGGCGGCAGCGAACTCGTGGGTGCCTACGTAGAAGACGACATCGTGATCACGCTCGCCAAGGACGCACGCCGCGACATGAAGGTTTCGGTTCGATACGAGGGGCCGGTACCGGCGCCGATCGCCGCCGGCGACGTCATTGCCACGCTGAGCGTCACCGCACCGCGAATGGAACCCATCGAGCGGCCGCTACGCGCCGTCGCGCCCGTTCATCAACTCGGCGTATTCCGGCGCTTGGGGGCCGCGCTCAAGTCCATCCTGTGGGGCGTTTCCGGCTGATCCCGGAGGCCCGACCGCTCCCGCCATGAACCGGGACCGTTGATGCGAGGTAAGTTCATTACGCTCGAGGGCGTGGACGGCTCTGGCAAGTCCGCGCAGGCGGCCCTCTTGGCCGATGGACTGCGCGAGAGCGGCTTTGACGTCATTGCCACGCGCGAGCCCGGCGGTTCGCCCGGGGCCGAGGACATCCGCGCGCTTCTGGTCAGGGGCGCCGTCACCCGCTGGGACCCGATGACCGAGGCGCTGCTGCACTTCGCCGCCCGCAAGGAGCATCTGAACCACACCATCCGCCCGGCACTCGATGCCGGAACCTGGGTCGTTTGCGATCGCTTTGCCGATTCGACCATGGCCTATCAGGGCTACGCGCACGGCCTCGGTCCAGAGCCGGTGCGCGCATTGTACGAGCTTGTGGTCGGGGCGCTGGCCCCCGATTTGACCTTGGTTTTGGAATTGGCGGTCGACGTGGCGCTCGCGCGTGCCACGAGCGCGTCGGGCGAGGATCGTTACGAGCGGATGGGCCGCGCATTCCACGATCGGTTGGGCGACGGATATCGGGATATCGCCCGGCTTGAGCCCGACCGCTGCGCCCTGATCGACGCCGGTGGGACGGTCGACGAAGTCCAATCCGCGATTCGTGCCGCGGTCGGCGAGCGGCTCGGAGTCGGTCTTGCATGAGCGAGGTTGCGGCAAACGCGCCCCAGCCCCGGGCGAATCCCCACTTTCGCGGCCACGATGACGCCGAGGCCCGCCTTCGCGCCGCGTTTGCGAGCGGGCGCTGCCCCCACGCGTGGCTGTTGTGCGGCCCCCGGGGGATCGGCAAGGCGACGCTGGCATTCCGGTTCGCCCGTTTCGTGCTCGCCCAAGGGACCGGGGATCCGGCCCAGGCCGCCCTGTTCGGCACCGAGGGTGTCGCGGAAGGCGAGGGGTTGTCCGTCGATCCCAATCATCCCGTCTTCCGCCGCGTCGCCTCGGGTGGCCACCTCGATTTCGTCACGGTCGAACGCGGGCTGTCGGACCAAGGCGGCAAGAAACGTTCCGAGATCGTGGTCGACGATATACGCGCCGTCGGCGCGTTCCTGCGCCTGACGCCGGCCGAGGGCGGTTGGCGGGTGGTCGTGATCGACAGCGCCGACGACATGAACCGCAACGCCGCCAACGCGCTTCTCAAGGTGCTGGAAGAGCCGTCAGCCTGGGCTCTTCTTATTCTGGTCAGCCACAACCCGGGCCGATTGCTGCCCACGGTTCGCTCGCGGTGCCGCCGCCTCGGGATGCGCGCGCTCACGGATGCCGACGTCGGGGATCTGATCGAGCGCTATGCACCCGGTCTCGGGACCGACGACCACGCGACGCTGACCCGGCTTTCTGATGGCAGCATCGGCCGGGCGGTGGCGCTAGCGGAAGAAGGCGGGCTCGATCTCTACCGCGAGCTCGTGGCGCTGCTGGAAACCTGGCCGAGGCTGGATACGGAAGCTTTGCACCGTTTCGGCGACCGGCTCGGGCGTCGTGGCGCTGAAGACGCATTTCGAACGGTTGGTGAACTCACGCGCTGGTGGCTCGCACGAATGATCGCGCTCGGCGCCGCACCCGGTGGCAAGGAAGTCCCGAGCCTGGACGGGGCCGAACGCGAGATCATGGTGCGGCTTCTCGCCGGCGCCGGCCTTGATCGCTGGCTGGAGGTATGGGAAAAGGTCAACGGCCTGCTCGAGCGCGCCGAAGGCGCCAATCTGGATCGCAAGCAGGTGGTCATCAACGCTTTGCTGGCATTGGAGACCGCCGCGGTCGCATGAGAACGCGGCGTCCACACCTCGGCGGGACCTGGAGCGACGGATGGCCCGGCCGACCTACTACGTGACCACGCCCATCTATTACGTCAACGACGCGCCCCATATCGGGCACGCGTATACGACGCTCGCCTGCGACGTACTTGCGCGGTTCAAGCGACTGGACGGCTTCGACGTCAAGTTCCTGACCGGCACCGACGAGCACGGCCAGAAGGTTGCGGAATCGGCCCGCGCCGCCGGCTCCGATCCCAAGACTTTCACCGACAGGGTCTCGCAGAACTTCCGCGATCTCGCCGAGGTCATGAACTTTACCAACGACGACTTCATCCGGACCACCGAGACCCGCCACGCCATCGCGTGCCAGGACCTGTGGCGGCGCCTCGACGAGCGCGGTCAGATCTACCTCGGGACCTACGCCGGATGGTATTCGGTGCGCGACGAGGCCTACTACGCCGAATCCGAGCTGATCGAGGGGCCCGACGGTAAGCGGCGCGCGCCCTCGGGTGCGGACGTCCAATGGGTCGAGGAGCCGAGCTACTTTTTCCGGCTTTCGGAGTGGGGCGACCGGCTGCTCGAGATGTACGCCGAACGGCCCGAGAGCGTCCTTCCGGCGGGCCGCCGCAACGAGGTGCTCAGCTTCATCCGGGGCGGGCTCAACGACCTCTCGATTTCGCGGACCAGCTTCGACTGGGGCGTTCCGGTGCCCGGCGACGACGCCCACATAATGTACGTGTGGTTGGACGCGCTCACGAACTACATTACCGCCGTGGGATTCCCGAAGGCCGATGCTAACGAGTACGCGACGTACTGGCCGGCCGATCTGCATATGGTGGGGAAGGACATCCTTCGCTTCCACGCCGTCTATTGGCCGGCGTTCTTGATGGCGGCGGGTCTGGAGCCGGCGCAACGGGTCTTTGCCCACGGTTGGTGGACCAACGAAGGCGAGAAGATCTCGAAGTCGCTCGGCAACATCATCGACCCGCTCGCCATCGTCGATCGCTACGGCCTCGATCCGGTGCGCTACTTCCTTCTCCGCGAAGTTCCGTTCGGCAACGACGGCGACTTCTCGCACCGCGCCACCGTCAACCGGATCAACGGCGATCTTGCCAACGATTTCGGCAACTTGGTCCAACGGGTGCTGTCCATGATCAACCGCAACTGCGCGGCCCGGGTGCCCGAGCCCGGAACGCTCGGCGAGGCGGATCTGGCGCTGCTCTCGTCCGCGCACGGCCTGTTGGAGGCGGTGCGGGACAGCATCGACGTACAGGCGTTTCACGAGGCGCTGGAAATCATCTGGCGGGTGATCCGGGCGGCGAACGGATACGTCGACCGCCAGGCGCCGTGGACGTTGCGAACGAGCGAACCTGAGCGCATGGCGACGGTTCTCTACGTGCTTGCCGAAGTGATTCGTCACCTCGCCATCATCACCCAACCTTTCATGCCGGGCTCGGCCGGCCGCATCCTCGATCAGATCGCCGTCGGCGCGGACGAGCGCGACTTCTCGCGCCTCGGGCCGAGCGGCGCGATCAGCGCCGGTGCGGCGCTTCCCAAGCCCGAAGGCGTTTTCCCGCGTTTCGCGGACGATTGACCGTCAGGGGACCGGCGATGCTTGTGGACAGCCACTGTCACCTGGACTTCCCTGATTTCGAAGGAGAACGCGACGACGTCGTGCGCCGCGCGCGTGAGGCCGGGGTAGGGTGGATCGTCACCATCGGCACGCGCATCAGCGCCTTCGACCAAGTGCTCGCGATCGCGAAGGCGTACGAGAACGTGTTCTGCACGGTCGGGATCCATCCCCACGATGTGGCGAAAGAGGTGGAGGCGCGTGTGGATCGCCTGGTGGCGCTCACCGGCCAGCCGAAGGTTGTCGGCATCGGCGAGACGGGCCTCGATTTCTATTACGACAACAGCCCCCGTGAGGTCCAGGAGACGAGCTTTCGCACCCATATCCGGGCCGCGCGCGAGGACGGATTGCCGATAGTTGTACATACCCGCGACGCCGATGCCGAAACCGTGCGGATCCTTTCCGAAGAGATGGGGGAGGGCCCGTTCGCGGGCGTCATCCACTGCTTCACGGCGTCGCGATGGCTGGCCGAACGCGCGCTCGATCTCGGCTTCTACATCTCGTTTTCGGGGATCGCGACGTTCCGCAAGTCCGACGATATCCGCGCTACGGCGGTGGCAGTGCCGGCCGACAGGATTCTGGTCGAAACCGACGCCCCGTACCTGGCACCGGAACCGGTCCGAGGCAGGCGGAACGAACCAGCCAACGTCGCCCATACGGCGCGGTTCCTTGCCCGGCTTCGCGGTGTCGAAGAGGACGCGTTTGTGCGCGCCACGACCGAGAATTTCTTCCGGCTGTTCACCAAGGCTGGGCCCCGTGAATCTCGCGCGATCACCGATGCGGATCCATGCGGCTGACCATTCTCGGATGTGGAAGCTCCAGCGGCACGCCGTCGCTCGAAGGCGGCTGGGGCAGGTGCGATCCCGCGGAGGCGCGCAACCGGCGCCTGCGGCCGGCCGTGCTCGTCGAAAACAGCGACAGCCGGATTCTCGTCGATACGCCGCCCGATCTTCGCCAACAGCTTATCGATGCGGGTGTCGACGCACTCGATGCCGTTCTGTTTACCCATTATCACGCCGACCATCTTCACGGCATCGACGACTTGAGATCCGTGAACCGCCGCATGAAGGCGCCCCTGGACGCGTATGCCGACACCGAGACGCTTCGCGTCATCGGCGAGCGGTTCGATTACGTGTTTACGCCGTTGCCGCCCGAAACAAGCTATTATTTCAAGCCTGTGCTGGTTCCGCGCCTGATCCGCCCGGGCGAGAGCTTCCACGTTGGCGCCATCCCGGTGACGACGTTCGACCAGGATCACGGGGTGTGTCGGACCATGGGCTTCCGTTTCGACTCGATCGCATACTCCACCGACGTCGTGGGCCTGGATGCGGACGCGCTGGCGGCGCTTGGCGGTGTCGCGGTCTGGATCATCGGAACGTTGGGCGACAGGCCGCATCCGACCCATGCGCATGTGGATCTTGCGCTCGAATGGATCGAGAATGTGAAGCCAGGCCGCGCGATTCTGACCGGGCTTGGCAACGGGCTCGACTACGAATCTCTGAAACGTCGGCTGCCGGCCGGCGTGGAGCCGGCCTACGACGGTATGGTAATCGAGGCGGCCAGTTCGCAATGAGACGGTTTAGCGGGACCCAGGGCAGGCGGCGCGCTGGCCGTGTGATCAGCGGCCGGACGCGTTATTGTGTTGCGGATTTCTCCTAAAAATAAATGCCCATAATAGGATCTAAGGGCCTGTTTTAAAGGAATAAATAATTATTTATCATAATATACATTATGCGATTATACGCATTTGGCTCCGGCGCTGGTACTTCCCCCGATCAATCCGAAACGCGCTCGCGTGCCCGGCCATGCGATGATACGGAGACAGCCATGACCACACACCTGGATCGCTTAATCCGAATCATGGCCCGCCTGCGCGATCCCGACGGCGGCTGTCCATGGGACGTCGAGCAAACCTTCGCCACCATCGTGCCACACACCATCGAAGAGGCCTACGAGGTGGCCGAAGCGATCGAACACGGCGATATCGGCGCGCTCAGGGACGAACTTGGAGATTTGTTGTTGCAAGTGGTGTTTCACGCCCAAATGGCGCGCGAAGAAGGTCACTTCGACTTCGACGACGTCTCCCGGGCAATCTCGGACAAACTCGTCCGACGTCATCCCCACGTCTTTGGCGACGAGGTCGTAGCCGATTCGCAAGCGCAAACGCGGGCCTGGGAGCGACACAAGGCCGCCGAGCGCGACGCGGGTGCCGCCGACAGCGTGCGCGCCGTCTCGGGTGCTGCGCGCGACACCGAAAGCGTGCGCGCCAGCGTTCTCGACGGGGTGGCCGTTGCGCTGCCCGCCCTCCTCCGCGCCCAAAAACTGCAAAACCGAGCGGCGCGGGTCGGCTTCGATTGGGACGCGGCTAAAGGGGTGCTCGACAAGATCGAAGAGGAGATCGCCGAGCTGCGCCACGAGATGGACGGCGCGCGCCCTTCGGGTGCGGCGCGCGGCACGGAAAACGGCGCGCGCCTCGCCGACGAACTCGGCGATATATTGTTCGCCTGCGCGAACCTCGCCCGCAAACTTGGAATCGATCCGGAATCGGCGCTCCGGGGTGGCAACGGCAAGTTCGAAAGGCGGTTCCGCGCCATGGAAGCCTTGGCGGCTCGTCAGGGCCGGCGGCTCGAAGATCTCGGGCTTGAGCGTATGGAAGCGCTCTGGCAGTCGGTGAAGGCCGAAGAGAAAGCGGTTGCGCGGCCGCAAGCAGTTGAAATTTAATGGAATCTGACGTATCTGCCGGGGAACGCCCAGGACTCGGGAGCCGCCTTCGCGGTCCCCGAGAACCGGACCCGACGGCGCCCGCGAAAGGCCGGCGCCACAAGGAAATGCGCATGGGATTGCGTTCGGCGATTGTGCTCCTCGTCGCGATCGTTCTGTTACCGGCGCTCGCGGGCTGCTACCTGCCCGTCCGTTTCGATGCCGAGGTCGAGATCACGCGCCGCGGCTACTACGAGATAATTTTCGACGGCTATGTATCGGAAGTGGTGCTTTTCGATGCTTTGCGCCGGCGCACCCTCTCTCCGGGCGAAGAGCAGGAGCGCGCCGACAACGTGATCCGGGACTTTCGCAGAGATTCGGCGACCCTGGAGGCCCGGTACGTCAAGCCCGGCATCTTCAAGATTAATTGGCGGAAGTCGGGCGATCTGCTGCGCGCGCGCATGATCACCTTCTTCCGCCGCAACGAGAACATGTTGATCGTCAAGTACGTCAAGACGAGCCGTCTCATCACCGTTCAGGCTACGCCCATCGCCGAGGAGAATGCCCGCCGGCTCGCAGAAATGGGCCTCGGCATGCAAGGCCAGCTTCGCGTCAAGACGGACGCCAAGGTCGTCGACCACAACGCCGGCCGCGTCGTCGACGGAGCCACGCAGAACCAGAAAATTTACGTCTGGGATATCGTCGACATCACGGCGCCGGCGCCCAACATCGTTATTGCGCTGCGGTAACCGCGGGACCGCGGCGCGGCCGACCCCCACTTCAATCCGCCGGTTGGTTGCGGCGCACCGTTCCCTCTTGCGCATCGTAGCTGGAGCGGACGACGCGATCGAGATCGGCACCGGTCACGCGGACCAGCCACGCCCCTTCCGGGTGGTGCACCGAATGAATGGCGCCGGGCCCGAAGGCGACGGCGCGCCCGGCTTCCACCCGGTAGGCGTTGACGATCTCCAGCGTCGCTTGGCCATCGTTTTCGCCGTCGTCGGTGCGCCGCCGGGCGCAATCACGTGGGCGAGAACGCACACACCCGTTTCCGGATCCTCGTGGAGCGTTCGCCGATCGGGCGCGGCGTCCGCGTCGAAATGGGCGGCGAGGAAGGCCTCGTCCACGAGCAGATTCTCGAGATGGTCTCGGATCGCCTCGAGCCCTCCTGGGCCCGAATCGGCCTCGAGGCTGCGCCGACAGTCGGCCACAAATCTTTGAAGCGAATAAGCCATCGATCCCGCGGCCGAACTATTCGGCACTGGTGAGCAGGCGGATCAGGCTGGACGTATCCCAGCGCCCGCCGCCGCGCTCTTGAATGGCGGCGTAGAATTGATCGACGATCGCAGTGACGGGAAGAAGTGCTCCGTTGGCACGGGCCTCGTCCAAACAGATGGCGAGGTCCTTGCGCATCCAATTGACGGCGAAGCCGAAGTCGAATTTGTCGTCCAACATGGTCGAGGCTCGATTCTCCATCTGCCACGATTGGGCGGCGCCCTTGGAAATCACGTCGACCGCGTTGTTCGCGTCGAGGCCCGCGCGGCGGGCGAAGTTCAATCCTTCGGAAAGCCCCTGGACCAGGCCGGCGATGCAGATCTGATTGACCATCTTGGTGAGCTGGCCGTTGCCGGCCGGCCCCATCAGGGTCACGGCCCGCGCATAGCCCGAAATCACCGCTTCGGCCTTGGCGAACGCTTCGGCGGAGCCGCCGACCATGATCGTTAGCGCCCCGTTCTCGGCCCCGGCCTGGCCCCCGGAAACAGGGGCGTCGAGGAAGTGAAGGCCGCGTTCGCGCACCGCCGCGTCAATCTCGCGCGCCACCGTCGCCGACGCCGTCGTGTGGTCGACGAATACGGCGCCGGCCTCCATGCCGGCGAGAATGCCCTCGGCGCCGTAGGCGACCGCGCGCACGTCATCGTCGTTGCCGACGCAGGCGCAGACGATGTCGCATCCCTTCGCCGCCGCGGCCGGACTGGGTGCGCTGGCGCCCTCGTTCGCCGACGCCCACGCATCGGCCTTGGTCTGCGTGCGGTTGTAGACCGTAACCTGGTGGCCGGCCTTCGCCAGATGACCTGCCATGGGATACCCCATGACGCCGAGGCCCACGAACGCCACCTTTTGCCCACTCATGCTCACGCGTCCCTCTCCTGTTCGCTCGTGAAGGGCATACTAGCGGGGCTCGAAAGCGGCGTGAAGGGCGCGCCACGCGGTCTCGTCGGGTGCGAGTCGCAATGTATCTTCGACAATTCCACCACGGGGCGCATAGGCGGCACCGCTGCCGGCCAGTTGGCCGAAGCCGCCGGCCTCGGCGTGGATCAGGACGCCGGCGGCGTGGTCCCAAGGCTTGAGGCGGCCGCCGTACTGGGCGAATTGAAGCCGGCCGCGGGCAAGATCGAGATATTCGCGCCCGGCGCAACCCAGGCGGACCATCTTCTGGGGCACGTTTTCGGGTGCACACCGTCGTGCCAAAGCAAGCCGGTCGCGAAGGCGGCCGCCGAGCACGCCCGACATGGCCGAAACCGGGGCCGACGGCGCGACGCGCATCGGCGTCCGCGCGCAAGCGTCGAACAGCCAGGCGCCGGCGCCCGTTGCCGCGAACGCCGTCTCGTCGGCGCACGGGTCGTGAACCCATCCCGCCAGCGTGCGACCGGCGGCGCAAAGCGCGACCATGACGGCGAAACACGCGATCCCGTCGGCGAAGTTCTGGGTTCCGTCCACCGGATCGATCAGCCACGCCGGGGCCTTTTCGTCGAGCACGTCCAGAAGGCGCGGATCCGCGAATGCCGCCTCTTCGCCCACCGCAATGCTTCGGGGCACCAGCGCCACCAGGGCCTGGGCAAGCCGCTTCTCCGCCTCGAGATCGGCGGCGGTGACGATGTCGCCCGGTGCCTTCTCGAAAACGTCTGTGTCCGCGAGCTGGCGAAAGCGCGGCATGATCGCCGCCGCAGCCACGTCACGGATGATCTCGATCACGCTCTCCGGCGGGGGAAGCTCCGGTTCGCTCAACCGAAATTCTCCGGCGCCGGCCGGGACTCCCACGGGGGCCGGGAATCCCCTACCCTTCCCCCGCTCGATCCATGCCCCGGCAGGCAGGTCCCATGATTTCCGATCATCCCATCCCCACAACCGGCGGCGCCCGCGGTTTCGATCTTCTCGACGGCGTGCGCGTGCTCGATCTTACCACGTCGATTGCCGGCCCTTACGCCACCATGCTGCTCGGTGATTGGGGCGCCGAGGTCGTGAAGCTCGAACGGCCGGGAACGGGAGACGACGCCAGGGCGTGGGGCCCGCCCTTCCTGGAAGGCGAATCGCTTTGGTTCCTGTCGGTCAACCGCAACAAGGCGAGCGTGACCCTGGATTACGCCCGGCCCGAGGGGCGCGCGGTGCTGGGCGCGCTTGTTGGCGCCTCCGACGTGCTGGTGACCAACCAGGTTCCCCGCGTCCAGGCCAAGTTGGGCACCGATTACGAAACGCTTGTTCTGCAGAAGCCCGATCTCATCTTCGCCGCCATCACCGGCTTCGGGTTGACCGGGGCGCGAAGCGAATATCCCTGCTACGACCTGATCGCCGAGGGCCACAGCGGCGTCATGGATTTGACCGGCGAGGCCGAGAACGACCCCCAGAAGATCGGCACGCCGGCCGCCGACATGCTCGCGGGCATGGACGCGGCGATGGCCGTGACGGCGGCGTTGTTCGCGCGCACCCGCGACGGCCGGGGCCGCAAGATCGACGTCTCGCTGGTCGAAAGCATGACGCGGTTCATGACGCCGCGGCTGGTGAGTTACCTCGGCTCGGGCGAGCTGCCCCGGCGTACCGGTGCCAAGGACAGCGTGATCGCCATCTATCAGATATTTCATACCGCCGACGGGCCGATCACGCTGGGGCTCGGAAGCGACCCAATCTGGAAGCGGTTCTGGAAGGCCGTGGGGCGGCCCGAAATGGCGAACGATTCGCGTTACGCGACCAACGCTGAGCGGCGCGAGGCGCGCCCCGCGCTGGTGGCCGAGATCGAATCCGTGCTGGCCACCGAGCCGCGCGCACATTGGCTCGCGCTGTTCGCGCGCGAGGGTATCCCCGCCGGTCCAATCAATCGTCTCGACGAGGTCGCCGGCGACCAAGCCTTGATCGATCGGGGCCTGATCTATGGGCTCGAACGCGAGGGCCGCGCGAGCGTCCCGCAAGTGAACACTGGCGTCCACCTCGACGATGTGGCGAATGCGCCGCGCCGGGGCCCGCCGGCGCTTGGGGACGATACCGCCGAGGTGTTGCACCGCCTGCTCGGCATGGACGCCGCGGCCATCCAAGAACTCAAAGATACCGGCGTCGTTTGAGGTGCGCGCCGGCGCCGTGCTCAGACCGTGGCGATCGGGTTGGCCGGCGAGCCGACCGCGCCGGGAAGATGCAGCGGCGGGGCGGTCAGCAGGAAGCGGTATCGGTGATGCTCGCGAAGCCACCGGGCGAGTTCCGCGAGGTACCACAATTCGCCTAAATGGACGCCCAACTTGAATAGGCACAGCTCGTGAATGGCGTATAACGGCCCGCGTTCGGCCGGCGGCATCGGGCCGCCGTGTTCAAACTCGACGGCCCGGTTGTCCGAGATCAGTGCGACGAGGCTACTGTCGGTGATCCATTGCAACAGCCTGTCGTCCCAGCCGTCGAGGGCAGCGCAACTGGTGCGCATCGTCTCCGCATCCACATCCCTCCCCTGCTCGATCAGCATCTCGGCGTAGCCGGTGTGCACGCACACGAGATCCCCCGGTTCGACCCGGACCGCGTCGGCGTCCAGGACCGCCATCAAATCGTCGTAGCCCACCGGTCTGTGGTCGCGACCGAAGTGGGCCTGGAGGTCGATCATCACGCCGCGCCCCTGAACGCACGCTTTGGCCATGTGTTCGATGCCGAGCGCGTGGGTACCGACCTCGCCGAAACGAGAGGTGCCGGTGTCCCGATCGACGACGTGGTGGCCGTTGTAGAACACGGGCTCGGGTTTGCCGTCGCCGTCGGCGTCGAACATCGATCCCATGTGGGCGAAGCCGTCCCACTGGGTCGAATGCTGCATATAGAGGGTTACCGCCTCGTCGCAGTTGACGTCGGTCAGCCTCGGATCGATCCGGGCCAGCGGAAGGTTAAAGGCGACGTGGCCGTCGCGGATCACCGTCTTGAACGCGGGCGGGTGGCGCTTGCGGTTGAGGGCGTTGGTGGCGGGCACGTCCAAGGGTAGGCTGAGACAGAAGCGCAAGCCCTGCCTGACCTCCTTGACCGCCGCCAAGGTGTTTTCCGGGGTCAGCAGATTGACCCGGCCGAGCTGATCATCGGGTCCGAAGTCGCCCCAGGTCGAACCTGCCGGGCGCTGCCGCCAATTGGACGCCATAGGCTCTTCCTCCGTGCGAGATCCGGAAGCCTGAGGGATCAGATGATCTTGGTCCGAAGATACAGGCTGAACCGATCGATTGCCGTGACCAAGATGATCATGGCGATGATCGCGGTCGTCGCCCTTTCGAATTCAAACGTGGTGATGGAGAAGAACAGCGAATAACCGAGTCCGCCAGCGCCGACGAAGCCGAGGACCGTGGCTTGGCGCGTGTTGTGGTCCCAGTAGTAGAGGCAGTAGGCCAAGTAAATCGGCAGCACCTGGGGCCAGGCACCGTACAGGAAAACCTTCCAGGGGCTGGCACCGGCCGCCCGCAGGGCTTCCAGGGGACCGGGATCGACTGCCTCCACCGCCTCGGCGAGCAGCTTGCCCATGATCCCGACCGAGAAAATGACCAGCGCCAGGACACCGGCGAACGGACCGAGACCCACCGCCACCACGAACAACAGGGCCCAGATGATC
>JASLLV010000040.1 GCA_030746935.1 Rhodospirillales bacterium | reverse complement strand
GCGATCCGCTCTGGACGTCTTTGACACGGCGACCCGGCGTCCATAGTCTCGGCAACGAAATGCGTCGAACGCGGGCTCCATTCCGGATCCGGCGCGCCTTACGAGAAACTCGGTATGGGGAGGAAGAAACGATGGCAGGCACCCGCTGCCGAATTGGTATCGACGTTGGCGGCACGTTCACCGACTTCGTGCTCGCGAACCTGACAACCGGCGCGCTGACCCATTTCAAGGAGCCAAGCGTGCCGGCGGACCCTTCGATGTCGGTCCGCCGCGGCCTGCCGCCCTTGATCGAGAAGGCGGGCGTCGATGCCGAAGACGTCGAGCTGGTCGTCCACGGGACGACGCTTCTGGTCAACGCGATCATCCAAGGCCGGGGCGCCAAGGTCGGACTCGTGGTCTCGCAAGGCCACCGCGGAATCCTCGAGATCGGCCGCGCGCGCCTCGCCAACTCGTATAATTTTATGATCCAGAAGGAACAACCGCTGGTCACACGGGACCTGATTTACGAGACTCAGGCCCGCATCCGTGCCGATGGCGAGATCATCGGCCGCCCGGCGGCGGGTGAAATCGAGGCCATCGCCGCGGCCTTCAAGGACCACGGCATCGACGCGGTCACCGTGCTCTTGCTCCACTCGTACGCCCACCCCGAGATGGAGCAACAGGTGGCCGAGGAGCTGCGCCACCACCTTCCCGGCGTTCCGGTCACCGATTCGGCGCGCGTGTGGCCCGAGCGGCGCGAGTTCGAACGCTCCCTGGTGGCGATCATGAACGCTTTTGTCCAGCCGCTGATGGACGAATACCTCGGGCTTCTCGTGGACCGGGTTGCCGAGGTGGGCGTGAACGCGCCCATCTACATAACCGCCAACAACGGCGGGACCTTGAGCATCGAGACGGCCCGCGACCGGCCTATCGAGACCATACTCTCGGGGCCGGCGTCCGGGGTCGTCGCCGCGACTCGGGTCGCGGCCGAAGCCGGGCATGAGCACATCATCACCGTCGACATGGGCGGCACAAGCTGCGACGTCGCCGTCACCAAGGGCAGCGAGCCCGAATACTCCATGTCTACCCACGTCGGCGACTACCCCTTGGTGCTGCCAGTGGTCAACGTCTCGGCGATCGGCGCCGGCGGCGGCTCCGTCATCTGGGTGGACGCGCAAGGGGTTCTCAAAGTGGGCCCGCACAGCGCCGGCGCCGATCCGGGTCCGGTCTGCTACGGGCGTGGCGGAACCGAACCGACGGTAAGCGATTGCTATCTTCTGGTGGGCTACATCCACCCCGATCACTTCCTCGGCGGGCGCATGACGTTGGACGTGGACGCGTCGCGCGCGGCGCTCGAGAGCGTCGCGGACAAAATCGGCATCGAGGGCGAGGACCGCGCGGTAAAGGCCGCCGAGGCGGCGCTGCGTGTGACCACCGCGATCATGTCGACCGAGTTATACAAGGGGCTATCGCAGCGTGGCGAGGACCCGCGCGACTTCGCGATCATGGCGTTTGGGGGCGCCGGTCCGACCCAAGCCAACTTGCTCGCCGAAGAAGCGCAGCTCGGAACCGTCGTCATCCCGGCGGCGCCGAGCACGTTCTGCGCCATGGGCGCGATCCTCGCCGACGTGAAGCGCGACTACGTGCGTTCGCGCCACTTGCGGTTCGCCGATGGGGATCAGGCGGTGACCCAGTTGGCCGAGATCTTCCGCTCCCTCGAAGCCGAGGCGTCGTCCTGGATCGAGACCGAAGGCGATCTTCTCGGCGAGACCGGGTTCCAGGCGACCGCCGACATGCGCTACAAGGGAGAGGCCTTCGACTTGCAGGTGGCCATCCCCGACGGACTGCGCACGAAACCCGACGCCGACGGAATCTCCGAGCTGTTCCACCACGAGCACGAGCGGATCTACGGCTTTCGCGACCTGGAAAGCGGCGTCGAGGTGACCACCGAGCGGGTGCGCGTGACCGGCAAGATCCCGCCCATCACGCTCCCCGAAGCGACCAAACGCGCGACGCCCGAGCCGGTTTCGAGGCGGCGTGTCTACCACGAAGGCGCCTACCACGACGCTCCGGTCTATCTGCGCGGGGACCTGGGCGAAGGGGCCGCGATCGTCGGTCCTGCCATCATCGAGCAGGACGACAGCACCACCTGGATCCTACCGGGATGGTCGGCGCGCGTGGACCGGATCGGCAACATGCGGCTCGCAAACGCGGGTAAATAGCGAGCGGACTCGTCATCGGGCCTCGCGATCGTAGCCGCGTGCCCTAATTTCGGAACCAGACGTCGGAAGGCGTGTGGCCTTCCGGCAGCGGATCAGTGGGATCGAGCCCGTAGTGCATGATTCCCGTGATCCACGCTTGGCCGGCGACGGTCGAAATTACGGCCGCGCGGTCGGCGACCGTGGTGCTTGCCACGATCTCGGCCGAGAAATGGGTGCCGAAGGCCGATTCGTGCACCAACGTCTCGCCCTCGCCGATCAGGCCCTTGGCGTGGAGAAGTGCGAGACGGGCGGACGTGCCGGTCCCGCACGGCGAGCGGTCGAGGCGGCCGTTGCCGCACATCACTGCGTTGCGCGCGTGCAGGTGTCCCCCGCGTCGTTCGAGCGGGCCCGCGAACAGAACATTGGTGACGCCGCGAATGCGCTTATCGACCGGGTGAACCGCCTCGATCCGTTCGTTGCAGGCATCCCGTATCGCTAAGCCGGCCTGGACCATGGCGTGGGCTTCGTCGGCGGCGACGGCGAACCCGAGATCGCGGGCTTCGACGATCGCATAGAAGATTCCACCATAGCCGACATCGACGTGGACCATGCCGACGCCTTCGATCTCGAGCGCGTGGCCGTCGTCGAGGATGAAAGCGGGCAGATTGGTGAACCGAACCTCTTCGACCTTGCCGTCACGGCACCGGCAGCGGGTTTCGACCAGGCCCGCCGGCGATTCCATCACCAGGCGCGTTTCCGGCTCGGTCATCGGGTGGATGCCGGTTTCCAGCACCACGGTCGCGACGCAGATGGTGTTCGATCCGGACATGGCTGGGTATTTGGTGGCCTCCATGATGACGAAACCGACATCGGCCTCGGGCAACGTCGGCGGCAGCACGACGTTGACCGCGTGGCAGGGACCGCCGCGGGGTTCGAACAGCAGCATCCGCCGGATTTCGTCCGCCTCGCGCTCGAAGTACTCCTTCTTCTCGAACATCGAGGCTCCGGGAACGTCGGTGACACCGCCCGTGATCACGTTCCCGACCTCGCCCTCGGCGTGGGCGCCGACGACGGTCAGAGTTTTGCGCCAGCGCATTTCATTCCGCCGTCGGTTCTTGTTTCCCTAAATGGCGGGCGAATATTCATTGACGGTATCCCGCCCCTTCCATGAACGGGTCAAGATCGGGCCTCGATTGCGGGCCCACCACTCTCTCGATGGTTTCTGCGATCGCGACCGCGCGGGCGTCCTCGAAGCCCGGGGCGATGACCTGGAGCCCGACGGGGAGGCCCGGCGCCGGCCCTTGGACCGGGTTCGACGTCGCGCATAGTCCCGCAAACGAAGCGGGCCGGGTGTTGCGCATCCCAATCGACGAGTGGCGGTCGTAGAAGTCCCGGTCCTCGAAGCTCGCGACCGCAGGTGCTGTGAGCGCCACCGTCGGGGTGACGAGCGCGTCCACGCCCGCCATCCGCTCGGCGGCCGCGCGAGAGTAGGCGCCATAGCCCCGGATCGCGTTCACGTAATCTACGGCCCCGATTTCAAGCCCGGCCGCCAGACCGGCCGCGACGTAAGGATCCATATGCTTGCGGACGGCCTCGAATCGCTCGCGCCCCATGCCGGCCATGAACTCGGCCGCGACCACGCTGGCCATGTGATCGCCCACCTGCGGGACTTCCGGCCAGGCGACGGGCACGAGCTCGACGCCGGCGCCTCGCAAAGCATCCAGCGCCGCGTCGGTGCAAGCGCGGACTCGCGAATCCAAGTCCGCGAAAAAGAACGACGGTTCCGGCAAGCCCAGACGCAGGCTCCGGGGCTGCGGCGCGTCGGGCGGCGGCGATCCAGCGATCGCACCGAGTACGATGCCGGCGTCGGCGGCTGTGTGCGCGAGCATGCCGAGCGTGTCCAGGCTCCGCGACAGCGGAAAGACGCCGTCCAAGGGCCAAAGTCCGGCCGTGGTCTTGAGCCCGAAAACGCCGCAAAGCGCGGCCGGCGCGCGCACTGAGGCGCCGGTGTCGGAGCCGATGGCAAAGGCGCAGAGCCCCGCGGCGACCGCCACGGCCGAGCCGCTCGACGATCCGCCCGGAACCCGCTGAGTCTCTGCGTCCCACGGATTCCACGGCGTCGGGCGGACGCTCGAGATGGCGAACCGGCCGCCGCCGTTGGCGAACTCGGGTGTCCGGGTCTTGCCGAGGATCACGCATCCCGCCCGCTTGAGCGCGCCGACGAACGATCCCTCGGGCCCGATCAGATCGCCTACGGCCACGTTCGATCCGGCGGTCGTCGGCGCGCCGTCGACCGCGACGATGTCCTTGATGGCGATGGGTACGCCCATCAGCGGGCCGAGATCGGTCCCGGCTGCGAACAATCGGTCCATGGCGCGGGCCTGGGCAAGCGCCGATTCCGCCATCACCGTCTCGAAGGAACCGAGCCGGGCGTCCAGGGCCTCGATGCGCGCAAGGTAGGCCGCCGTCATGGCCTCGGACGAAGTTGTTCGTGCGCGAAAGTCCCGCCCCAATTGGGCGAGGCTTCCGCCCGCCAAGGGATCGGGGACAAGTTCCGCCATCAGCGCGTTCGGGTCCGGCATTTCCATTGTCGCACTTACCAGCCGGCCGCGTAGGCGGTGCGGCGGGGATCGGCGGCGGCCCGCATGACCCCGGATCCGAGGTCCTTGTGGATCACGCAAAGGGACCCGGCGGGCCAGGCGCGCTCCTCCCACCACGCCATCTTGTGGCCGCGCGCGCTCAGCGTATCGAATGCGTCCTGCCCCAAGCCGGGCTCCGCCTTGGCGGCGCCGGGATCGTAGCCGTGCGGCACGAAGGCGGCGGGAAAGCTGTAGGTCGCGAACCGGGGGGCCTCGATCGCCGTCTGCGGGTCCATGCCGAACAGGAAGATGTTTAGGAACACCTGTAGCATCGCCTGTAGCTGCACGTCGGAACCGGGCGTGCCAAAGGGCATGAACACCTCGTCTTCTGCGATCGCCAATGCCGGGCCCATGGTGAGGCGCGGCCGCTTGCCCGCAGCCACGCAGTTGGGATGGTCCGGGTCGGTCCACGACGCGAGCCCGCGGGTCGAGGGCACAAGGCCGGTGCCGGGAACCACCGGGCCTTGGCCCTGGCCGTCGCTGGGGGTCGACGAGAACATGTTGCCTTCGCGGTCGATCACGCAGAAGTACGACGTGTTGGAAAGGGCCGCTTCGCCAGATGCCGCTTGCGCCGCTTCGGTCCGCAACCCGGCGGCTGCGTCGTCCGTCGTCGGCCAGGCGCGGCCCGCGATTGCGCCCGCGGGTGGCATGTCCGGCCAGGCTTCGTTGGGACGGATCATCGCGCGGCGCTCGGCGGCGTAGTCCGAGGACAAAAGCGCTTCGAGCGGAACGTCGAGAACGTACGGATCGCCGAAGCAGGCCTCGCGGTCGGCGGCGACGAGCTTGACGGTCTCGAGAATCGTGTGCGCGTAGTCGGCCGAGTTATGACCCATAGCCGCGAGATCGACGCTGTCGAGGATCGCGAGCGCTTGCAGCATCGAGGGGCCTTGGCAATATGGGCCGCCCGCGTAGACGTCGACGCCCCGCGCCCGAATGCGGCTCGGCGGCTCGAGGCGCATGCGGAATCCGGCCATGTCTTGGGCGGTCAGAAGTCCGCCGTTTTCTGCGTGGAAGCGGGCGAAGCGTGTCGCCACGTCGCCGGCGTAAAAGGCCCGGCGCGCCGCCGCGATTCCGGCCTTGCGGCCGTCGTTTCGGTGCGCGCTCTCCTCGTCGGCCAGATATTGAAGGGTGGCGCCGAGATCGGCCTGGACGAACATCTCGCCAACCTTCGGTGGCCGTCCTCCGGGCAGGTAGATGGCGGCGTTCGAGGGCCAGCGGCGGTATTGGTCGGCGGTCGATTCGATGATGTGGGCCATGAAGGGGTACATGGGGAAGCCATCGCGGGCAAAGCGGATGGCCGCGCCGGCGACGTCAGCGAATGACATGGTCCCGAATTCGTCCAGCACCGTAAGCCAGGTGTCGGGCGCGCCGGGTACGATTCCGTTCCAAATACCCTCGATCCGGCCTTCGTGGTTGTCGCGGAAGAACGCGACCGAGGCGGCCTTGGGCCATACGCCGACGCCGCTGAGCGCCATCACTTCGCGGCGTTCGGCCGAATACAGCAAAGAGGGCGCGACGCCCGAGAACGATGTGAACTGGCTTTCCAGAACGTTGGTCGCAATTCCCATCGCGACGCCGGCATCGAATGCGTTGCCACCGGCCTCGAGGATCTCGAAGCCGGCCTGGGCCGTCCACGGATGGCCCCCGGCGACTGCGTGGCGCGTCGCCATGACGGTTGGCCGGTGGGGGCGGGTGGCGGCGAAGGTCTCGGAATGGAAGTCCGTGGGCGCCATGGAAATATTCCTCTTCGTCTCGTTTGTTCAGCCGTTCTTGGCGAATTCACAGATCGCGGCGATCAGGCGCGCAAGGTCGGTCTTGAGGCGCTGGAAGCCCGCGTTCCGCTCGATCGCCTCCTCGTCCATATAGAGCGCGCGCTTGATCTCGATCTGCAGGCTGTGGCGGCCGGCCGCGGGCGCGGAATAGGCGACGACGAGCTCGGCGCCGTTGTAGGGATCGTTGAGCCGGACGTCGTAGCCGAGGCCGGCAAGCGTATCGCGGACGAGCTCGGTGAATTCGGGCGCGCAGGTGGTTCCCCGGCGGTCGCCGAGCACGAACTCGGGCCGCTCAACACCGGCGCGGCCCTCGGGCGACTTGGCCGAGCTCACAGACGGCATGGAGTGGCAGTTGACGTGCCAGACTTTGCCGTGCCGTTCATGCAGCGCATTGAGGCGGGCCGCGAGCGCGGCGTGGTAGGGCCGGTAGTAGGACTCGATCCGCCCGCGCACTTCGGCAACCGTGAGTTTGCGGTCGTACATCGCGAGATCCGGATAACAGGTACGCCAGACAAGCCCGCTACCCATCTTCACCGACTTGTCGCCGGGCGCCAGGGGCTCCGGCCAGTCACCTTCGATCATCGTCGCATCGAGATCCGTGACGGCGCGGTTGGGGTCGATGTAGGTGCGCGGGAAGAGCGCGCTGAGAAGCGCCGCGCCGAGGGCCGGGGCTTCCGCGTACAGATCGTCGACGAAGGCGTCCTCGGCGGCCCGCAGCCCACGTTCGGGGACGATGGATGCGAAATCGGCGGGGAACTCGTTGCCACTGTGTGGAGAATCGAACACCACCGGTGCCTCGTCGCCGGCCGGTTCGAGCAGGGTCAGGACGCCTGGAATCGTGTTCGCCATCGCGGGCGCCTCGCGCGCAGTGGGTGGGTTCGGTGCGGCCTTCGGCTTGTAATCAAGCTCGGCCATTCGACTATTGTGCCTCGCGTCGTGTCAAGCGGCGGAAGGAACTGCTATAGCTGCGACACGATTGTCCAATGAGAGGTGGCCATGCGACTGCATCTTCTGGGGACCGGCGTCCCCGATCCTTCTTTGAAGCGGGTTTCATCGGGCTACGTTGTCCGGACCGGCGACGACGTGATCGTGTTCGACCACGGTCCCGGCGCATACCAGCGCCTGATGGAGGTCGGCGTCAACTGCACCGACGTGACCCATGTCTTCATCACACACCTGCACTACGACCACTGCGCCGATCTGATCCGGCTGTTCCTCAATCGCTGGGACATGGCGGCGGGTCGGCTGCCGCCGATGAAGATCCACGGACCGCCGGGCCTGCAGCAGTTTATCGATCGCCTGTTTGGGCCAGAAGGCGCATTCGCCGACGACCTGATCGCGCGAACCCAGCATCCGACCAGCGTCAATCTCTATCACCGGCGCGGCGGCACCGGCGAGCGCGCGCTTCCCGAGACCGGTGTGATCGAGCTTTCCGAGGGCGACACCGTCGAGGGCGACAACTGGCGCTTGACGCTGGCGAGCGTGCCCCACGTGCAGCCCTATCTCCCGTGCTATGCCTACCGGTTGGAGGCGGACGACGGCGTCTTCGCCTATTCCGGCGACTGTGGGCCGTGCGAGGCCATGCACACCATCGCCCGCGACGCCGACGTGCTGGTGCAAATGTGCGTGCGCATGGAAAATCCCGGCTCCGACCTCGCCGCCATGCCGCACCGCGCGGTCGCCGAACTCGCCAGAGATGCCGGCGTGCGCACTCTGGTGGCGAGCCATTTTCCAATCGAAACCGACTACGACGGAGTTCGCGAGCGCACCATCGCCGACATGGGCGAGATCTTCGCCGGCACCCTGATTTGGGGCGAGGACGGGATGGAAATCCCGGTCCGGAGGAACGAGTAACGGCGCGCCGTGACTGAACCGAGATCGCAGAGCGCGGTAAGGGACTGGTAACCCGTGCGGCGTAGGATTGTGGGACGACGCGGTTCCGCGGAATCGCGATCGCGACGAGCGACCGAATACGGAGCACGTCCGATGAAACCTGCGAACCGTACCGACTATCTGATCGCCCGGGCGCTCTGCACGGCGGCGGGGGCCGGCGAGACAAGCGTGGCGGACGCCGATGATATGCTCGATATGCTGATCGAGCGCTATCCCGATCTCGCCCAGCGCCTCTTGCACGAGTTCGAGACCGGCCGGCCGGCGCCGCACCTGCGCGTCCTCGTCTGAGGCCCGCCGTCCCGAACGGCGATCGGGTGCCGCCGGTGCGCGAGCACGGCGCAAATACCTCGCATCCGCATCTGTGCTATCATCGAACCCGTGTGGCGAGGCGGGCGGACGCCCGACGGCGAAGGCGGTCCGCCTTTCCTCGCCGGATACGCCCCGCCACACCGACGCATCCGCGAAGCACGAGGAAAGCATGATCAAAGGACTTCACCACAACGCCTATCGCTGCCGGAATTCAGAAGAAACCCGCGCGTTCTACGAGGACTTCCTTGGGCTGCCGCTGTCGGGCACCCTCGAGATCAGCGAGACCAAAACGGGACGTAAGACGAGCGCGCTCCATACCTTCTACCGGCTCGACGACGGCTCCTATTTGGCGTTCTTCGAGACGCCGGACCAACCCTTCGAGTTCAAGGACCAGCACGATTACGACCTCCACATCGCGCTCGAGGTCGAGACCGATGCGTTGCACGCCATGCTCGAAAAGGGAAAGACGGCCGGAATGGAGACCCGCGGCATTGCCGATCACCATTTCATCGAATCGATCTACTTCCGCGACCCGAACGGCTACGTCATCGAGCTGACCGCGAAGCGGGCCAATCATGACGAAGCCATGAACCCGGCGACCAATGGCGCGCGCGCCAAACTCGACGCCTGGGAGAGCGGAAAGGCGAAGATCGACGCCTAGTACCCGGCGAACACCACGAACGGCCGGCTCGGATCTCGCCACGGGCGCGCCACACGAACACCTCGAACGGTGACGAAGGACGTTTGGGGCAATTTCAGCAGCCGGCTAACACGTTGCGATTCAGTCATCGAAGCTCGATGGCTTCAGCGCGATTTCGTCGACGGACGAATTGCCGCTCGCACCGAAGATGGTGCTTCGGCCAAGCCTCGGGAAATGGCCCGCGTCGATTGCGGATCACTGTCGCGAAACGGCATGTACGCCAACCCGTCACCGACACGATGTTGACCGCGCCGCAGACAGCGCGATAAGCCTATTCCGCTTCATGGAATAAGGAACGCATTCACTATGGCTCAGTGTCCCTGTGGTTCCGGCGCGGATTTCGATGAATGCTGTGGCCCCATCATCGGCGACACGCCGGCACCAACCCCGGAAGCGCTGATGCGATCGCGTTTCGCGGCCTACGTTCATGGCGATCTGGATCACATTGAAAACACCCATGCCAAAGAGGTGCGCGACAGCTTCAACCGTTCCGCGGCCGAAAGCACCGCCAAATCGGTCGAATGGGTCAATCTGGAGATTCGTAGCACTGCTGACGGCGGCGAGAACGACGACACCGGCACGGTCGAGTTCGCGGCGCGCTTCAAGAAGGACGGCGAGTTGCAGGTTCATCACGAACGATCGAGTTTCCGCCGCGAGGAGGGGCGGTGGGTCTACGTCGATGGTCAGATGAACCCCAAGGGTGAACCTCTCCGGGTCGAGAAGGTGGGACGCAACGAGCCGTGTCCGTGCGGTTCCGGCAAGAAGTACAAGAAATGTTGCGGAGCTTAGGGGCCTGGATGAGCAACCATGCTCATACAGGCTCTTGAGGTGACGGACCGCAACCGTGGAACGCCATTTCTCTTGCACCGCCTGCGGTAAGTGCTGTTACGGCCTGCTGCCGCTGACGATAGACGACGCGCTTGCCCATGCGGACAAATTCCCGCTGGTCGTGATCTGGACACCGGTGCGCCAGGGAGGGCGTTCCTTCCGCGTAACCGCCGATCTGGGGATTACCATTGAGCTCAAGAAACGCAAGCTGGCGGCCGTTCGGATCGCGCCGACCGCCTACATACCGCCCACCTTTTCTTGTCCCGAGCTGACCGACGAAGGGCTTTGCGCCATCCACGCCGCCAAGCCCCAGAGGTGTCGGACCATGCCGTTCTCGGCCTATCGAGATGAGAAGGATCAGGATGATCTGATGATACCCCGGTCCGGCTGGGTGTGTGATACGTCGGACGAGGCGCCGGTCGTTTATCGAGACAAACGCATCATTGGTCGGGAAGACTTCGCGGGCGAGCGGGAACAGCTCGTCCGTGACGCAGCGATTTTGAAGCCTTACGCCGAATGGTTGCTCGACAGTGTGCCGTCACTGAGAATGGAACTTCAGAAGCTCGCCATGAAACCAGGCGGCGGTCGGGTTGTGGTTGCCTTCTCCACGCTTATCCCCAGGCTTCCGAAAGTCGATATCTACGCCTTCGCCGAGAAACAGTTACCCGTGATGCAGGACTTCGCGCAAAGGACCGCGCGCGATCCGGCTCTCGCGGATTATCATCGACGCTACGTCGATTGCGCGGCGGAGTGGGAACAAATCACGCGCCGGCGGCCATAAAATACGTCCGCCGAGAAGCGCCTCTCCTCCGGCTGTTCCTCCCGACTTTCGGTCCCGACGGAAGGTGAGTCGCCCAAGAATCCGAAGATGGCGAACTCACCGTAAAATATGTTGCCCGTCACGATGTCCGATCAAGCGTTCCAACCGGTCAACCGTAAAGACCTCGACAAACCATCGGACGCGACGCGTTTTGCGAAAAAGGCGCCGGCCCGGTGCGCGGCTTCCGTCAGGCGGCCTTCTCGGTGATCAGGGCGCCGGCGTCCTCGAGCTGCTTTTGCAGCCGCGCGAGCTTATCCTTGCCTTCCTTACCCAGCTTGCGGATCGGCATATGCGGTGCGCGCACCTCGCCGATCGGCTGTCCCACCATGCGGCACAGCACCTTGCCGTAGTCCTGGTGGCCATACATCGGGTGGTCCTCGGCCTGGATCGAGTCGATGGCCTGGAAGATCTTGGCAAGCCGGTGCGCTTCCTCCATTCGGCCTTCGAACATGAAGTTGAAGAAGTCAGCCGATTGGCGCGGGAGGTAGTTGCCCTGGGGCGAGACCCAGCCCTTGGAGCCAAGCAGGAAGCCCTCGTAGTAGATGCTGGCGAACACCGTCATCACGTCGTCGGTCAGCTCGCGAATGGTCTGCACCCGGGTCAGATCGCCGCTCGATTCCTTGATGTAGCGGATGTTTTCGAGTGATTTCGTCATCCGCGCCACCAGCTCTGGCGAAAGGTCCACCTTCGCCGCAAAGGGGTTGTTGTAGAGCATGATGGGGATCGAGACCGCTTCCGAGATAGTGGCGTAGTAGGCGAAAACCTCGTCATCGGTCGGATGGTAGTAGTAGGGCGAGATGATCATCAGTCCGTCGGCGCCGAGCGCCTCGGCCTCTTTCGAGTACCTCACCGCCGTCGGTGGATGGGCGTTCATGGTGCCGGCGAGGACCGGCACGCGCCCCGCGGTCTGTTCGACGACGGTGGAAATGATCTGGGTCCGTTCGTCTTCGCTCACGCTCAGGAATTCGCCGGTCGAGCCGAGCGCGATGAGCCCCGGAACGCCGTTGTCAATTTGCCAGTCGACAAAGCGGCGGAGCGCCTTTTCGTCCACCGCCGAGCCGTCTTCAGTAAACGGCGTCAACATGACGGTGTAGCTGCCGCGAAACGTTTTCATATTCCCTACTCCTTGCTCGGCGGTCGGACCGCCGCTCGTTTCATCCCAATGAGATGGTGGAAACTAGGCCGCCAGCGGCTCCCAACCGCTTTTGGCCAGGATCTGGTTGCTGACGATCAAGTCCTGATCGGGGTCGTTCCCCGCAATCTGCGAATCGGCGATGATCTCGATCACCGTGTGCCCTTCGTAGCCGATCTCGCTCAACGCCTTGGCTATGGGCGCCGGGTCGACGACGCCGGTCCCGAGCCGCGCGTGCAGCATCCTATCGCGGGGCGTGTCCGAGATGTGGACGTTGCAAAGGCGGTCCTTGCCGATCTTGCGGATGCCTTCGGCCGGATCCTCCTTGACGCAGACCGCGTTGCAGACGTCGTAATTCATGCCGACGTTGGAACGGCCGCATCTCTCGATCACATCCAGGCATTCTTCCACACTCGGCAGCAACGCAAACGGGACGTTCTCGACCCCGAGGTCGACGCCGACGCCCTCGGCGTGCTGGCCAAGCTCGTCAAGCGCCTCGACGAACCAGTCCCGAGCCCACTCGAACGGAGGATCGATCAGTTTCGTCATCACGCCTGGGATGATGCAGACATTGCGACAACCGAGCTCGCCGGCGAAGTCGATGATCTCGCGGTAGCGGTCCTTGGTGTAGTCGCGCATGCGCTTGCACGGCGAATTCGGGATGTTGTCCATCAGCGGATAGCAAAATGAGGTCACCCGAAGACCGCGGTCGTCGAGCACGGTCTTGATTTCGCCGCGCTCGGCACTCGTCATGTCGGCGGGCCAGCAGTGCGGCGGGAAAAGCAGAAGCTCGAATGTCTTGTAGCCCATGTCCGCGAGATGGATGAGCGCTTCGGTGGCGGAATGGGTCCACATGTAGGAAAACGTGGTGGCGGAAACTGCATGACCGGCCATTATTTCGAACCTCCCGGAGAGATGTTTTGGGCCTTCGTCGACCGGTGAATCGCGCCCGCGTGGACCCGGTGCGTAAGGGTCCGCGAACGATAGCGTCTCGGCCACGTTATTGCAAACGCCCGGGGGCGCCGCGCCGCGCCCGGGCCGCGGCCGCGATCCGGCTCGGTCGATTGCGCAAGCCTTTGGCGGCGCGCCCTTTTTCCCGTCCGCCCGATTGACAAGCATCGACCCCGGACATAGCGTAACCGGATTGGTGTGCGCCCTGTGGGCGAAGGCCACCCGACGCGCCGCCGATCCGAATCACGCGGGCCTCGCATCGCACAACGAAAGGGCCAGGGCCATGGCTTTCGACAAGACCTATACGCAATCCCAATTCCGCGGCCAGATCCATTCGCCCGCCCCGGTTACGCCGTTCGACGAGAACGGTGGGTTGCGGCTGGACTGGTATGCCGAGGTGCTTCGCTATCACCTCGACGTGGTCAAGGTGGACACGATGCTAATCGCCGGGTGCAACGGCGAAGGCTACGCGCTCGACGACGACGAGCTTCGTCAGGTGACCGAAACCGTGGCCGCCACGGTGGGCGAGCGGATTCCCTACTTCGTGAACGTCTCGCGCACACCGACCGCCGAGTGCATCCGCCGCGCCGAGATCGCGGCCGAGGCCGGGGCCTCGGGCATCGCGCTCGGCCAGCCGCAAATCTACGATTCGTCCGAATCCAAGGTGCTCGAGCGGTTCAAGGAGGTGGCGAAGGCGGTGCCCTTGCCGATGATGGTCTACAACCTCTCGCACCTCTCGCACTTCTCGATCTCGCCCGAATTCATGGGCCGCATTCTCGACGTGGCCCCGGTCGAGATCATCAAGGACGTGCCGACCGATTTCGACCACATCAAGCGTATGATCCTGGCCGTCGGCGACCGGGTCCCGGTGCTGTACGGCCACAAGGACACGCTGATTCCGGCGCTGCTGTTGGGCGGCGGCGGGTTCGTCGGCACCGGGCCCGAGTGTTTCGGCGCCGAGTGCCGCGAGATGTTCTTCGAGATCCACGACATGACGCCGCCCGAGCGCATGGAGGTGCATGCCCGTTACGGGATCGTGAGCGATGCGCTGATGTGGACCGTCGGCAAGCCGCCCGCGGGCATCAAGGCCGCCATGAATATGCTCGGCGTCCCCGGCGGCCTGCCGCGCGACCATATCGAGCCCTTGACGCGCGACGAGGAAGCCGAACTTCGCGACGTTTTGTTGCGCGCCGGCATCGTGGACGAGCGGATCAAGAAAAGCGCCTGAGGTCCGGAACCCCGTGGGACTCGGCGCCCGGGTCACAGGGGCTCGGGCGGGGCTTCGCGGGTGAGCGGCGTTCTCGAAGGCCAGGTCGCGGTGGTGACCGGTGGCGGGAGCGGGATCGGTGCGGCGATCGCGCGGGCTTTCGCGGACGCAGGCTCCCAGGTGGTCGTCGCCGGACGCCGCATGGCGCCGCTGCAATCGCTCGCCGCGGAGACCGGCGGACTCGCCGTGGCGACCGACGTTGCCGACGAAGGCCAGATCGCCGCGTTGTTCGCGAAATGCGAGGATGCGTTCGGGCGCCTGGATATCCTCGTCAACAATGCCGGCGTACAAGGTCCCATCGTGGCGGCCGAGGACATGGACGCGGCGGCTTGGGACGCGACCATGGCCGTCAACGTCCGGGGCGTGATGCTTTGCATCAAGCACGCGCTGCCGGCGCTGAAAAAGAGCCGGGGCGCGATCGTCAACCTGTCGTCGCGGGTGGGGCTTCTCGGTTATGCGACGCCCGAGCGCAGCGCCTATGAGGCAAGCAAGTGCGCGGTGGTGGCGATCACCGAATCGGTCGCGGCCGAGGTGGGCCGGTTCGGCGTCCGCGTCAACACCCTTTGCCCGAGCGCCGTCATGACCGAACCGCTCCTTGCCAACGTCGCCCGAAAAGCGCGCGCGCGGGGGGTCAGCACGGACGAGGTGTTGTGCACCGATTATATCGAGACCACCGCGCTCGGGCGGGTGGTTGAACCCGCCGACGTCGCCAATGCGGCCGTGTTCCTCGCCGCGCCCGCCGCGAGCGCGATCACCGGCGCACACCTGAAAGTGGACGCGGCGAAGCGCTGAAGGGCGCCGCCCCCGGTACTGCCTCAGTTCGAAATCTGGGCGAATCAACGCCCGGAACGTCGGCCTTGCAGCGGATCATGTCTGCTTTGCGCCCAACAGCAGGCCCTGGCGCACGGTCCTCGGTAGCCGTTCCTGATCTTAGGCGGACATTGCAGCGGACCTGACACTGGTTCAATCCTCGGGCGGGTGCCCATCGAAATGCGACACATCAAGTCCGCTCCTCGTCGTGGAGGTGAAATATTATTTAGACCGATCCACCCTTTAAGACGCTTCCACCGCCGCCAGGGGACCGCGCATCAGCACCGCCAAGGGAATCGTCAGCAGAACGCAAACAGCAGCCACCATCAGGGCTGGTTCAACACCGACAAGATCGGACAACACCCCGAAGATCGATGGCGCCGCCGCTCCGGCGCCGATGCCCAGGGTGTAAAACAGGGCGAAGCCTTGGGATCGTTTCTCGCTAGCCACGAAATCGGCAACCGTCGCATAAAGTACGGACGACGTACCGTTGAGCCCAAGTCCGACCAGTGGTAACAGCGCCAGCGCACCGCCGAGCGGCAGGCCCAGCAGGTACAGGATTCCGATCCCGGTAACGATTTCGCTCAGCACAACCGTGCGCACAATACCGAACCGTTCGGCAAGCGCCCCGCACAGAAACTTGCCGGCGGCACCACCGGCGAATACCAGGGCCAATGCCCCGCCGACGGTCTCGATTTCCGCTCCCTTGCCGATCAGCAGGAAGGGCAGAAGGGTCAGGAAAGCCGTGCGCACCCCGCCATCCAGGATGCCGATCAATGACAAGATCGAAAAGCCGAAACGATGGCGGACGCCCCAACCGGTGGCTGTGTGCCTCGCCGTTTCCCGAACCCGTGGACGGAGGCCAACGCCGAGCCTCCCTAAAACAAAAAAGACGGCAATCCCGGCCATGGCGCCGATCAGTCCGTAACCGGTCGTCGCCCACTGCCAACCGAAAGCTGCGACGACGAGCGCCGCCAAGGCCGGCACCACCATTTTGCCGAGGTCGCCGGCGAAGTTGTAGACGCCGAGCGCCATCCTTTGAACGCTACCCTCATAGGCCTTGGAGACCACAGACGAGCACAGCGGATGCTGAACCGCCGAGCCGCATCCCGCCACGAGCAGGACGGCAATCAAGGGGACCCAACCGCCGGCTGTCCCGAGGACCATGTAGGCGAGCCCGACCGTCACTGTGCCGAGGGCCAGAAGCGTGCGCTCGCCGAGCCGTTCAGACATAAGCCCGAAGGGCACCTGTGCGGCCGCCAGCATCCCTGAAAAACAGCTCTTGATTACCCCGACTTGGGATAGTGAAAGAGCGAATTCCGCCTGCCACACCGGCAGCAGGAGATAAAGCAGATCGGAAAACCCGTCGTGCACGAAGTGTGTGGCGCTGGCGGTGCCTAGGCTGTAACGCCGGTTCCTCGTTCCTTCCGCTAGGGCTGCGACCTTTGAGTGCCGAATCGACATTCCCAGATGATCTCCGTATCCGTGGCAAGATTACCAATTTGAGACCTCCAGATGTCGGGGAGTTTTTCCTGTAGTTAGCCGATGGCCAGATTTTCCCGGTTTGGCCACACTTGGAAGCCCGGCGGATGTCCCCTACTGGCCGATCTCGGACTCGATGGCCGCACCTGAACGATGGCCGCTTTCGGACGACGAGCGGGCATACGAAGCCGCTCCGCGCTTTCGGCCGGCAAACTTCAATCAAAGACATTCCCCGAAAGGCATTCCCCGGCCCCCAAACCCGTTGCCACCATGCGTCCTCGCTGGCATGGTGAGCGGTGCGCGTCGCGGCCGCACCGCGCGAGTTGAAGGATTACCGCAATGGACAAGAACAGCGTCGAGTGGCACGGGCCGTGGAACGCGCTCGTAACACCTTTCGATTCGAACCAGGCCATCGACGAGGCGGCGTACAGGCTGAATGTCGAGCTTTGCGTCGGCTACGGATTGACGGGCCTGGTCGCCAACGGCTGCACCGGCGAGTTCTGGGCCCAGACGATCGAGGAGCGCAAGCGCGTCTACAAGATCGCCGTGGACGCGGCCCAAGGCCGGGTGACGGTGCTGGGTGGCGTTGCCGCCAACCACGCCGGCGAGGCGGCGGAACTTGCCGAGGCCGCCAAGGACGCGGGCTGCGACGGGATCATGGTGCTGCCGCCGTTTTTCGTTAAGCCCACCGACGACGACATCATCGCCCACTTCGAACGCGTCTCGGACGCGGTCGATATCCCGATCATGGCCTACAACATCCCGTCGGCGACGGTGAATTTCCTGACGCCCGAGCTGGTCTCGCGCATCGCCGACGTCGAAAACGTCGTCGCGCTCAAGGAAAGCTCGCAGGACTTCGTCAACTGGTACAAGACGCTGCAGCTCGCCGGCGACCGCATCCGGGTGTTCATCGGCCCGGCGTCGAAATACGGCCTGGCGGCCGTCCGCATGGGCGCGCCGGGCTACGTCGAGGCGAACGCGAACTACTGGGGGGCGGAGGCGGCCGAGCTCTACTTCGCGACCGTGAACGGCGACGATGCACGGGCGCTCGCGCTGCAGGCGAAGGCGCAAATCATGCGCGACCTGGTCGATGTTCCGGGCCAGAACATCTATGCGTCGTTCAAGGCGGCCATGAACCTGCGCGGGCTTCCCGGCGGCTATCCGCGGCTACCGCTTCGCCCTTTGCCTGAGCCGCATCTGGGGCGCCTTCGCGACGGCTTCCAGGCGCTGGGCGTGAGCCTCGCGGACGCTATCCCGGCGGTGGCCGAGTAGCGCGCGGCCGGCAGCCGACCACGACGGACCCGCCAAACGATTTTTTCGCACGCGTCCGGCCCGCCAAGGCGACGCGTTTCGGACGAGGACTCGCAACCCCCATGGGTGAACGAGACGAAGTGTTGGACGAGACCGACGTGCTGATCGTCGGCGGTGGCGTCATCGGCTGCGCCACGGCGTACTACTTCGCGCGCGAGGGGGGCGAGTGCCTGGTCATCGACCGGACCGATCTCAACACCGAGGCCTCGGGCCGCAACGCCGGCAGCCTGCACGTGCAGCTCCAGTCCATGGTCTTCAAGGAGGATACCGAGACCGTCATCCTCGCCCGCGAGGAGACCTTGCCGCTGTTCATGGAGGCGGGCCGGACCTGGAAGCAGCTGGACGCCGAGCTCGACGACGATTTCGAGCTCAGCGTCGAGGGCGGGCTGATGGTCGCCGAGACCGAGGAACAGGTCCGCTTCATGGAGCAGAAACTCGAGCGCGAGCGGCGCCAGGGGATCGATGTCGAGATCCTGGACCAAGCCCAGGTCCAAGCGCTCGCGCCCTATCTTTCGGAGCGGATCATCGCCGCCGAGCACTGCCCCCATGAGGGCAAGCTGAACCCCCTGCTCGCGACCTTGGCGCTGGCCCGCGGTGCGGAGGCCGCCGGCGCCCGGATCCGCCGTCACACCGAGCTTCTCTCGCTGGAGCGCGACAACCAAGGCTTCGAGGCGCGGACCGACAGGGGCGTCATCCGCGCCCGCCGCGTGGTCAACGCCGCCGGTCCCCGTACGCCCGCGATTGCCGGGATGATGGGAATCGACTTGCCGGTAAATTACAAGTGCATCCAAGGCACCATCACCGAGCCCACGGCGGCGGTGGTGAAGCACCTGGTCTATCACGCCGACCGTATCCTCACCTTCAAGCAGGTGGGCAATGGCAACTTGCTGATTGGCGGCGGCTGGCCGGCGCAATTCGATCCCGAAACCGGTTATCCGCACGTGCTCCGCCAAAGTATCGAAAGCAACATGTGGGTCGCGATGCTGATCATGCCCGAGGTCGCGCACCTGCGCCTGATCCGCTGCTGGGCGGGTGTCAACCTCAAGACCGACGGGCGCCCGATCCTGGGCGAGGCGCCCGGGTTTCCCGGATTCTTCAACGCGGTTCCGGCCGACGCCGGGATGACGCTGGGGCCCGTCACCGGGCGGCTGGTGGCCGAGATGCTATGGGGCAAAAACGCGACCTTCGATCTATCGCGGTTCTCGATCGAACGCTTCTCCTGATCACGCTGGTGGCCGCGCGCCGCCATCAAGTTGGTTCAATCCGGTCGGATAGCGCTCTAGTCAGCGGGCAGCGCGAAGACTTCCTGGGGGGCGCCGACCCCGCGCAGCGCGTGAAAACCCTGGGAAATAAGCTTTCCTGGGAAACAGCGTTTGAATTGGGCCGAGATGAGAAGGGAGCGGTCCAAGGTTTTGCACAGGTCCTGTAGGCGTGCGGCCTCGTTGGCGGCGGCGCCGATGACGGTGAACTCGAGCCGCTCGGGAATGCCGACGTTGCCGTAAGTGACGTCACCTTCGTGCAATGCGAGGCCGAAACGCAGCGGCGACTCGCCCCGCCGCGTGCGCGCGTCGTTCAGGGCATGGATGCGCGCCTCGGCATCAATCGCCGCCGCCAGGGCCGCATGGCAGGCATCTTCGGTGCTGCAGCACTTCCGGGGGCGATCGGTGTTCGCGGCCAACGACTCGCCGGTCGGGAAGATCGCCA
>JASLLV010000003.1 GCA_030746935.1 Rhodospirillales bacterium | reverse complement strand
TAATCGTACGAAAGCGGTCATCGTTCTGATGCGGCCATGGCGACCCAAGCCCTTTCGAATTTCCCCACCAGTCTTCAAAATGCGACTGTGGACAACTCGCGCCGCTGCACCTCGGCGAGGCCCAATGCCGCTCGCTCGCTCTTTACATTCTTCGCCGGACCGGTCACTCGACTCACAAAGCCGATGTGGCAGAAAGATTGCCGATCACGGCAAAGATCCTTGCTGCGGGGTGATCGTCTTTGATCAAGCGTAGCGGTACGAAACTTCTTTCTCTGAAACGGTTTGGTCCCCTCCTAGCCATTGCGGGAGTGGCGACTCTATGGGCGTGCGAAACCCTGGGTTTTCCTGATCCCTCGGGCACTTTCGGCAGATATCTTGAGCGAAGAAAGGCCGACCCTGCTCTGCGTCCAGTCGAGCCGATCGTTGACAGTTACTGGACGCCCGAGGACGTGTTCCGCGACTGCCCTTTGTGCCCCGAGATGGTGGTGGTGCCGGCGGGCGCGTTCACCCTGGGCTCGCCGGCGAGCGAGGTGCCACGAGACGGCGACGAAGGTCCCCAGCACCCGGTCACGATCGCGCGGCCCTTCGCGGTTGGCCGCCATGAGGTGACGTTCGCCGAGTGGGACGCCTGTGTCGCCGATGGTGGGTGCGGTGGTTACCGGCCGGACGACAAAGGTTGGGGCCGCGGCGACCGCCCCGCTATCTACATCAGCTGGGACGATGCCAAGTCGTACGCGGCGTGGCTGTCTCAGTATACGGGGAAGACGTACCGGTTGCTCTCGGAAGCCGAGTGGGAGTACGCGGCGCGGGCGGGGACGACGACGCGTTTTTTGTGGGGCGACGGGGTTGGTCGAAACCTCGCCAACTGCCGCGGCTGCGGAAGCCCGTGGGATGGCCAACAGACAGCGCCGGTCGGCTCGTTCCCGGTCAACGGTTTTGGGCTCCACGACATGCTTGGCAACGTCTGGGAGTGGGTGGAGGACTGCTGGCACCGCAGTTATGAGGGCGCGCCCTCCGACGGGAGCCCGTGGACAAGCGGCGGCGACTGCGCCAACCGCGTCCTGCGGGGTGGTTCGTGGAACTTCATAGGTGTGTGGTACGCCCGGTCCGTGTACCGAAACAGGTCCTTCACCGTCAACCGGTACATCAATGCCGGTTTTCGGCTCGCCAGGACGCTGGATTAGCCGAGATTCCACAGATGGCCCACCAGTCGCCGACGATGAAGACAAGATAGGCGTTCGCACCCCGGCCTTAGGCGGCTGGGGCTCTACGCGGAACGCGTCCACAGAGGGCGGCAGAGGGCGGCTCGGGCGAATCCGGTGGCCGCGACCCTATCGGGGTTGCCGCTACTTTCCCAGGATCTTCTCCACCCGGTTGGGCCTGAGCCGGAAGGCGTCGGGCATGCCGGAGCCCAAGAGCGGCCGCAAATAAAGCAGGAAGTCGCGGGTCACGTCGTTGCCCGAGGGCGCAATGAATGCGTCCTCCATGGGGCGCGTCTTCCGGGCCACGGCCTCGAGCGGGCTCAAGCGGTACTCGACCGAATAAAAGCCGGTGCGGTGGATGGTGACCGAGCCGTCGCTGTTTCCCCAGTGGGCGAACTGAACCGCCTTCTCGCCGACCTCGCGGGCCTCGCGCTGGTCCACGTCCGAGACGCATCCCAGGAACGAGCGCTGGAGATAGCCGAGCGTGTCGCCGCGCACGCGCTTGATCTGCAAATTCTCGCGGATGAGTCCGGTCAAGAGATCGGCGAGACTCGAGGTGCCCGAAAGCTGGATGTTGCCGTGGGCGTCGGTCTCGGATCCACCAGCCAGCTTGGCGGCGATCGGCTCGCCCGAGGGGTCGAGGATGCCCTCCGAGGCCGCGACCACGCAGCGTCCGAGGCGGTTGTGGACCGCCTTCACATCGTCGAGGAACGCATCGATCGTGAACGGGCGTTCGGGCAGATAGATCAGGTGCGGGCCGTCGTCATCGTACTTGCGCCCCAGTGTCGAGGCGGCGGTGAGGTAGCCCGCGTGCCGGCCCATGACCACGCCCACGTAAACGCCGGGAAGTGCCGCGTTGTCCAGATTCACGCCGGCGAACGCGCAGGCGACGAAGCGCGCGGCGGACGGATAGCCCGGCGTGTGGTCGTTGATGAGGAGGTCGTTGTCGATGGTCTTGGGGATATGGACGCAGCGCAGCGCATAGTCCGCCGCCGCCGCCTCCTCGCTCACGATCCGAAGCGTGTCGCACGAATCGTTGCCGCCGATATAGAAGAACGTCGATATCTCGTGCGCCTGAAGGACTCGGAAGATCTCGCGGCAGTAGTCGAGGTCGGGCTTTTCGCGGGTCGAGCCCAAGGCCGAGCATGGTGTCTCGGCGACGAGCTCGAGGTTGTGGGTGGTCTCCTGCGTTAGATCCAGGAACTCTTCGTCGACGATTCCGCGCACCCCATGGGATGCGCCGTAGACCCGCTCGACGCCGGCGAACTTGCGTGCCTCGATCACGCATCCCGCCAACGACTGGTTGATCACGGCGGTCGGACCGCCCCCCTGGGCGACCAGAATCTTGCCTTGCAGCATCCCTCGTCTTCTCCTCGTATTCGATCGGCGGTCCGCGCCGCCTCGCCGCGGCGCGATTGTATGGGCGGGCTCGCCGCCTTGCAAAGCGCGAGCGCGGCATCGCGCGCAACGCCCAGGCGTGAGACGGGGGTGCGCCGTGCGCAAAGACTTGATTTCGGTGCCCGCGGCAGGCTAATCAGGCCCCTTCGTAGACGCGCGACCCCATCGTCTAGAGGCCTAGGACTCCACCCTTTCAAGGTGGCAACACGGGTTCGATTCCCGTTGGGGTCGCCATTTTTCAAGGACTTAACGCGCCAATCAGATCGGCTTTCCCCTATTTTTCCCAACAGGCCGATGTGAACTGGAACACGAACCAAGAAAATTATGCAATGTGTCCGCGTCGGGAAATGACCTGCTGCCCATAGCAGGAGTGCCGTTGGTTCCGATTGCACTGCCAAATTGAAATTGTGCTCGCGTAGGGCTGATTAGGGCCCTCAAGCGGACGACGTTTGCCGCGCTTCGGACTTCCGTTTCTTAGCCAATGGCCGGACATCGACGCTGGTGCCCGACGACCCCCGAATGAGCGCGTTCAGCGCAACACGGATTTTGCGAAGGTTTTTGCGAAGGACATCGAGTAGGACGGCCTATCTCGACCGCGTTGCCCCCCGCCTCGTCTCGGCGAAGCTCCTGACGTTGGCGTTCACGCGCGGGCCTTTGATCGAACCTGCTCCCGGATCGAACTGCCCCGGATGTGTTTGGGGGCCGGGTTGGTCGGCGTTGGCTTCTCGCTTTCTGGCTTTTTGCGCCGCTTTTGCCTTTGCCCGCTGGCGGGCCTTAGCTTTGGTCATGTCTTGTTCGTCTTTCCAATTCGCTTTGGGGAACTTCGATGATTCTATTCGCCGAAGCGTCAAATCTTTCTGTACGTATCCAGCGGCGGCCACCACCCGAATATATCGTGCGACATCAGCCCATACGATAACGGCGAGCTTTGTGCTGACACGTGGGCCGGACACTCCGCTCGCCTGAGTGGCAGCTCAGGAAGATTGTAGCCATCCGTTCGGTTGAAGCCAGCGCTTGTCGATGGTGGGCGCGCTTCGCAATCATGACGGCGAACAGGCCCATAAACCCGGCCGTCCCTCAAAACGCGAGTTCCCGGGCGACCCGCATGCCGTCGGTGATAATCCGCCCGCGCGTGTGGCTCCAGGTCCTGTAGGCACCGCGCATGTGCTCGGCAAACGCGTTCCAGGCGCCGCCACGGATGACCCGCCGGCGGCAGTCGCCACCCTCGGTCCAAGCGCGGCCGTCCGTAGGCGCGCCCACGTAGGATCCGTGCCAGCAATCCTCGGTCCACTCCCAAGTGCCACCCAAAGTGTCGTAGAGGCCGAAGGGGTTGGCGGGGTAACTGCCGACCGGCAGTGTCGCTGGGCCGGCGCCCCAGGTTCCATCGGTGTTGCAGCAGTACGTGTTGTCCGAGCCGAAGTCGTTCCCCCAGTAGTACGCGGTGGTCGTTCCGGCCCGCGCCGCGAACTCCCATTCCGCCTCAGAAGGCAGGCGGTAGCGGGCTCCGGTCTTGGCGCTCAGCCAACGCACGTAGGTTCGCACCTCTCTCCAGGCGAGATTAAACATGGGATGGTTGCCCGACTGGCGGAAGGCTTTGCGGGGGCGCGCGCTGCATCCTCCCTCGGCGACGCAGGTGTCCCACTCGGCGACGGTGATCTCGTAGCGGCCGAGGGCGAAGGGTCTGGCGATGGTCACCTCGTGGACCGGGCCCTCGGTGGCATCCCGGCCCGCTTCGTCGGCCGGCGAGCCCATGCGGAAGCTGCTGGCCGGGATGACCACCATCACCGGGCACACGGGGCGGTCGCGAAACGATTCTCCCGGCGCCCGCGCAGTGGCGGCCGGGGCCTCGGCGCCGAGGGCCGCGCCGGCGATCAGCAGGACCAGGGCGAGCGGCGCCGTGACCGAAACGCCCAGTATCAGTCCTGGTTTGTCGCCGAGCGCCCGAGGATCCGCACTCGCGCGCCGTCCGCGCCCTCGGTGCCGAGCGGGGCTCAATGGCAAGCACGGTTTCATACGTGGGCCGCGTCCCATTGTTCCTGGGCCTTCGCCCAGCGATCTTCGGCCGCGCTCAGGTCCTTTTCCACCTGTCCCAACGCCCGTTGCTGGGCGATCAGTTGGGCGCTTTTGCCCTGATCGCGATAGAGCGTCGGGTGCGCGATGGCGCGGATGAGATCCTCTCGTTTCGTTTCCAGTTTATCGACCTCGGCTTCGGCATCCGCCAGTTCGCGTTTCAGATGCGCCACTGCTTTCCGCTGTTCGCCGGCCTCGCGGCGGCGTTCCTTCCTTTCGTTTCCCGTGACGCCGGTCGCGGCCCTCGTGCCGTTTCCGCCACTGCTCGCCAAAAATGCGCGGTAGTCGTCCATGTCGCCCTCGAACGGCGTGACCGCGCCCCCGGTGACCAGCCAGAAACGGTCGGCGGTAAGCGTGATCAGGTGGGGGTCGTGGCTGACGATGACGACGGCGCCCTCGAACGCATTGATCGCCTGGACGAGCGATTGGCGAGAATCGATGTCGAGATGGTTGACCGGTTCATCCAGCAGCAGGATGTGTGGCGCCTCGGCGCTCATCAACGCGAACAACAGGCACGCCTTCTCGCCGCCGGAAAGATCGCCGATTTTGGTTTCCGCCTTTTCCTGGCCGAAACCGAAGCGCCCCAACTGCGCGCGCACCTGGGTTGGGGTGTCGCGCGGGCGTTTGCGCGTCATCGCGATCAGGGGCGTTGCCGCCAGATCCAGTTCGTCGGCCTGATGCTGGGCGAAATATCCGACGCGCAGCTTGCCTGACTTGCCGATCTTCCCCGCCATCGGTGCAAGCCGGCCGGCCAACAGCTTCATCAAAGTGGACTTGCCGTTGCCGTTGGCTCCGATCAGGGCGATGCGGTCGTCGGCGTCAAGGCGTAGCGACAGGTTTTTGATCACGGCGGTGCCGCCGTAGCCGACCGAAACGTCGTCGGTCGAGCAAAGCGGCGAGGCCAGCGCCGGTTTCGGCGCCGGAAAGGTGAAGGCGACCGTGCCTTGGTCGCGGTGTTCGGGGATCGGTTCCATCCTTTCCAGCATTTTCAAGCGCGATTGCGCCTGCTTCGACTTGGTCGCCTTGTAGCGGAAACGATCGACGAATTTCATGATTCGCTGTTTTTGCGCATCCTGTTTGGCGCGCAGTTTTTCGTTCTGGGCGAGACGCATGCGCCGGGTTTTTTCGAACCGGTCATAGTTGCCCGAATAAAGGGTCAGCTTGCCACCTTCCAGGTGCAAGATTTCTTCGGCCACCCGGTTCAACAGATCACGGTCATGGCTGACCAGCAGCACCGTGCCCCGATAATGGCGCAAGTGGTTTTCGAGCCAGAGCGTCGCCTCGAGATCGAGATGGTTGGTTGGCTCGTCGAGCAATAGAAGATCGGGTTCGGTGAACAACAGCGCCGCCAGCGCCACGCGCATGCGCCAGCCGCCAGAAAAGCTGTGGCATGGGCGCTGTTGCGCGGCCTCGTCGAAGCCGAGCCCGGCAAGCAGTCGCGCGGCCCGGGCCGAGGCGCGGCTTGCCCCCTTGTCATGCAGGCGGACATGGATCTCGGCAATGCGGTGCGGATCGGTCGCGTTTTCGGCTTCGCGGTTGAGCCGGGCGAGTTCCTCGTCGGCGGCGAGCACGATTTCGATCAGGTTTTCGGGGCCGTCGGGCGCTTCTTGGTTTGTGATGCCGATCCGCCAGCGTGACGGGACCGAGATGGTGCCGGAATCGGACTCCGTATCGCCGTTCAACATGCCAAGCAGCGTCGTCTTGCCGGTGCCGTTGCGCCCGACAAATCCGACCCGGTGCCCGGGATCGACGGCGGCACTGGCGCCGTCGAACATGGTGCGCGGGCCGATGCGATAGGTGATCTGGTCGAGGCGAAGCATGGCAAGGCGTGTAACACGCCCAAGGGCGCGCGTGAACCGCATTCACGCTTTGCAAAAAGGGGGCGGCGGATTTGGCGATCGGGTCCGTTTTCCGGGGGATTCCTCTGCAAGACACGGCCGGCGAAATACAGATGCGGCGCCCGGGCGGCCTTGACCTGAGCGGCCGGAAGTCTATATCAAACGCCCTCTGGGCCGGCTCCCGCTTCGACCGACCGTCGCATCGGCCGGCCTGGTTCCCTGCACAGTTACCGTTCCTGCCCGGCCGGGCACCTTTCTCGCCAACCCGGGCACCGTTTCTACAACAAGGCCGGGCCCGGGCCGCCCCAGGCAATCGGATGCGAGTTTTGTTTTTCTATTAAGGATTTGAGACGTTGGAGATCCGCAATATCGCCATCATTGCCCACGTCGACCACGGCAAGACGACCCTGGTGGACGCGCTCCTGCACCAAAGCGGCCTGTTCCGCAAGAACCAGCGGGTCGCCGAAAGGGTCATGGACAGCAACGACCAGGAGCGCGAACGGGGCATCACCATTCTCTCCAAGTGTGCGTCGGTAGAATGGAAGGGCGTGCGCATCAACATCGTCGACACCCCCGGGCACGCCGATTTCGGCGGCGAAGTGGAACGCATTCTGGGCATGGTCGACGGCGTGCTGCTGCTGGTCGATGCTTCCGAAGGCCCCATGCCGCAGACCAAGTTCGTCACCCAGAAGGCTTTCGCCCTCGGTCTCAAGCCCATTGTCGTCGTCAACAAGCTCGACAAGCCCGACGCCCGGCCCGATGCGGTCCACGACGAAGTCTTCGATTTGTTCGCCATTCTCGATGCCAACGAGGAGCAACTGGACTTTCCCATCCTGTTCGCGTCCGCCAAGGAGGGCTGGGCGTCCGAGGATGCGGACGTTCGCGACGACGACATCGCTTGCTTGTTCGATAAGATCGTGGATTCCGTCCCCGCACCCGATGTCGACGCCGACGGATCCTTCCGCATGTTGGTGACGACGCTCGAAAGCGATCCTTACCTCGGCCGGGTGCTGACGGGGCGCATTGCGTCGGGCTCGCTGTCCGTCAACGCCACCATGCAAGCGCTCAACCGCGAAGGCGGTAAGATCGAACAGGCGCGTGTCACCAAGGTGCACGCCTTCCGCGGACCCACTCGAACCGAGGTCGCAACGGCGCACGCCGGCGACATCGTCTCCATCGCCGGATTCCCGACGGCGAGTGTCACCGATACGCTGTGTGCGCTTGGCGTCACCGTGCCGATCCCCGCCGAGCCGGTCGACCCGCCGACTTTGGCGATGGTGTTTTCAATCAACGATTCCCCGATGGCCGGGCGCGATGGCAACAAGGTGACCTCGCGCGTCATCCGGACGCGGCTGTTGGCGGAAGCCGAAGGCAACGTCGCCATTCGTGTGCGGGAGACCGAGGACGGCAACGGCTTCGAGGTGGCGGGCCGCGGCGAGTTGCAATTGGGTGTCCTGATCGAGACCCTGCGCCGCGAAGGGTTCGAGATGTCCATCAGCCGGCCCCGGGTGCTGACCCGCGAGGATCCGGACACCGGGAAGTTGCTGGAGCCCTTTGAAGACGTGCTGGTCGACGTGGACGAGGATTTTGCCAGCGCCGTCGTCGAGACGATCTCGAAACGCAAGGGGCGGATGGAGGAAATGCGCCCGTCCAGCGGCGGCAAGGTGCGGCTGCGTTTCGTAGCTCCTTCGCGGGGCCTCATCGGTTATCACGGCGAATTCATGACCGAAACGCGGGGCACCGGCGTCATGAACCGTATGTTCCGGGATTACGGCCCCCACCTCGGTCCCATTGCCGGGCGCCGCACCGGGGTGCTGATTTCCAACGCCGGGGGCAACAGCGTCGCCTATGCGCTGATGAACCTGGAAGAGAGAGGCGCGATGTTCATCGATTCGGGCGTCGCCGTCTACGAAGGCATGATCATCGGCGAAAACAGCCGCGCCAACGACCTCGAGGTCAACCCCATGAAGGCCAAGCAGTTGACCAACATCCGAGCGTCGGGCACCGACGAGGCGGTGCGCCTGACGCCGGCGCGCCGCATGTCGTTGGAACAAACCCTCGCCTATATCCAGGACGACGAATTGGTGGAGGTCACGCCTCGGCACATCCGCCTGCGCAAGCGTTCGTTGTGTCCGCACGAACGAAAACGCCAAGCCCGGCGGGCCGTCATCGCCTAGTGGATGGAAACGTTGTTATCCCATTCCCCCAATGGAATGATATGAGGCAGAGGGGATAGGGGGAACGATCGACGGATGGGCGCCTGATCGCCGAGCGGTGGGAAGATTTTCGAAAACCTTTAAGGCGAAGCCTCCGCCAGGGCGCCGCCGCCGAGGAGCGAAAGCGAGGCATGGGCATGCGGTTCGAGGGCAAGGCGGTACTGATTACAGGCGGCGCCAGCGGCATTGGCAAGGCGGCGGCGTTGGCGTTCGCCGACGAGGGCGCGCGGGTGCTGGCCGCCAGCCGCAACACCGAGCGCGGCGATGCGTTTGCCGAAGAGATGCGCGCCGCCGGGCGCGCGATCGAATTCGCGGCGTGCGATCTTCGTGACGACGGTGCGCCGGAGGCCCTGATCGCCGAGGCGGTGCGCCGGCTGGGCCGGCTCGACGTGCTCTTCAACAACGCCGGCATCCACCACCGCTACGGCACGCTCGAGACCAGCAATGCCCATTGGGCCGATGCCATGCGGGTGAATTTGGGCGCCCCATTTATCCTTTCGCGCGAGGCCGCGCACCAGATGAAGGACCAAGGCGGCGGGGTGATCGTCAACACGTCGTCGGACCTGGGCCTGTTCACCGAGCCCGGCAAGGTCTCATACTGCACGTCCAAGGCGGCGCTCTTGCAGATGACACGCGCGATGGCTCTGGACCTGGCGCCGCACAACATCCGGGTAAACGCGATTGCACCCGGCGACACCTACACCGAGATGACCGACGAAAAGATCGACCATCTCGGCCTGCCGTACGACGAAGGCATGGCTTGGATCGCCGATCCGGTCCCCATAAAGCGGCTTGCCACGGTGGACGAGATTGCGAGCGCGGTCCTTTTCCTTGCCTCCGACGACGCCTCCTACGTCACCGGCACCACGCTTTCGGTGGACGGCGGCACAAGCGCCTCGGGTCCCGGTGGCGACAGGCCCGCGAAGCCGCCGGGCTGACGGGGGCGGGCGGCGAACGTTCAGGCGCCGCAGTGGTGGTTGAAATCGGCGCGCGACTTGGGATCGTTGTCGTTGCGCATGAGATCGCACAGCTCATACCAAAGCCACGCGAGCCCGCGCCGGAGGCGCGCGGCCAGCCTCGTTTCCGTGTCGTTGCGAACTTGTTCCATGGCGTCCGCTCCCAAGCGCCGCACTGGAATTATGGGGCTTCCGGCCCTTCGCTGCAACGCCACGCCTTGCCGCGGTCAGGCGGCGCCCGCGTTGTCTTCGCAGCCATGATCCGGCAAGATCGCGGGTGATGCGGCGGATCCGAGGGAAAATTGAGCGGGGACTACATGGGCCTCAAGGGTACCGAATGACTGCGGCACGAGCGCACGTCTGCGCGACGAGCGTGGTCCGGCGCGCCGCCGCCATGGACGGCTGAGGGCGGAAATGGCGGCCCCGTCACCGCGAGGTCCGGCCGGGCGCTGCCGCGTCGGCGTCGACGTCGGCGGAACGTTCACCGATTTCGTGCTCTCCGATTCCTCCTCCGGAACCCTGACCCGGTTCAAGGTGCCGAGCGTGCCGGACGATCCGTCGCTTTCGGTCGAACGGGGGCTTTCGGAGTTGATCGAACGCGCCGGCGTTGCCGCCGAAGACATCGGCTTGATCGTTCACGGCACCACGTTGCTGGTCAACGCCATCATCCAGCGCCGCGGCGCCAAGGTGGGCCTGGTGGTCTCGCGCGGCAATCGCAGCGTGCTCGAGATCGGCCGTGCCAACCTGGCCCACACCCAGGACTTCACGCTCAAAAAAGAGGAGCCCCTGGTGCCGCGCGATAAGATTTTCGAGACCTCGGCCCGGGTGCTCGCCGACGGCGCGGTCCGAACCCCGGTCGCGGACGCGGAACTGTCTCAGATAGCCGAGAGCGTGAAGCTGAGCGGGATCGAGGCGGTGGCGGTCCAGCTCTTGAACTCGTACATGTACCCGGACCTCGAGCACGAGGTGGCGGAGGGACTGCGAAGCCGGCTCAACGGCGTCCCGGTCACCGAATCGGCGACCATCTGGCCCGAGCTCGGAGAGTTCGAGCGCGCCTTGATCGCCATCATGAACGCCTACGTGCAGCCGATCATGGACGACTATCTGACCCGGCTGATGGCGCGCGTGAAGGCGGCCGGTATCACCGCGCCCATCTATATCACCGCGTCGAACGGCGGCACGGTCAGCGTCGAGACGGCGCGCGCGCGCCCCGTCGATACCGTGCTGTCGGGCCCGGCGTCCGGCGTGGTGGCCGCTTTGCGCGCCGCGCAAGGGGCGGGCAGGACCGACCTGATCACCGTCGATATGGGCGGCACCAGCTGCGACGTCTCCGTGGTCCAGTCGGGCGAGCCCAGTTTCACCACCGACGCCCGCGTGGGCGACCTGCCGCTCATGGTTCCGGTCCTCGACGTCAGCGCCATCGGTGCCGGCGGCGGCTCAGTGGTCTGGGTGGATCCCCAAGGCGTTTTAAAGATCGGCCCCCACAGCGCCGGCGCCGACCCGGGGCCGGTTTGTTACGGGCGCGGCGGGACCGAGCCCACACTCACAGACTGCTATTTGCTTCTCGGCACCATCCATCCCGATCACTTCCTCGGCGGGCGCATGCGACTCGACGAGGCGGCGGCGCGCGCGGCGCTGGACGGAGTGGGCATGCGCATCGGGCTTCAGGAAGGGCCGAACCGGGCGGTCGGAGCGGCGGCGGCGGCGCTGGACGTGGCGAGCGCGGTGATGGCGGCGGAACTGCAAAAGAGGGCGGCGCGGCGCGGCGAGAATCCGGCCGATTTCACCCTCATGGCGTTCGGCGGCGCCGGTCCGACCCACGCCAACCTGCTCGCCGACGAGGTGGACATCGAATGCGTGATCGTACCGCCGGCGTCCAGCACCTTTTGCGCGCTCGGCGCCATTCTCGCGGACGTCAAGCGCGACTACGTGCGCTCCCGCCACATCCGCATGCGCGACGGTAGGGAAGCCGAGGCGGCGCTCGCCCAAGTCTTCCGGGACTTAGAAGACGAGGCCGCGGCGTGGCTCGCCGCCGAGGGCGAGATCCTGGGCGAGGCCGAGTTCGCAGCCACGCTCGAGATGCGTTACGAGGGCCAGTCCTTCGAGCTGCCCGTAAGCCTGCCCCCGGCGCTGGCCCGTGCCCCCGAAGTGGCCGCCATCGTCGAGCGGTTCCACGAAGCGCACGAAAAGCTGTACGGCTTTCGCGATATCGAAAGCGACGCCGAGATCACGACCGAGCGGCTGCAGGTCACCGGCCGGATGCCGCCCGTATCCATGCCCGAGATCGACGCCGGCCCGACGCCGCCGCCTGTCGATCGCCGCCGGGTGTATCACGAGGGTGCGGCGTTGGACGTGCCCGTGTTTCAGCGAAGCCGGCTCCCAAGCGACGCCGTCATCGGCGGCCCCGCCATCGTCGAACAAGAAGACAGCACCACTTGGATCCTGCCCGCCTGGAAGGCCGTGGTCGACCGGATCGGCAACCTGATCCTGACGCCTGCCGCCGCCGCCGAAAATTGAGGGAGCCATGACCGCGATCAATCCCGCCCTTTTGGAGATCCTCAGCCGCAAGGTCTCGGGGATCGCCGACGAGATGGCGCTGACGCTGAAACGCACCGCGCGTTCGGCCTTCGTCAAGGAAGGGGGCGACTTCGGGGTCGGCGTCGCCGATCTTGCCGGCAACATCTTCGCTTGGCCCAGCGATTCTACCGTCGCCGGCGTGTCCACGATCTATTACCCGTTGCGCGGCGTGATCGAGGCGTTTCCGGATCTCGAACCCGGCGACGTCATCGGCACCAACGACGCCTACACCTCGGACGGGCTTTCCACCCATCTTCCCGACTATCACCTGGTGCGTCCCTATTTCCACGAAGGCCGCGTGGTCGCTTACGGCTGGTGTTTTTGCCACTTCAACGACGTGGGTGGCCGGGTGCCGGGAAGCGTTTCGCCCACCAACACCGACATCTTCCAGGAGGGCATGCGGGTGCCGCCGCTCAAGATAGTGCGTGGCGGCGAGGTCAATGCCGACTGGCTCGCGCTATTCGTCGCCAACAGCCGTTCGCCCGAACTCAACCTCGGCGACTTCAAGGCGCTGCTCGCTGCGCTCGAGACCGGGGCCAGGCGCGCCCAGCGCATGATCGCGCGCCACGGTGCCGACGCCTTCATCGACTGCCAGGAAGTGCTACTCGCATACGCCGAGGAGAAGACCCGGGCCGTGCTCAGAGGTGTGCCTGAAGGGGTTTACGAGTTCTGGGACTTCGTCGACGACGACATGATCACGCCTTACCCGTACCGCATCCGACTCGCGGTCACGTTTCGCGACGGCGCGGTCACCATCGATTTGAGCGACACCGACCCACAGGTGCCCGGCGCCCTCAACTACCCCTCCATGGGGCGGATGTGCGCGGGCTTCACCCGACGCCTGGTCACCTTCATCTGCACCCACGACAAGACCATCCCGTTCAACGCCGGGATCTTCCGTCCCATCGCCGCGATCAACCCGCCCGGACACGCGATGAACGCCGAGTTCCCGAACGCCATCGGCTCGCGCCTCGACACCATCCGGCGCTTGAACGACGTGATGAACGGCGTCCTTTTGCAGGCGGCGCCTGATCGGATGGCGGCGCCCGCCGGCGGCGCCAGCCTGGAAATCGTCTATTCCGAGCCCGACCCGGACGGGCGCAACCGAAGCCGGATCACCGTAGTCCAGTCCATGCGCGGCGGCATGGGGGCGTACAGCGGCAGCGACGGGGTCGACGGCCGCGACGCCTCGTACGTGAACATCAAGAATCAACGCCTGGAAACCGTCGAGTCGTTGTCCGGCATCGCGGTGAACGAGTACGAGGTGCGCGGCGATTCCGGAGGACCCGGAGAGTGGCGCGGGGGCGTCGGGCAGATGATCACCTTCGAGGCGCGTCGCGTCGGCGGCACCCTGATCATCCAGGGGATCGACCGCCAACGATTCCAGGGCTGGGGGGTCTTCGGCGCGCGTCCGGCTGCGCCGTTCCGCGTGATCCGCAACCGGGGCCTTGCGGGCGAGACCGAGCTGTCGCGATTCGACCGGCTCGAACTCGCGGCGGGCGAGCGGGTCACGGTGATGATGCCGGGCGGCAGCGGCATGGGCGATCCCTTGAAGCGCGATCCCGAGAGCGTCCTTCGCGACGTCCGCCTGGGCTTCGTCACCGAGGAAGGCGCGCTTCGCGATTACGGCGTCGCGATTGCCGCCGGCCGCGTCGATCGGGCGGCCACGAAACGCGCCCGGTCCGAGCACCCGTCGCCCAACGTTCGCCGCGACTTCGACGTGGGCCCCGAACGCGAGGCTTGGGAGGCGGTATTCGACGACGAGACCATGCGCGTCTTTAACCGCAACCTGTATAAGCTGCCGCGCTCGGTTCGCCTCGCCCGGCGCACGTGGATCTTCGAGCAGGTGATTCCGACGATGCCGGAAGCCGGCCAAGGCTCGGTGGCTGCGGCGATCGGGGACGCGGACGCCGCCCGGTCCAGGCTCGCCGAAGCCATGGAATCCGCCTTCGGCCCGGACTATCGATCGGTCGTGGAATAGGGCAGGGCGCGCGTCAGGCGCGAAGCGCCCACTTGGGCAGCATTGCATGCACGCCCTTGTTGCCGTCGACGATCTGGGTGACGCGCAGGTCCGCGGCCAGGCTGCACAGTGTATAGGCGTCCTCGGGTGCGATGTTGGATCGCTCGCCGATGAAGGCGATCATCTCGCGCAGCGCCTGCGTGGCGGCGTCGTCCAGGTCCAGGTCCATCCCCATGGTGATGTAGTGCGCGTCGGTCTCGGCGCGCGGCATGGTGATCGTCTTCCCCTTGTGGACGATGAGTGTGAAGGTGCCGCTGAGCGCGGTTTCTAGCCCGTTCGAATTGACCTCGCCGTCGCCCTGGCAGGCGTGGCCGTCGCCGGCCGAGAAGTTGGCGCCGGCGACGAACACCGGCAGAAATAGCGTGGTGCCGGCCACCAGTTCCTTGTTGTCCATGTTGCCGCCGTGCGCGCGTGGTGGCCCCGACGAGATCGCCCCCCAGATCGGCGGCGGCGCGACCCCCATCACGCCCATGAACGGCTGAAGCGGGAGCTCGAGGCCCCAGGGCATGGTGGCGACCATGCGTTCGGCGTCCAAGGGGATGTGCATGCAGCGGCGAATGGGGAAGTCGTCCGGCAAACTGCCGCTCAAGGGCCGGATCGAGTTGTGGCCCCAGTTCTGGCGCAGCTTGACGTCCAGAATGCGGACCTCGAGCATATCGCCGGGCTCGGCGCCCTTGACCGCGACCGGTCCGGTCATGAAATGGCCCGGCTTGGTCACGTTGAGCGCCCGGATGACTTCCAAGTGATCGGGCAGCACCTCGAACGCGTCCCCATCGGGCAGGATGTCGGGGCCGCCCGATAGGCAATGCAGGGTGACGGTGTCGCCAGAATCGACCCCGATCACGGGCGGAATCGCGGCGTCGAAGACGCTGGCGTGAACGGTCTCAGGCGTGGATTTGATCTCGTGGTGTGTCGCCATCGCCGGGGATCTCCAACGCGAACAGGGGCGCGATCTTGACCCGTCGGGCGCCAGGGAACAAGCGAGGCGATGGGTTCCCCGGTAAAGAGGCCGCGGCAGCGGCTTCAGCGACGCTCGGCGGTCGGCCCGGCCGCGTCGGTCCGTAACGTCCTGAACGGGCGCCGGTCGTCGTCGGCCGGCTGATAGATGACGTCGATCTCGACGAAAGCCTCGAGCCAAGCGCCGATGTCGACGTCGTCGGCGACCTCGAAGGTATCGAAGCCGCAGCGTTGCATAAAAAATAGCTGATCGCGCAAGACGTTGCCGACGGCCCGGAGCTCGCCCTCGAAGCCGTACCGTTCGCGCAAAAGCCGGGCGTACGAATAGGCGCGCCCGTCGGTGAACTTGGGAAACTCGAGCGCGATCAGATCGAAGGCGGCAAGATCGTCGGCGATGCCTTCGGGCGGCTGGTCGCTTCTGAGCCGCAAGCCCAGCGGGCCGTTGCGCACGCCGAGCCGGGCGCGATCGCGCTGCCAGCGCTCGAACGATACGATGGCCGGATCGCTTTCGGGAAGCTCCGCCTCGTCCGCGACAAAGACCCAGGGGTCGGGGCGAAGCGCGTTATCCTTGATGAGCGCCATAAAGTCTCTCCTTGAAGGGTCCGAGGCCCACGCGGCGGTAGGTCGCGAGGAACTGCTCGCCGGGCTCGCGCCGATCCATGTACGTGTTCACGATTGTCTCGACGGCGTCGACGATCTCGTCGTAGGGAAACGCCGGGCCGACAAGCTCGCCAAGGGCGGCGTTCTCGTCGTCGCTGCCGCCGAGCGTGAGCTGGTAGTATTCCTCGCCCTTCTTGTCGACGCCGAGGAGGCCGATGTTGCCGACGTGGTGATGGCCGCAGGCATTGATGCAGCCTGAGATGTTGATCCGAAGATCGCCGATGTCATGGAGCCGCTTGATGTCGGCGAAGCGGCGCGAGATCGCTTGGGCGACGGGAATAGACCGGGCGTTCGCGAGGTTGCAGTAATCGAGGCCCGGGCACGCGATGACGTCGCTGGCGAGGCCGATGTTCGGGGTCGCGAGACCGAGCGCCGCGAGCGCCAGCCAAACCGCATGGACGTCCGATAGCCGAACGTGCGGAAGCACCAGGTTCTGCCAGTGGGTCGCCCGGATTTCCGAGGAACTGAAGCGTTCGGCCAGATCGGCCAGCGCTTCCATCTGCGCGGCCGTGACGTCGCCGGGCACCCCGTCCGCAGGCTTGAGCGAGACGTCGACGATGGCGTAACCGGGTTGACGATGGGCCGCAAGAGAGGTGCGGCACCACTGGGCGAAGCGAGGGTCGGCGGCAAGCTTGAACTCGAAGGCGAGATCGACAGGCTCCAGGCGGTCGTAGGGCGGCGGCGCGAAACTCGCGGCGATCCGGGCGATCTCGTCCGCCTCGAGGTCGAGGGTGCCGCCGGCGATGCGCCGCCATTCGTCTTCGACCATTTCCGTAAATTGTTCTTTACCAACGCTTTGAACGAGTATCTTAATCCGCGCCTTGAACATATTGTCGCGGCGGCCAAGCTGGTTGTAGACGCGCAGGATCGCCTCGAGATACGAGAGCAGATCCCGTTTCGGCAGGAACTCGCGGATGAGGGGGCCTACGATCGGCGTGCGCCCCAATCCGCCGCCGACGATCACGGCGAATCCCACTTCGCCCGCCTCGTTGGTTCGGATTTGCAGCCCGATGTCGTGGACGCGCACCGCGGCCCGGTCGCGTGGCGCGCCGGTTACCGCGATCTTGAACTTGCGCGGCAGGAACGTGAACTCTGGGTGCAGCGTCGACCATTGGCGGATGATTTCCGCGTAAATCCTGGGATCCTCGATCTCGTCGGCGGCGACGCCCGCGTAGGCGTCGGCGGTCACGTTGCGGATGCTGTTGCCGCTGGTCTGGATGGCGTGCATCTCGACGCCGGCGAGGTCTTCGAGGATGCGCGGAACATCGTCGAGCTTGGGCCAGTTGAACTGGATGTTTTGCCGTGTCGTGAAGTGGCCGTACCCCTTGTCGTAGGAGCGCGCCACGGCCGCAAGCCCGCGCATCTGACGCGCCGATAGCGTGCCGTAGGGGATTGCGACCCGCAGCATGTAGGCGTGAAGCTGTAGATAGAGCCCGTTCAACAGCCTGAGCGGCCGGAACTCGGCTTCGCTGAGCGCCCCGTTCAGGCGCCGCGCCACTTGACCGCGAAACTGCGCGGTCCGCTGGGCGAGCATCGCGTGATCGCGCTGGTCGTAGATGTACATGGATCTACTCCGTCAAGCGGGACGCCGGCGGCGGCGGTCCGAAATCGGTGCCGACCGTGGGCCCAGCGGCGCGAATGCGCTCGCGTTGGCTCAAAGGGGCCGGGCCGTCGGGCTTCGGGTCAACGTCGAACAGGTAGGTCTCGACGACGAGAAGGGCGCGCTCGTCCGCCGCCGCGCGGTCTTCGAGCGCCCGTACTTCCGCATCGGTAGCGGCGATCAGCGCATCGGTGATGCGTTCTGACCACGCTCCGCCGTTCGCGAGGTAAACCACGGCGCCGTCGCGGAGCCGGTTGGCGGTCATGACTTTTCCGCCTCTCGCCTCGTTCTTCGCCCCGTTCGCGGATTCGCGTTTCATATGGCGAGCCTCAGCGCATTCGCTTCCGACTCGTCCCTGTCCGCCGCCGCGGCGCGGAGGCGGACAACCTCGCCGACGATGATCAGCGCCGGCGCCGCCACGGCGTGTTCGTGCACGAGCCGGCCCAGGTCATCGAGCCGCCCGGTGACGACGCGCTGTTCGGGCCGGGTTCCGTTTTCGACGACCGCCACCGGCGTTGCCGGCTCCGCCCCGTTCTCTAGAAGCCGCTTGGCGATGGCGTCGGCGTTGGCGACGCCCATGTAGACCACGAGCGTCCGTCCGGGGCGCGCGAGGTCGGCCCAGTCGGGCGTCGGATCGCCGTCCGCAGTCTCGCCGGTGGCAAAAGTTACGGACCGGGCTGTGCCCCTGTGCGTCAGCGGGATGCCGGCGGCGGCGGCACAACCCGCGGCGGCCGTGATTCCCGGGATCAGCTCGACCGCGATGCCGCGCTGGCGCAGATACTCTGCCTCCTCGCCACCGCGCCCGAAGACGAGGGGATCGCCGCCCTTGAGGCGCACCACCCGCTTGCCCTCGCCGGCGAGGGCCGCCAGGCGTTCGTTAATGGCGTCCTGGGACCATCCGCGTCCGCCGCGCGCCTTGCCGACGCACAGCCTCTCGGCGTCGCGACGGGCGTATCCGAGGACGTCCGCGCCCACCAGTCGGTCGTGGATCACAACGTCCGCGCTTTGCAGGAGCCTGAGCGCGCGCAGCGTGATGAGATCGGCGGCGCCGGGGCCGGCGCCGACGATCGCGACGGAGCCGGGCGGGCGATCCGCACCCGACCGCCGGTTGACCGCCGCCAGCATCGCCTTGAATGCGCCGTCGTCGTCACCGTTCAAGACCCGGGTCGCGATCGGACCGTCGAACACCTCATCCCAGAACCGCCGGCGCGCCACCGCTTCGGGCCGTGCCGTCCGGACCACCGAGCGGAATCGGTCCGCGAACCGCGCGAGCACGCCGATCCGGGGGGGAAGGGTGGCCTCGACTGCGGCCCGGATGCGGCGCGCGAGTGCGGGCGCCGTGCCGCCGCTGGAAACCCCGACGATGATCGGGTCCCGGTCGATGATCGCCGGCGTGACGAAGCTCGAGAGCGCGGGCCGGTCCACCACGCACACCGGAACGCCGGCGCACCGCGCGGCGTGGGATACGGACTCATCTACACCCGCATCCCCGCTGGTTCCGTAGATCAGCGAACGGCCCGCCACGTCCGAGCCGCGAAAGCGCCGCCGGCGCCAGGTGATATCGCCGCGCTGGGCGAGCATGCGGACCGCCGCGTTCGCGGCCGGCGCGACCACCGTGACGAGGGCGCCCGCGTCCAACAACAGCCGCACCTTCGGTGTCGCGACCGCGCCCGCCCCGACTACGAGGCAGTGGCGTCCGGCGAGATCGAGAAAGGCGGGAAAATATCGCAACGGCGCTCCTCCGTTGCTCGAGCTTCGCGCGTGGGACGCGAGCGCGCAAGAGGAATATTAGAAAATTTTTTTGCATTTTTGTTTATTTCGTCTATTTTTTGTAACTTGATCCCATGATCGCCGTTAATTGCGCAAATTATTTCTAGGGCGGAGATTGTCCTTTCCGGAGGAGCCTGCCATGGACGAAATCGACAGGACTATCCTCGCTTGTCTCCAGGACGACGCGACCATGCCACTCGCCGAGATCGCCGGCAGGGTCGGTCTCACGTCGACGCCTTGCTGGCGGCGTATCCAGAAGCTGGAAGCATCGGGGGTGATCCGCGGCCGCGTGGCGATTCTCGACGCCGCCGCGTTGAACGTGGGTGTCACCGTCTTCGTCGCCGTCAAGACGTCCGAGCACAACTACGCCTGGCTCGAAGCCTTCGCGGCCGCCGTCGCCGAATTTCCCGAAGTGGTGGAGTTCTATCGGATGAGCGGCGAGATCGACTATATGCTGCGGGTCGTGGTCCCCGACATCGCCGCCTACGACGCGTTCTACAAGGGCCTGATTGAGAAGGTCAGCCTGTCGGACGTGAGTTCGAGCTTCGCCATGGAGGAAATCAAGTACTCGACCGCCCTGCCGCTGCACTACGCGTGAGGGGGAAAATCTTCCGGATCCGCCGATCGCGAGCTTGAGATCGGGGCCGGAGTCGGGAAAACTGGCCTCGGCGATCGCCGACGTGAATCCGCTCAGGGAGGGAGGCCCCGGATGGGCGCACTGGAAGCACTGATCACGCGCGCATCGGCGGTGAGGCTCGGCGAGCCGGCGCCGTCGGACGCCGACGTCGCGGACGCGTTCCGTGCCGCCGCACGCGCCCCCGACCACGGGCTGCTTCGCCCCTGGGAGTTCATCACCATCCGCGGCGACGCGCGGCACGCCTTGGGCGAGGTGATGGCGCAGGCGCTGGCTGCCCGCGAGCCCCACGTGCCCGCATCAGTGCTCACCCGAGAGCGGCAAAAACCGTTCCGCGCGCCGCTGCTGATCGTGGTCGCCGCCAAGGTTCAGCCCGATCATCCCAAGATCCCCGAGATCGAGCAGGTGATGTCGGCGGCCGCGGCGGCGCACAACCTCGGGATCGTATTCCACGCCAAGGGATTCGGGACCATGTGGCGGACCGGCGCCATGGCTTACGATGTTGCCGTGAAACGGGCGCCCGGCTTGGATGCGCACGACCACATCGTCGCCATCCAATACGTGGGGACGCCCGAGGCGCATTCACCCGACGACTGGCGCGTCGATCCCGCGGATTTCGTCACCGACTGGACCGGCGTCCCGCCGGATTAGACCGGCGAGCGCCGACGTTTGGCCGGATCGCGGTCGCTCGGTTTCGAATTTCAGCGATCCGCGGACCACGTGAATCGGGTCTATCTTATTGAAATAGAGTGGATTCACGCAGCCAACCGGGGCCGCACCGCGGTTTCAATCGAGGGCGATCCGCTTTAGGATGGCGGGGCGCGAGGCGCGGGCCTACCGCGTACAAATCCAGAGCGGGGGAATCGCCATGAAGTACGGCTTTCTAGGGACCAGCGGGCTCGAAGTCAGCCGCGTCGCCTTGGGCTGCATGACCTTCGGGTCCAAGTCCTGGTACGACTGGGTGCTGGACGAGAAGCAAAGCCGGCCCATGTTCAAGAAGGCGCTGGACGCCGGGTTCAACTTCTTCGACACCTCCGACATCTACTCCGACGGCTTGAGCGAGACGCTCGTCGGCAAGTACGTGCTCAGGAACGTGCCCCGCGACAAGGTGATCATCGCCACCATCACCCACAACCATTCGGGCCGCTGGCCAAACTACATCGGCATCAGCCGCAAGCAGATCTTCGATGCCATCGATGCGACGCTGAAGCGGATGAAGACCGATTACGTCGATCTCTACCAGATCCCGCGCTACGACTGGCGGACGCCGGACGAAGAGACCATGGAGGCGCTCCACGACGTGGTGAAGGCGGGCAAGGCCCGCTACATCGGCGCCTCGTCGATGTTGGCGTATCAGTTCTCGCGCCTCAACCATGTCGCCGACATGAACGGCTGGACCCGGTTCACGTCCATGTCGAACCACTACAACCTGGTCTATCGCGAAGAGGAACGCGAGATGGTCCCCTACTGCGTGGAAGAAGGGATCGGGATGATTCCGTGGAGCCCGCTCGGGCGCGGCATGCTCTCAGGCACCCGCAAGCGCCGCGGCCGCGCGCCCACGATGCGCGCAAGAACGGACGAGCGGATGCGCGAACTCTACGTCTCGGACGCCAACTTCCGGGTCATCGATCGGGTGGTCGAGCTCGCCAAGCGCCGCGGCGTCGCGCCCGCCCAGGTGGCCATCGCCTGGCTCTTGCACCAGCCAGGCGTCACCGCGCCCATCGTCGGCGCCACCAAGACGCGCCACATCACCGATGCCGCCAAGGCCACCGAAATCGAGTTGGACGACGACGAGCTCGGCTTTCTCGAAGAACCCTACGAGGCCCACCCGGTCATGGGCTTCGACCCGACGGGAGAAACGAACAAGCCGTTGTAGGAGGCTTGCCGTGTGTTGATTGCCGTCTCGGTCAAGACCAATGGGTCTTCGGGCGCTTCAGCACGACGCCGTCTGCGGTGATGTCCACCTTCTCGTTGTAGAAGCACAGCAACCCTTTGATCTTGGGGCATTCCGGGATCGGGTCTGGGTAAGTCCAGACCAGATCGGCATGGAGGGCTGCGCCGATGCGGACCGAGTAGTACGACGCGACGCCCTTGTAGGGGCAGCGGGTGAGGGTAGGGCTCGGCACCAAGAGCCGGGTTCTGACGTCGGCGCGCGGCAAGTAGTAGCGCGTCGGCAAGCCGGTCTCGAACAAGAGAACGGGCTTTCGGGTCTCGGCGAGCACTGTCCCGCCCAGCGCCACCTCGACGTGGCGCCTGGAGCGGATTGCGTCCACCCGCTTGTAGGGATCGCGGGCGTGGACGAAGATCTCTTCGTCTTCTTCGTACCAGGCGTCCATGGCTTCCCAGACGAAGGCGACGTGATCTTTTAGCGTCGGCACGCCCGCGGGCGTCCGCGCGTATGTGAAGGCCGCGTCGGGGGCTCGCTTCCGCCCCATAACGACGTGAAAGAGCGCCGGCGTTCCCTTGGAATCGCGCTTGCCCCGGCCCGCCGGCTCCAACAGGTCCATGCGCACGTCGGTCTTCGGGAACCAATAGACGGGAATCCTGCCGGGTTCGAACAGCAGCCGGGCATGCTTCGAATCGGCGACGGTGGCGCGCCCGGACTTGCCCCGCACCCGGCGCGGGCTCGCTTCGAAGCGAAAGCCGCGAACTGCTGGCGTGCTCACGACGGGGCCCCCCGGGCTTTCCCGGTCGCGCTCGTCGCCCGTTTCCGCCAGGCGCGGCCCTTGACGATGGCTTGGCCGCCGAAGCGCGAGCGCACGGAGTCAACGGCGGTCTCGATCCGCTCCCAGCGCTCCTTGTCGGGCTCGGCGAGATCGGGCGGGTCGGCGCTCGCGGCGTCCACGAAGTTGGCGGTGCCGATCCCAATCAGGCGGAAGGCGCGGCCGTCGGCCTCGCCTTCCAAAAGCGTGTGGCCGGTGCGGTAGAGCACTTCTGCAAGGCGGGTCGGGGCGGTCAGCGTCCGCGAGCGCGTGATGGTGCGAAAGCCCGCGGTCTTGAGCTTGAGCGTCACCGTGCCGGCGCCCAGCTCTGCGTCCTTGAGCCGCCGCGCCACCTTCTCCGCAAGTCCCCACAAGATGCCCGCGAGCGCGTCCAGATCCGCCAAGTCGTCCTCGAACGTGGTCTCGGCCGAGATGCTCTTGGCCGCCGCGTGGGGCTCGACGGCGCGCGTATCCTCACCCCGGGCGAAGCGCGCGAGCCTTTGCCCCATGGCCCCGTAGCGGGCCACGAGTTCCGCTTCGTCCCGCATCCGAAGCTCGCCGATGGTCGCGATGCCGTCGCCTTCGAGCCGCTTTGCGAGCGCCGGGCCGACGCCCCAGATCAGGGCGACGGGCTTTGGCGCCAGGAACGCGACCGCCTCGGCCCTGCCGATGACGGCGAAACCCCGCGGCTTTTCCAAATCCGACGCGATCTTGGCGAGCGACTTGTTGTAGCTCAAGCCGACCGAGGCGGTGACGCCGACGGCGTCTTCGATTCGGCGCATCAGCCGCGCCAGCGTCCACGCCGGCCAGCCGCCGTGCAGCACCTCGGTGCCGGAAAGATCGAGGAACGCCTCATCCACGCTCAAAGGCTCGACCAGCGGGGTCACGTCCCGCATCAGCGCCCGAACCTCGGCACCCACGGCGCGGTACTTCTCCATTTCTGGGCGGATGACGGTGGCCTCGGGGCAGAGCTTCAACGCCTTGAACATGGGCATCGCCGAGCGCAGCCCGGACTTTCTCGCGACGTAGCAGGACGCCATGACGACGCCGCGCCTTCCGCCCCCGACGATGACGGGGAGCGCGCGCAGTTCGGGCCGGTCGCGCTTCTCGACGGCAGCGTAGAAAGCGTCGCAGTCCACATGGGCGATCGAAAGGCGGTCGAGCTCGGGATGGGCGAGCACCCGCGAAGACCCGCAAGCTGCACACGCGGCGCTCGCTTGCGCGTCCTGCCAGTGGGCTTCGCAATCGCGGCAGATCGCCGGCATGGGTCCCCTTACTCGAATTCCTCGAACATCCGGTCCACTTCGGGCGAGGCCGGGGGCGCGCCTTTATTGAGTTCGACCGCGCGGTCCTGGAAATAAGCGCTTCTCAGCGCCGCGTAGTAGTCGATCGCGGTGGCGCGAAGATCGTCCAGGGGCTCGATCAAGCTCTCGCGGCGGACCAGTGCCTTGCCGCCGGTAATGGCGAGATTGGTCGGGGTGTCGAACAGATAGGTGAAGGGGTGGAAGAAGATGTCGACGCCGGTGCCGATCCCGTCGCGGAGCGTGCTTGGACCGAGGATCGGCAGCATCAAATACGCCCCTGGGCCCGAGCCGTAGGTGTTGAGCGTTTGGCCGAAGTCGGCCGGGTGGTAGGGCAGTTCCCATTCCTCGGCCACCTCGGCGAAGCCGGCGACACCGAAGACGGTATTGACCACGAAACGCCCGACCGTCACAGCGGCGTCGCCGCCCTCGAGCTGGAGGAGATCGTTGGCCAGCACTACCGGCGCGTTCAGGTTGCGGATGAAGTTGCGCACGCCGCGTTTGGCGAACTCCGGCGTGACGAAACCGTAGAACTTCGCCGCCGGCTTGATGAGCACGGCGTCGACGGCGTCGTTGAAGACGAGGATACCGCGGTTGACCGACTCGAGCGGGTCGTAAATGCCGGGGTCTGCGTCCGTCCTGCCAGCCGTATCGTCGCCGCCGTCCGCGAACGCATCGGCACCTGGCGGCGCGGACTCCGGGGCGGGACCGGACGAAGGCGCAGGCGCCCGCGAAACCGCGCGCGGTATTGCGGGTGCGGCTTGCGGCGCGGTACCCGCGGCCCTGGTAATGGCCGCGGCGAATCCGGGAAAGGCGGCGCTTGCGGCCCGGGCGATGCTGTCGCGCATATCGGGCAGATGGGCGACGGCCGTTGCCACCACGTCGGGCGCCAGCGCCGGTGATTCGATGATCGCGGCGATCACGATCGCGTTGATGAGGGATTCCGTACGCAGGTGGTTGCGGCGCGCGCTCAGCACCCCCAGCGCCGGGTCGTTCAAGGTGCGTGCGAGGTTGCGGTCGCGCTCGGCAATGTCCTGGCTCTCGCGGACCAAGGCCTGGATTTGTGCGCTCACATGCGCCGGGACCGCTGCCGCGGCCGGGAACGCGGTCGCGACGACAACGAGAGCCGCGAGGATGGCGAAATTGCGTTTGCGGGTGGGTAGGGGGCGGGCCCGGGCCGGCACGACGTCAGAAAGCTCGCCGAAGGGCGACCGCGCGCCAGTGGGATGAGGAAAAGCGGGAACCGATTGTCCGCACGCTTCCCGCTTCGGCTTATTGGAATCGATCACGTTCATGATTTTAGACTGAGTCTATCCAGAATCATCGTGACCTAATCGGCGGCCGGCGTCCAATCGGCCACCAGTCGTTCCGCACGGGCGACATCCTCGGCCGACATCTGCGCCTTCAGCTCGTCGCGGTTGGCGTGTGCTCGCTCGAGCCCCTGGTTCGCCGCAAGCAGGGTCCAGAAGAGCGCCTGGACCGGATCGGCCGAGACGCCCTCGCCGAACGTGTAGCGGCGCCCCAAGCTGTCCTGGGCCTTGGCGTAGCCCTTGTCGGCGGCGCGCCGGTACCAGGCGACCGCCGCGCTCAAATCCTTTTCGGTGCCGTCGCCGTCGCGGTACATCTTGCCGAGGTTGTACTGGGCGCGCACGTTCCCCTTCTTGGCGGCGTCGAGGAACAGGGTGAAGGCCCGGCGCGGGTCGGCGTCCACGCTGAGGCCGTAGGTGTACATCTTGCCGAGCGTGTAGATGGAGCGGTCGAGCCCCTGGTTGGCCGCCTTCTTGAGCCACGAAAGGGCCTGGGCGAAGTCCTGTTCGATCCCGTCGCCGGCGATCAGGCTCGCCGCCAAGTTGTGCTGGGCGGGCGCGTAGCCATTTTCCGCCGCCCGGCGCCACAGCGCCGCCGCCGCGGCCACGTCGCGATCGACGCCCTTGCCCTGGTCGTAGAGGATGCCGAGGTTGTATTCGGCCCGGGCGTCGCCATCATTCGCCAGGGCCCGCCATTCGCCGAGCGCGGTGGCGAAATCGCCTTCCTGGTAGGCCTTCCAGCCGGCCTCGAAATCGGCCCCGGCGGCGCATCCGCCAAGAAGGACGAAAAGGGCCACTGCGGCCAGGCCGCGAAAACCCGTCGCCCGCAGGCAGGCGCCGTGACGCCGGCCGGCGTTTCCGTGGCGCCCGCGGGTGGCCTGCGCCGCGCTCATTGGAGCGCTGCCGTTGCCGGCATCTTTTCGACCCGCGCGCGCAGCACCCCCATCAGCCCGTCGATGCCGCTTCGCTGCACGAGCGCCCCGAATTCCGAGCGGTGCGTGATCGCCATGCTGACCCCTTCGACCGAGACGTCGATGATCCGAAAGGTGCCCGCGTCGGCGCGGACCCGCCAGTCGGCCCGAATGGGAGCGCCGCTGGGCCGGTCGATTCGGGTGCTCACCACCGCGTCCCGTTTCCCCGCCGCGCGTTCGCCGATGATGGTCAGCGCCTCGCCCGCATAGCCGCCGAAGCGCGACGAATAGGTGGCGAGGATGTATTCGCCGAACAGCTCCTGGTATTCGCTTTGCTGCTCGGGGCTCGCCCGCCGCCACTGCTGGCCGAGGACGAAGCGCCCGAGAAAGGCGATGTCGAAGCCGTCTTTCAGGAGCGTTCGGAAGGTGGCCTCGCGGTGCTCGAGGGTCGCGTCAGGGTCTTGCAGCACCCGGATCGCCTCGTCACCGAGTGTGCGGATGAATTCGGACGCGCCTGCGGCCTGTGCCGGCTGGGCGGCAACTCCGGGCACGCCGACGACCGCGGCGACGAGCAGGCTGAAAACGGCCCGACGAAACATCTCCCCGGCCCCAACGATTTTCCCTTCGGCCGCGAAACGGCCTGGGACCATGTTTCCATCATTTGGCGGCGTGGCGCAACCGCCCAGGCGGCCTCAATGCACCTGGGGCGCGATCAGGAAGTCGCCGCGGCTGGCGGACCGCACCCGGATGTGGACGGTCTCGTCTTCGCGCAGCAGCGTCAGCGGTACGTCGACGCCGGCGTCCCCCATCGCCCAGACGCGGCGGAACATGTTCGCGAGCTCGTCGACGGGTTCGCCGTCCACCTCGACGACGATGTCGCCGACGCGGACTTCGGCCTTGTGCGCGGGACCGCCGTTGGTCATGCCGGCGACCACGAGCCGGTCTTCCGCCTCCATCGCCAGCATGCCGAGCCAGGGCCGCGGCGGTTTTCGCGTCTGCCCGTAGCGCATCAAATCGTCGAGGATCGGCTTCAGGATGTCGATGGGAACCACCATGTTGCCGTCGATGCCTTCCTCGCCCGGTCCGGCCTGGCGAATCAGGAGCGAGCCGATGCCGAGAAGCGTGCCCTCGGCGCCGATCAATCCGGCCCCGCCCCAATTGGGATGCGGGGGCGCGGTGAAGATGCCCTCGTCGAGCACGTACTCCCAGTAGCCCGCGAACTCGCGCTTCGCCACCACTTGGGCGGCGACCGAGCGCCGCCGGCCGCCGTGTCCGGCGACGACGACCGGATCACCGACGCGCAGATCGGCTGATTCCCCGAGCGCGATGGTCTCGGCGGCCAAGGGTTCCAGGGCCTGGACTAAGCCGAATCCAGTCTCTTGATCATAGCCCACCACGTGGGCGTTGGCGGCCTTGCCATGCGCGTCGACGAGCCAGACCTGATCAGCCTCGGTGATGAGATAGCCGACGGTGAGCACAAGCCCGTCGTCGCCGATCTGGACGCCGTTGCCGCCGCGCTCGGTCCCCAGGATCTGGGCGGTAAACGCGTTCGGCGGAATTTGGGCGCGCAGCGAGACGACGCAGCTCAGTGCGCGCGCCAGATCGAAGTCGTAGTCGTCAGGGTTCGGCTGAGCGGCCGCGCTGATTTCCCAATCCATACTTTCGGACATGGCATTCGCTTCCGGTTCCGGGGACGGCTGGATGCCTCTCTTCTCGCGACGCGGTGCGGTGCGAAGGCTAGCAGAAACGCGCGCACGGTTCCATCGGCGGCGGAGCGTGCTGGGATTCGGGATCCGATGTCGCGCCTGTCATGAGATTCTGTAAGTCTGTGCTCATCGATATCGGCGGTATATTGGCCCCAAGTTCGGCGCCAAGATTTGCGCGGATCCCAGAGTGGCGTAACCACGGGATTGGTGATGCTCGCCGAAGACACGCTGTTTCTCGACTATCTGACCTACGCCAGCGTCGTGGTTGGCGGAGGATTGATCCTCTTCGGTCTGATTCAGCGTCGATTTCGCATTTTGGTCATCATCGGGCTGGCCGTGCCGGGCGCCACCGTGGGATTCGCGTTTTCGCAAAAGGTGCCGATGCGATTCGACGTCATGATCGTGCAAGAGCCGGGAGGCGAAATATCATGGCGCAAGGTGCGCTAGTTCGTGGGCGGTGATGAACCGTCGAATTGGTTCCGGTGCCTCGTAAGACGAAGCGATCAGGTGGTATGCCACGATCTCAGCGAGAGCTTCTCCGGCGGCGGTCGCGGCGTATGTGCTTGGCAACCCGTTCGCGCGCGCAATTTCCTTGGCGGCGGAACCCGTGGGTACGTCGGCGCCGGTTCCGGGCGCTCCGAGCATCTCGCGAATTTTCCTGATCCTCGGATGAATCAGGTCCGCCCATTCCTTGCTCTTGCTGATTCTTCGCCCGACGTCGGCAAGATGCGTCAACTCATGGACAAGGAACCCAAGCCTGGCGATCGGATCCAAGCGGAAGAAAGAATCTCGAAGTACGACTGCATTGGTTTCATCGTAAGAAAATGCGGGCACGGAATTATCGAGTGCTCCTCCCTTTTCCGTGCGGTACGCACGTAATGGACGATAATAGATCACGCGACGAACGAGCCCGCCGGACACCGCCTCTGTCTGTTTCAATAATCCAAGAACGTCATTCTTTTCCGCATCGCTTCAATTCTTGCCGATGAAATTCCCCGGAATTCCTTTGACGGGAATCGGCTTGTGCTCGTTTTCGAATATGACATCGGGGTTCGCATCTTGTGCCCAAGAGACCGGCCCGTTTTGAAATACAAGGATTGTTGCCACGAGACCTGACAGGACAAATCGGCTTGCGAGCCGATCGGTCCGCGGTCTCGATGGAGATGGATCCTGGGGCATTGCCACCGCTCGATGCCGTTGGTCAGATCCGAGCCACCGCCGGGGTAGGGCGCCTCAGAGAAAGCCCGAGAGGTTGGGCCTCGGCGGGGTGCCGATCACGGCTTCGATGGCGCACGCGATCGCGAGCACGCGGGCGTCCTCGCCGCCGCCACACAGGATCTGCATGCCCGCCGGCAGCCGGCTGCCGAGATGGTGCACCGGGATCGACACCGCCGAAAGCCCGAAGAGATTGCCGATCCGGGTGTTGGCCGAGCCCACGGGCACCAGTCGCTCGGCCAGCGCCGCGTCGTCGAAGTCGGCGACGGGGCGCGGCGAATAGGGGACCGTGGGCGTGATCCAGCCATCCAGGCCCTTCATCCGCACATCCCCGATCCGGCGATAGGCGACGTGGCGTTCGCGGAGCCGTGCGTACGCGTCCGCCGAAAGCTCGCGCCCCGGCTCGGTCCGGGCCGCCACGTCCGGGTCCATGTCCCGGCGCTTGGACTCGAAGCCGTCCCGTCCCCCCAACTCGGCCACCAGTTCGGTGGCGACGAAGGCGTGGAGTTCGGGCCATGCGCGGGCGGCCTCGGCGATCTCGATCTCGACGATGTTCGCGCCGGCGCGCCTGATCGCATCGATCGCGCGTCCGACGCAGGCGGCCACCTCTTCGTCCACATGATCGAAGAAATGATTGGCCGGCCGGCCGAGGCGAAGGCCCGCCACCGTTGCCGGCTGCGGCTCTGCTTCGCCTTGAAGCGCGGCGAAGGCCACCGCCGCGTCCGCGGCCGAGCGGGTCAAAAGGCCCAGGGTATCCAGGGTCGGGCACAGCGGAAATACGCCGTCGGTGGGCCACAAGCCCTTGGTGGTCTTGAGGCCGAAAACGCCGCAGTGGGCGGCCGGTGTGCGCACCGAGCCGCCGGTGTCGGAGCCGACCGCGAAGCCGCATAGTCCGGCGGCAGTGGCGACGCCTGAGCCGCTTGAAGATCCGCCGGGGATGCGGTGGACTTGTGGGTCGCAGGGGTTCCACGGGGTCCCTCGCGAACGCCCGATCCCGGTGCCGCCCATGGCGAATTCCACCGTCTTCGTCTTGCCCAGGATCACGCATCCGGCCCGCTTGAGCATGCGAACGAAGCCGCCTTCGGGGCCGATCAGATCACTCACGTCCACGTTCGAGCCGGCCCGGGTCGGCAGGCCGTCGACCGCGACGATGTCCTTGATGGCCACCGGCACACCCATCAACGGACCGAGGTCGATCCCGCAAGCCAGCATTTGGTCCATGGCCCGCGCTGCGCCGAGCGCGGCATTCGGCGCCACGGTCTCGAAGGCGCCAAGGCGATCATCCAGCGCGTCGATCCGCCGAAGATAGGCGTCTGCCGTCGCCTCGGCGCTCGTGCGCCCCGCCCGCAACGCGCGCGCGAAGCCAACGATGCCGATGCCTTCCAGGGGATCGGGTGGGATCATCCTCACCGTCTTCGTTTCCGAGCGCGCCTCACTCGGCGCGAAGCGGCGCGGAGTATGCCCCAGGCGCCACCACCACGCCAGCGGCCGCCTTCGCGCGCCGAGCCCGGCCAAGGAGCGATGTTGCCCGGCGTCGGTGCGTTACCCTAGACTGACGCGCTGCCCATCCGTGCGGGGCTCAAGCGTTGTCGGGCCGCCAGCCTGTGACGGCCGGTGCCCGTGTTGCCGAGTAGCGAATCGCCGCCATGATGGCCGGAGGAAGCGCACGACGGTCTTCGTCATCCGCCGCATGCAGCGATGAGGCGCCGACGGTGCCAAAGCGACGAACCTAGGAGGGACCAGTGGCGGACAAAGTGATCATCACGTGTGCGGTCACCGGCTCGATTCACACGCCGACCATGTCGCCGCATCTACCGATCACGCCGGACGAGATCGCCAAGGACGCGGTCGCCGCGGCCGAGGCCGGTGCCGCCATCTTGCACCTTCACGCCCGCAACGCCGCCGACGGCAGCCCGACGCCGGACCCGGCCGTATTCATGCAGTTCCTGCCCAGGATCAAGCAGGCGACCAACGCGGTCGTAAACATCACGTCGGGCGGCAGCCAGAAGATGACCCTCGACGAGCGGCTGGCGGCGCCGCTTCGCGCCAAGCCTGAGATGGCGTCCCTCAACATGGGGTCCATGAACTTCGGCCTATACCCGATCCTGAACCGCTACACCGAATGGAAATACGACTGGGAGCCGGCGTATCTCGAGGGCTCGCGCGACATGGTCTTCAAGAATACATACCTGGATATCGAGCGCGTGCTGAAGGAGCTGGGCGAAGGCTGCGGCACGCGGTTCGAATTCGAATGCTACGACGTGGGGCACCTTTACAACCTCGCCCATTTCCTTGACCGCGGCCTGGTCACCCCACCGCTTTTCGTACAGACGATCTTCGGCATCCTCGGCGGCATCGGGCCGGAGCCCGACAACATGGTCTTCATGCGCCGTACGGCCGATCGGTTGTTCGGCGCCGACTACGAATGGTCGATCCTGGCCGCCGGCCGCCACCAGCTCGGGCTTTGCACCATGGGTGCGATCATGGGCGGCAACGTCCGCGTCGGCCTCGAGGACAGCCTGTATCTCGGAAAAGGCGTGCTGGCCCAAAGCAACGCCGATCAGGTCGCGCGCATCCGCGCGATCCTCGAAAATCTCTCGCTCGAAATCGCCGCGCCCGACGACGCGCGCCGCCGGCTCGGCCTCAAAGGCGGCGATCAAGTGGCGTTCTGAACGGGGCCTATGCAACGGAAACCGGACCACCAAGCCATGCAACAATCCCTCGACCGACCACTGCCCGCGCCGATCACGCCCGAAGCGGAGCCCTATTGGGAGGGTTTAAGGAACGGCAAGCTGATGCTGCCAAGTTGCGAAAAATGTGGGCCCTTTTTCTACCCCCGCGTCCTATGTCCCACCTGTCACTCGCGCGACATCTCGTGGATCGAGGCGAGCGGGAAGGCGACGCTTTATTCGTTCGAGATCGCCCATCAGTCGCTCAACCCCAATTTCAAGGTGCCGCCGCCTTACGTCCTTGCACTGGTTGAGCTCGACGAGGGGCCGAGGCTTTTGACCAACCTTGTCGACGTGGAGCCGGATCCTGCGGCGCTCAAGTGCGATATGCCGCTCGAGGTGGTGTTCGAACGGTTAACCGACGCCATCACGATCCCCCAGTTCCGCCCCGTCGGCGCGAAGGCATCAGGGGGTGGCGCATGAGGGAGCTCAGCAACGCGGCGTGCATTGTCGGCGCCGCCGAAAGCGACGAGATCGGGACGCTCCCCGACAAGAGCCCGCTCAGCCTGCATCTCGAAGCCATCGCCAACGCCGTCGATGACGCCGGTTTGACCATCAACGAGGTGGACGGGGTGTTCACCGCCGGCCAGTACACGCCCGCGAGCATCGGCGAGGCGCTCGGGATCACGCCCCGGTACGTGGACGGGACTTACGTCGGCGGGTGCTCGTTCATGATCCTGGTCGGCCACGCACTCGCAGCCCTGCACCATGGGCTCTGCGATGTCGCCGTCGTCTCCCATGGCGAGAGCGGACGTTCGCGTGTCGGCGGCCCGCGCGCGCGCGACCAGAGCCTGAATGGCCAGTTCGATTTCGTTTACGGATTTTACGGCGCGCCCACCTACTTCGGCCTGATCGCGACTCGGCACATGCACGAACACGGCACTACGCTCGAGGACTGGGCGCAGGTCGCCGTCTCAACCCGTGCGTGGGCATGCCTCAATCCCCGGGCCAAGTTCCGCGATCCCATCACCGTCGCCGACGTCTTGAACTCGCGTCCCGTGTGCTATCCGTTCAACCGCTTCAACATCTGCCTGGTGACGGACGCCGGCGGCGCGGTGGTCCTGACCCGGCCCGACCGCGCCCGCGATCTCAAGAAGCCGCCGGTCTTCGTCCGCGGCGCCGGCGAGGGGACAGAGCACGTCCTGATGACCCAAATGAAGGACCTGACATTCAGTCAGGCGACCCGGATCGCCGGCGAAAAGGCGTTCAGGATGGCGGACGTGGGGCCTGCCGACTTCGACCACGTGATGCTGTACGACGCGTTTACCGCAGGCCCTCCCATCATGCTGGAATCGCTCGGCTTCGCCCCGCCCGGCGAGGGCGTGGCGTTTTTCGCCGACGGGCGTTCCGCGCCCGGCGGTTCGTTGCCGACCAACACCAATGGCGGCGGCCTTTCCTACACCCATACCGGCATGTACGGCATCTTCCCGATCGTCGAATCGGTGCGCCAGTTGCGCGGCGAGTGCGGCCCCCGCCAAGTGCCGGACGTCGGGCTTTCGTTGGTCAATGGAATGGGTGGAATGCTGTCGGCGGCGGGCACGCTCGTACTCGCTAACGAGGCCTGAACGGCGGGTTCGACGGCGTCCGAACGGTGCCGTGCAAGCAATTGAAATTGGGATATTTTTCGCTTCGACGGTGACGCACGGCGGGAGCCGTGCTAGGATGATTGGTTCGTGGTTCGATATCGCTAACGCGCAAGGCTTTTTTGGGGCGGGGTCTCATCGCGTGGCTACGACAGCACTGACGCCGGTCAGCGTGTTCGGGCTTGCCAACGCCACCCTTCAAATCCAGGTGGCGCAGTTCAACGCGCGCAAACTCGCCGAAGACCAAAGCGTCGTCGTCGCCAGCTTCCTACAAAGGATCAATTCCATCGACCGCGACGCGGGCGCGGTCCAGGGCGTGATCGATTTTCTCGACCGTGTCGTCGGTCGCGTGGGATCGATCCGCGCCAACCTCGATTCTGCGACCAGTTTCGCCGTCCTTGCCCGCAACGGGACTGCGCAAAGCTTCTCCGGCCTGGCCCGCAGCTTCAACGCCTCGCTCAATGCGCTCAACAACGCCGCGGAAAGCGGGTTCGACAGCCCGAATCTCCTCGGCGCCAACGGCACCAGCAGCTTTTCTTACATCGCCACCGATAACGCTGCGACCCGGACGGTAGCGCACAAGTACCTGGGCACCGACTATTCCATCACCGATTCCGGCGGGGATCGCTGGATTCGCGAGGGTGACTTTACCAAAATCCTGGTTCAGATTGATCCCGCGACCGGCGCGAAAACGGGAAAGAAGGCGTCTGTAAACGACGGCTTGCGGCTCGATAGCATCGCCGGGAATGCGGTGACATTTACCATCAATTTCAAAACCTCGGACGCCGAGCAGTTCACGGGTACGCTGTCGCGAAGCGGCCTCGAGGTCCTGGACGCGTGGTTGTACGAGGGCCTCGAGACGGTCGCCGGGCGCGCGCGCGCCATCGACGACATCGCGGCGGCCAAGGCGACGCTCGACGTTCACCGCGCAAGGTTCCGGGCCGCCACCGCCGAGGCCACGTTCTATCTGGGGCGCGCCGACAATCAGGTCACGGCGTTTTCCGGCCTCATCGGCGATCTGACGATCAAACAGGCCGTTGCCCTGCAGGAAGCGGAAAGCGACGCGGAACGCCGGAACACCGCGACGCTTTTCAACCTCCAGTCTGCGTTCTCGACACGCAACGCGTATTTGAAGCTGCTGGCGTCCGTCGGGAACGACCCGTTTACGCGCGCCCTCATCGACATCAACGCTTGAGCGTTGCCAGGCGTGCGCCTCGGCCGCGCGGCACCTCACGAACTAGGCCGTAGCCATGGCGCAGTCGCGCGAAACCCATGCCGTGGACGCTCGTCGCGGAACGTTGCGCAACGTGTTCCTGCTCGCATTCGGTGTCGCGCTCGCGATGACCGGAACCGCACTCGTCATAACCGTCTCGGCGCTGGCCGGCGAAATGCTGGCCACCGACAAGCGGCTGGCGACATTGCCGCTGGCGTTGCAGTTCGCCGGTATGCTGGTGACCGCGATCCCGGCGGCACACCTGATGAAGCGCGTCGGCCGGCGCCCCGGTTTCCTCCTCGGCCAGATCGTCGGCGCCGCTGGGGCCGTAGTGGCGGCCTGGGGAATTTGGATCGGCTCGTTCTTCGTCTTTTGCGTCGGCAGTGCCATGCTCGGCGTGCACAACGCGTTCTGGCAGTACTACCGCTTCGCCGCCGCCGAGGTCTCGTCGCCGGAGTTCCGCAGCCGCGCGATCTCGTTCGTGCTCGCGGGCGGCATCGTCGCCGCGGTCGCCGGCCCCGAGCTCGCCAAACTCAGCCGCGACTGGTTGGCGCCCGTGACCTTCGCCGGATCCTACGTGGCGATTGCGGTCCTGTGCGTGGTCGCCGTCGCCGTCCTCAGCTTCACAACCCTTCCTAAACCAAGCGCCGACGAATCTCGGCGCTCGGGAAGGCCGCTCCGCGTGTTGATCCGCCAACCGGCGCTCATCACTGCCGTGCTTTCGGCGATGGTCGGCTTCGGCGTGATGAGCATGGTGATGACCGCAACCCCCATTGCCATGGCCGCTTGCGGCCACGAATTCGCGGACGCGGCCTTCGTGATCCAGTGGCATGCGCTCGGGATGTACCTCCCCAGCTTTTTCACCGGTGCCCTGATTGCCCGGTTCGGAACGATACGCGTTATCGGTGCCGGTATCGTGCTGAACGTCTTGTGCGTCGTCGTCAACGCGTCCGGAATCGCGATCGAGAATTTCTGGGTGGGGCTCGTTCTCTTGGGCGTCGGGTGGAATTTCATGTTCGTGGGCGGAACGACGTTGTTGACCGAGACTTACGAGCCCGAAGAGCGCGCCAAGGTCCAGGGTTTCAACGACTGCATGGTCTGGGGAATGGTGACGGTGCTCAGCCTGTCGTCAGGGGCGCTGTTCCACCAGTTCGGGTGGCTCATGGTGAATTTGGGCGTGATCGTGCCGGTGCTGGCAAGTCTTCTTGCCATCGCGTGGCTTGCGAGCCTGCGCCGGGCCGCGGCTGCGGCCGAGTAGGGACGGGGGCGCTTCGGCGGGCGTCTAGAGCGGATCGCGATTAACTGCGAACGCTTCGCGATTCCAATCGCTCGCGATCCGCTTTAGATTTCCCTGGCGACGAATCGACGGCGCATGAATCAAGGTGGGTCGGTGTCCAAACTGTTCGAGATCGAGAATCTTTGCACCCAGTTCGTCACGGCCGCGGGGACGGTGAGAGCCGTCGACGGCATTTCCTACGACGTGGAAGAGGGGGAAACGGTCGCCATCGTGGGCGAGTCAGGGTGCGGCAAGACGGTAAGCGCGCTGTCGATCCTTCGGCTCATTCCGTCTCCGCCGGGGCGCATCGTCGACGGCAGTATCCGCTTCAACGGCAAGGACTTGCTCGGGCTTAGCGAAGCGGAAATTCGCGACGTGCGGGGCAGTGAGATTGGGATGGTCTTCCAGGAGCCCATGACGTCGCTCAATCCCGTGCTCTCCATCGGGCTTCAGCTGACCGAGACCTTGGTCGAACACCTCGGCCTGTCGGCCGGCGCGGCGCGCGCGCGGGCCATCGAGCTGCTGGAGACGGTGGGGATCTCCGATCCCGAGCGCCGGCTGACCCAATACCCCCATCACTTCAGCGGCGGGATGCGCCAGCGGGTGATGATCGCCATGGCGCTGTCGTGCGAGCCCAAACTGATCATCGCCGACGAGCCGACCACGGCCCTCGACGTGACGATCCAGGCCCAGATTCTGGAGCTGATGAAGGACCTGACCAGGCGCTTCGGCGTCGCCCTGATCATCATCACCCACAATCTAGGCGTGGTGGCCCGTTACGCGGACCGGATGAACGTCATGTATGCGGGAAAGATCATCGAAAGCGGCACCGCCCGGCAGATTTACCACAGCCCGTCCCACCCCTATACCCTCGCGCTGCTGCGCTCGGTCCCGCGTGTGGACCAGCCGCGCAAGGAAAAGCTCGACCCCATCGAAGGCCAGCCGCCGGATCTCTCGCGCCTCGACAAGGGATGCGCGTTCAGGCCGCGCTGCCGCTATGCGGCAGACAGGTGCGCCGAAGAGATCCCGCCGCTCGAGCCGCTCGAAGACGGACACTTGTCGGCCTGCTTGCGGATAGACGATCTCCCAGGGCGGCCGACGAAGACCACCTGAGGGTCGCCGAAGCCCCGGCGACCGGCGAATGTTCCCAATGTGCCTCGGGGATGGGGAGGGGAGCCGCCAGCGCGCCCCTCAAGGATCGTCGGATGCGCCCAGCACGCGCGACGGTCGACAACTTATCGCGTGTCCTCTCCCGCGACCTCCCTGAATTCGCGAACGTCGAGCAGATCCCGGAGCGCGTCGCCGAGAAAGTTGACGCTCAGCACCGCGACCATGATGAACAGGCCGGGAAAGACGCCCAACCACCACGCGACCGAGATGAAACTGCGGGCATCGGCGAGAATCAAACCCCATGTGGGCGTCGTCGCCTGGACCCCGAGCCCGAGGAAGGACAGCCCCGCCTCTGCCAGGATGGCGTACGAGATGTTGATGGTGGCCTGGACGATGATCGGCGCGGCGGCGTTGGGCAGGATGTGGCGCCACATGATCCGCTGATCCGAGGCGCCGATGGTGCGCGCCGCGGCGACGTACTGTTCTTCGCGGATGATCAGAACCATGCCCCGCGCGGTCCGGGCGAAATCGTCGATGAACGCCAGCGAGATGGCAACGATGACGTTCGTGAGGCCGGTGCCGAACACGGCCACCAGGTAGACCGCGATGATGAAGTTGGGAAACGCCCACTGGAGGTCGATGTAGCGCATGATGATGTTGTCGAGCCAGCCGCCGGAATAGCCGGCCGCTACGCCCAAGATGACGCCCGACACCGCCCCGAGGAAGACCGTCGAGAAGCCGACGAACAGTGAGATGCGGGTGCCCATGATGAGGCGACTGAGAAGATCGCGCCCCAAGTCGTCCGTGCCCAGCAGGTGGGCCCATGTCGGAGCCCCGATCATCGCGTAGTCCTGGGCATTGGGATCGTAAGGGACGATGAGGGGCGCAAAGATCGCGGCGAAGCCCATCACGGCGATCACGATCAGGCCGACCAACGCTTTCTTGTCGCGGAGGATGAAAGTCCACCACACCTCTCCGCGCGTCGGCAGCGAGGCCGTATCGGGGGCCAAACTTTCGGCTGTGGCGACGGCGTCCTGCGGGGTCATTAGTCGTAGCGAATGCGTGGGTCGATGACGGTGTAGACGAGATCGACCAGCAGGTTGGAGGTGACGAAGATCGCCGAGACCACGAGGATGGCGCCCTGGACGACCGGATAATCGCGACCCAGGATGCCCTGAATCAGAACACGTCCAAGCCCCTTGATGGCGAATACGTTCTCCACCACCACCGTGCCCGCCATCAACAGTGCAAACGCGATTCCCATGACGGTGACCACGGGGATGAGGGCGTTGGGAAAGGCGTGCACCAAGACCATTCGCCTCTGCGGCAATCCCTTGGCTTGCGCCACTTGCATGAAATCGGCCTTCAGCACCTCCAGCATGGACGACCGGATCATCCTGGTGATGATGGCGGCGAACGGCGTTCCGACGGCGATGGTCGGGAGGATCAGGTGCGAG
>JASLLV010000039.1 GCA_030746935.1 Rhodospirillales bacterium | reverse complement strand
CAGTTCGGCGGCTCGGATTTTCGGGTCGCAAGGGCTTGCGGATCCGATCCGGCGCTCCTAAATCACTAGCCGCCGGACGCCGAACTCGGGTCCGGCTGGCTGGATCGGATGGTCCGATCGGGCCGTACCAAACCCTGCATGTTGCTTCAAAAGGAGGATGTGTAGCCATGACGACCTTTGATTTCTCGCCCCTGTTCCGCTCGACGATCGGGTACGATCGCTTGGTTGGTCTTCTCGAGGCAAACGCCCGGCGAGCCGAGACGATCCCCAACTACCCGCCATACGACATCGAGGTGACGGGAGAGGACGCATACCGAATCTCGATCGCGGTCGCCGGTTTCGCGGCGGACGATCTGAACCTCGAGGAGCGCGAGGGCGTTCTTACCGTCGCCGGCGAGCGCCGCGACGCGGACGACCAAGTGCGCTACTTGCACCGCGGTATCGCGACCCGCGCGTTCGAACGCCGATTCCAGCTCGCCGACCACGTGCGGGTCGCGGGCGCGAATTTGCGCAACGGGACGTTGGACATCGACCTCGTACGCGAGGTGCCCGAGGAGATGAAGCCGCGGCGCATCGCGATCACGAGCGCCGAGCCCGCCGGGGTCCTTTCCAAGGCCAAGAAGCTGGCCTCCGGCGAAACGAAGGCTGCCTGATTAAAGGCGGCGCGCGAAGGGCGGGAGACCCGCCCTTCGCACCGCGCCTCGAGGAAACGAACGAGCCTGATTCCTTGTTCACATCGTGAACATCCTTGATTTGGGCGCGCTTTCGTGTATATTCAATTCACGGCTCGATGCCTCGTTCGGGGTCGGCCGAGAAATCGACGGGATCCGACTGTAGGTGGGTCCCCCGGCGTATCGCTTCGCGAGGAGGATATGGCCCATGCCTGCGCCCATACGCTCTTCCAGTTAGATCTCGGTCGTCAGCGCCGCCCGATTACGCGCCGCGGCAACGCTTGTGGGCTTGAACGCCGAGTGCGAGGCGCCGAGCCGGTGATGGCCCGACTCGATCCGATTTGCCGGGACCGCACCGCAACCGATACGAGACGCAGGGGAGAACGCGAACAATGACCACGATGACGCTTCCGGCGGTTCCCACCGAAGAGGGTCTTTCACGCTATTTCCGCGAGATTTGGCGATTTCCCCTTCTGGAGCCGGACGAGGAGTACATGTTGGCGACGCGCTGGCGCCAGCACGGCGACATGGACGCGGCGCACCGGCTCGTCACCTCGCACCTGCGCCTGGTGGCGAAGATCGCGGTCCGGTACCGGGGCTACGGATTGCCGCTTTCGGATCTGGTCTCGGAAGGCAGCGTCGGGCTGATGAAGGCGGTCAAAAAGTTCGAGCCCGAGCGTGGTTTTCGCCTCTCCACCTACGCCATGTGGTGGATCAGGGCCGCGATCACGGAGTACGTGCTCAGGTCCTGGTCGCTGGTGAAGATGGGAACCGTGTCCGCCCAGAAGAAGCTGTTCTTCGCGCTCCGCCGGATCAAGAAACAATTGGGGATCATGGACCGCGGCGAGCTGACGCCGGCAGAGGCCGAGAAGCTGGCCGACGCCCTCGATGTGCGCGCCACCGACGTGATCGCCATGAACCGGCGTCTCGCGGCCCGCGACGTCTCACTCAACGCGCCGATCTCGGCCGAACCCGACGACACGGTCGAGTATCTGGATACGCTTGCCGACGACGGCCCGACGCCCGAGACCTTTGTCGCCGAGCGCGAGGAATCCGTCTGGCGCGGGGGCCTCTTGCGCGACGCCATGGCGACGCTGCCCGAGCGCGATCGCCACATCCTGACAAGGCGCCGCTTGACCGACGAGCCCGAAACCCTCGAAGAGATCGGCCGCAGCTACGGCATCAGCCGCGAGCGGGTGCGCCAGCTCGAGGCCCGCGCGTTCGAGAAGGTCAAGCGGGCCGTCCACGGCGCGCGCGTCGACGGTGCCGCGGACTAGAGCGGATCGCGCCCGTCTGCAATCGCGTGGCCCCGATCGGTGGGTCCGTGAATCAGGTTTGTTCTTCGGGTTTGTATTGTTGAAATCGCGCGGGTCCACAGCCGCGTGATCGGACAAAAAAAAGGGGCCGCGCGAGGCGGCCCCTTCCATTTGAAGCGTCTTCCTGACGACTGATCAGAAGTCCATGTCGCCCATGCCGCCCGGCGGCATCGCGGGCTCTTTCTTCTTCTCGGGCTTCTCGGCGACCATGGCTTCGGTCGTGATCATCAGGCTCGCGACCGAGGCGGCGTACTGTATTGCGTTGCGCACCACCTTGGTCGGGTCGATGATCCCGGCCTTGACCAGGTCGCGGTATTCCCCGGCCTGGGCGTCGAAGCCGTAATTGTACTGCTTCTGGTCGAGCAGCTTTCCGGTGACCACGGCGCCGTCGATGCCGGCATTCTCGACGATGTTACGAGTCGGCGACTGCAGCGCCCGGCGGACGATATCGACGCCCACCTGCTGGTCGTGGATCGCGGGCTTGATCTTGTCGAGCGCCCGGGCCCCGTAAAGCAGCGCGACGCCGCCACCGGGAACGACGCCTTCCTCGACCGCCGCCCGGGTCGCGTGCAAGGCGTCGTCGACTAGGTCCTTACGCTCCTTCACCTCGATCTCGGTGACGCCGCCGACCCGTATCACCGCGACGCCGCCGGCGAGCTTCGCCAAGCGCTCCTGCAACTTCTCGCGGTCGTAGTCTGACGTCGTCTCTTCGATCTGCTGGCGGATCTGGTTGCAACGGCCCTGAATGTCGGCCTTTTTGCCCACGCCCTCGACGAGAGTGGTCTCCTCCTTGGTGATCAGCACCTTCTTGGCGGTGCCCAGCATGTCGAGGGTCACGTTCTCGAGCTTGATGCCCAAGTCCTCGCTGATCACTTGGCCCGAGGTCAGGATGGCGATGTCCTCGAGCATGGCCTTGCGACGGTCGCCGTAGCCGGGTGCTTTCACCGCCGCCACCTTGAGTCCGCCGCGCAGCTTGTTCACAACCAGCGTCGCCAGGGCCTCGCCCTCGATGTCCTCGGCGATCAACAGAAGCGGGCGGGCCGACTGGACAACACCCTCGAGCACAGGCAGCAGCGCCTGCAGGCTCGAGAGCTTCTTCTCGTGGATGAGGATGTACGGGTTCTCGAGCTCGCAGTTCATTTTCTCGGCGTTGGTGATGAAGTAGGGCGAGGTGTAGCCGCGATCGAACTGCATTCCTTCGACCACCTCGAGCTCGCTCGCGAGGCTCTTGGCCTCTTCGACCGTGATCACGCCCTCGTTGCCCACCTTCTCCATGGCCTCGGCGATCATGCCGCCGATCTCCTCGTAACCGTTGGCCGAGATGGTGCCGACCTGGGCGATCTCGTCGTTGGTCGCCACTTTGCGCGAGTGCTTGCGCAAATCCTCGACCACGGCGCTGACCGCGATGTCGACGCCGCGCTTCAAGTCCATGGGGTTCATACCGGCCGCAACCGCCTTGGCGCCTTCGCGGACGATGGCCTGGGCCAGCACGGTCGCCGTCGTCGTGCCGTCACCCGCTTCGTCCGAGGTCTTGGACGCGACCTCGCGCACCATCTGCGCGCCCATGTTCTCGAACCGGTCCTCGACCTCGATCTCCTTGGCGACGGTGACGCCGTCCTTGGTGACGCGCGGCGAGCCGAACGATTTCTCGAGGATGACGTTGCGGCCCTTGGGTCCGAGCGTCACCTTGACCGCGTTCGTAAGGGTGTCGACACCCTTGAGCATTCGCGCGCGGGCTTCCGACGAAAAGGAAATTTCCTTTGTAGGCATGTGTCAATTCTCCTGATGTCTCAAGCGGCCGCTCTGACTCTTCCGGCCCCTTTCAGGATTCCGAAGACGTCCGCTTCCTTCAAAATGACGAGATCTTCGCCGTCGAGCTTCACCTCGGTTCCGGCGTACTTTCCGAACACGATCCTGTCGCCCGCCTTGACGTCGAGTGGGACGACGTTGCCGTTTTCGTCGCGTGCCCCGGGTCCGACCGACAAGACCTCGCCCATGATGGGCTTTTCCTTGGCCGTGTCCGGGATGATGATTCCGCCCGCCGTCCTCTCGTCCTCTTCCATGCGACGCACGAGAAGGCGGTCGTGCAATGGCCGAAACGCCATTCCTTTACCCTCCTTAGATCGTTTCACAACACAGTTCGAAGAGTGCGACTCTTGTCACCGTATGCAGTTAGGTGCGTTGTTAGCACTCAATGCCGGCGAGTGCTAATCAGTGTGCGAGAGATTTAGGCGTACGCGACGCATTCGTCAAGAGCGCGCGACAATCTTTGTCAGCCGTCGCATGGGTTTGCTGCTAATCACTTGATTTTATTTAATTTTAAAGCCCGATTCCTTGATCGATCGCACCTCGCAACGCACAATGGCGGGGCGCGAGTATGCCAAGGAGGAGGATCATACCGATGGGGCCGAAGGACAGGAAAAGGTTCGAACTGGCGCTAAAGGGATATCACCTTGCGACCGCGGAGATCATTTATCGCCGGCCCGATTACCGAAGCCTTCTTCAAACTTTCGTCTGGCAGGACCTGGATCTCGTTCCCGATTTTCCGGCGCTAAATCGGTTTCTCGAGTACTGGGAGGAACACCTCGACGGACCGCTGCATTCGGTCCGCGTGACCAGCGCGCCGTTGCTGCGACCGGCCGATATCCGTGCGGCCCGCGGTTACTTCGCCCTCAATTAGCGTCACCAGGGGCGGGCGGCAATTGCGGCGGGCCTCAGGCTGCATTTCCCGGCAACGGGCCGAGGTCGGAATGAACGCCCTCGAACATTCGGACGCGAACCGCCGGGCAGGCGAAGCGCGGCATGCCGGGCGGGCCCGCGGGATGGCCGAGCAAAGCCGGCGCCGCACTCGTCCCTAAGAAGTCGAGATTCCCCCCCGGTCGAGTTCGCAGTGCCCCTATTGTACGGCGGTCGGGGTTGTGGTTTTCTCCGCGCTTCCGGCCCGCGGCCGCATGACGGCGGGCGGCCGCAAACGTCTCGGAGGATGGCGGTGTGTCGATGAGGTTCCAGATCCGGCGAGCACTCTCGGCGGCGTCCACGGCTGCGATTGTATTCTCGGCATCGGCGTTGGCCGCCGAGGAAGTGGCGGGCGAAGACGAGGACCCGGTCGTTGCGATCGTCGACGGTGCGAAGATAATGAAGTCCGAGGCCGTTGACGCGACCTCGCGGCTGCCCGCGCAATTCGACCAGTTTCCGCCCGACGTTCGAAACCGCATCGTGCTGCGCTCGTTGATCGACACCAAGTTGACGGCGAATGAAGCGCGGGTGCGCGGATTCCACGAAGATCCCGAATACGTGGAACGCCTGGCCGGCATCGCCGAACAGTTGCTCGAACGGATGTTCATGTTGGACGCGATCAAGGAGCGGATCACCGAGGCCGCGCTCAAGGAGCATTACGAAACCACCGTCGCCGGCCTGGTCCCCGAGATCGAGGTGCACGCGCGCCACATCCTCGTGACCACCGAGGCGGAGGCGCTGGAGATCGTTGACGAGCTCGACAAGGGCGCTGACTTCGCCGAACTCGCCAAGGCGCGCTCAATCGGCCCATCTTCCACCGCGGGCGGCGATCTCAATTATTTCACCCGCAGCGGCATGATGCCCGAGTTCGCTGACGCCGCATTCGCCCTGGAGATCGACCAGATGACCCGGCGTCCGATCCAGACCCAGTTCGGGTGGCACGTGATCCACGTGATCGACCGCCGCGAGGCGCCGCCGCCTTCGTTCGAGGCCATGGAGGCGACCGTTCGCGAGGAGCTCTCCCAGGTGATCGGCGCCGGTATCATCGAAGAGCTGCGCGCTTCGGCGACGATCGAACAGTTTCCCGACACGCTGCTCGCGCCCGCGCGATAAGTATTTGAGGGACGTTCCCGCGCCCGGTCCGCGTTCATCGACCGGGCGCCGGGGCCCCCCCGGTGCCGAATGTGTGACGCGGTTCACCTAAGACCGCCCGAGGAGCTCACCATGACCAAGGTCTCGCCACTCGCCCCCAAGCGGTTCCCCGCCCTGCCACCGGTGGCCGGCGTACGCATCGCCGCCGGCGCCAGCGGGGTTCGCTACAAAGGACGATCGGACCTCATGGTCGCGGTGCTGGCTCCGCAGACCACCGTGGCGGGGGTCTTCACCCAGTCGCTGACCGCCTCGGCTCCAGTGGAGTGGTGCCGCCGGGTGCTCGCCGGCGGCCGCGCCCGCGCGCTCGTGGTCAATTCCGGCAACGCCAACGCGTTTACCGGTGCCGCGGGTGTTGAATCGGTTCGTCGCACGACGGTGGCCGCGGCGAAGACGCTCGCAACGCCGGCCAAGCAAGTCTTCACCGCCTCGACCGGCGTCATCGGCGAGCCCCTGGACGCCGGCAAGATCGCCGCCGCCCTGCCGGGCCTTCGCGCGCGGCTGAAGGCGACGGGATGGCCCGCCGCGGCCCGCGCCATCACCACGACCGACACCTTCCCCAAGGGTGCGACCCGAACCGCGCGGATCGGCGAGACCACGGCCGTCATCAACGGAATCGCCAAGGGATCCGGGATGATCGCGCCCAACATGGCGACAATGCTCGCCTTCGTCTTCACGGACGCGGCGATCCCCGCGCCGGTCCTGCGGCGAATTTTTTCCGCCGCCATCGACCGCACGTTCAACTGCATTACGGTCGACGGCGATACCTCGACCAGCGACACGGCGCTTCTGTTCGCAACCGCCAAGGCCCGCCATGATCCGGTCCGATCCGCGAGTGATCCTAAGTTGCGCGACTTCAGGGTCGGTCTGGAAGCCGTGCTCGGCGATCTGGCCCGCCAAGTGGTGCGCGACGGTGAAGGGGCATCGAAGTTCGTCACCGTGACCGTCAGCGGGGCGGAGTCGGCGCGCGCGGCACGGCGCATCGGCCTCGGGATCGCCAACTCGCCGCTGGTGAAGACGGCCATCGCCGGCGAGGACGCGAACTGGGGCCGGATCGTCATGGCGGTGGGCAACGCCGGCGAACGGGCCGACCGCGACCGCCTGTCCATCGTCATCGGGGGCGTCGCCGTCGCCGCCGAGGGTATGGTGGTGAACGGCTACGACGAGGCGCCGGTGGTGCGGCACATGAAGGGTCGCGACATCGACATCGCCGTCGACGTGGGCGTCGGGCGCGGCCGGGCGAGGGTGTGGACCTGCGATTTGACGGGCGAGTACGTGCGTATCAATGCCGATTACCGGTCCTGACGCGGGCTGCGTTGACGCGCGCGGCCCGCAAACAGCGGGGGCTTTGCCGTTGGTCCTCGTCGCGGCGGCGGCGCTCGTGGACGCCGACGGGCGCGTGCTCTTGGCGCGCCGGCCCGAGGGCAGGCCGATGGCGGGGTTGTGGGAGTTTCCGGGCGGCAAGATCGGCACCGGCGAGACGCCCGAAGCGGCTTTGGTGCGCGAGTTGAGAGAGGAGCTCGCGATCGACGTCACCGAAAGCTGCCTCGCGCCGCTCACGTTCGCCTCGCACGCTTACGAGGACTTCCACCTGCTCATGACCCTGTTCGCATGCCGCGTTTGGACGGGAACGCCGCGGCCGCTCGAAGGCCAGGAGATCACCTGGGCACGGCCCAACCGAATGGCCGGGCTTGCGATGCCGCCCGCCGACGCACCGCTCGTCGCCTTGATTCGGGATTTGTTGTAACCGGAACCACCGCATGGCCATTCGCGCCTCCGACACCGTCACCGCCTGCGTCCTCATCATCGGAAACGAGGTGCTGTCGGGACGCACCCAGGATGCCAATCTCCAGTACCTGGGAGCGGGTTTGGGCGAGCTCGGGATCCGTCTTATCGAGGCGCGCGTCATCGCCGACGACGAAGACACCATCGCCCGGGTCGTGAACGAGTGTCGGGCGCGCTACGATTACGTCTTCACCACCGGCGGGATCGGTCCGACCCACGACGACATCACCGCCGCCGCCGTCGCCCGGGCGTTCGGCGTCGCGCTCATACGCAACCCGCAAGCGGTTGCGCTGCTCGAGGATCATTACGCACCCAACAAGGTCAACGAAGCGCGCCTGAAGATGGCCGAGACCCCGGACGGCGCGCGCCTGGTCGAGAACCCGGTCAGCAGCGCGCCGGGCTTCCAGATGGGGAACGTGTTCGTGCTCGCCGGCGTTCCGTCGATCATGCGGGTCATGTTCGACGGGCTTAAGGACCGCCTCGAAGGCGGCCGGCCGATGCTGTCCGAGACCATTGTCGCGCGTTTGCCCGAAGGGATCATGGCCGAAGGGCTGGCGGCGGCGCAGGCGCGCCACCCCTCGGTCGAGATCGGGAGCTACCCGTTCTTCCGCGAAGGCCGAATGGGCGTGAGCCTGGTCGTGCGCGCGACCGACGCGGGGGCCATTACCGCCGCCATCGCCGACGTCGGCGCCGAGATCCGCCGGCTCGGCGGCAAGCCCAGCGACGAAGACGACGCCCCGTAAAGGGCGCGGCGCGAGCCTCGGCCCGCCGTTTTCGGCGAGTGCGCTTACGCCCCCACGGCCTCGGGGTTCAGCACGTACTCCGCCTTCGGGCTCTCGCCGCGGGCGACGGCGAGGATGCAATCGATGCACACATCGGCCGTCATCTCGGCGGACTCCCGGGTCTGGGTTGCCGAATGCGGCCCGAGAAGCACGTTGTCGAGCGCCAAGAGCGGCGAGTCCTTGTGAGGAGGTTCGCGGTGGAACACCTCGAGGCCGGCGCCCGCGATCCGCCGCTCGCTCAGCGCCTCGGCGAGCGCGTCCTCGTCGATCAGCTTGCCGCGCGAGGTGTTGATCAGATACGCGCTCGGCTTCATGAGCGCCAGGCGCTCGCGCGAGAGAAGGCCCTCGGTCGTGGGTGTGAGCGGCGCGTTCACCGAGACGAAGTCCGATTCGCTGAGAAGGGTCTCGAGCGAGACCAGCTCGATCCCGAATTCCTTGACGAACGCGGCGTCGGGCTTGGTTTCGCAGGCGAGCACGCGCATCTCGAAGCCGGCGCAACGCCGCGCCACCGCTTGGCCGATACGCCCCAGGCCGATGATGCCCGTGCTCGCCCTCCAAAGCGTGGTGTGGAGGTGCTGCTCCCAGCGTCCCGCCTTCATGGCGATGGTCTCGTCGAAGAGGTTGTTGGCGAGTGCCGCCATGAACCCGAACACGCGGTCAGCCACCGCATCGTGGTTGGTGCCGAATGTCCCGATCACGACGATGCCGCGGGCACTCGCCGCCGCTAAATCGACGCGGTCGTAGCCGACCCCGAACCGGGCGATCACGCGAAGCGCATCGGCGGCCGCGAGAACCGCTTCGGAGTACGGCTCGCCGCCGGCGATGGTGGCGAACGTGCCTGGGATGGCGGCGATCATGGCTTCGTCGCTGTGCAGTCCGTCCTGGGTGACGATGACGGCCTCGAGGCCGGCGTCCTCGAGCCGGCGGACGAAGCGCGCGTCCAGCCACTGGAAGTGGTTGACCGTGATCAGGACCTTCCGCCGCTCGGCCATGGGATTCCGCCCGTTCGGTGTGCGCATCGACGGGCTCCCTTAGCACGCGGCGCGACGGCAAACCAGCCGGGCGGAGCGCGGGTCGCGCTTGCGCGTCGTCCGGGCGCCGCGATAGGCTTTCGCACACATGCCCGCTTGGTGGAATTGGCAGACACAAGGGACTTAAAATCCCTTTCCCTTAGGGGAGTCCGGGTTCGAGTCCCGGAGCGGGCACCAATGATTTCAATGCGTGGAAAGGATAGTCTAGCCTGGGAGCGATTGACGTCGGCCACGCGTGTTTGCGGGTTTGGCGACCGTTGATGCGATTCTCGCACAATCAGTGTCGGGGACGACGGCCGGCGCGGGCAGTCTCGTTTTAGGGGTGTCCCAAGCGTTAGAAAGTGGGCCGTGCCATGGGCTGGATTGCGCGCAAGCTCGATTCCCTGGTCGGAACGATGGTGGCTGCGATCGCCGGCGTCGTCGGCACGCAGTTTCTCGCCGTCATCCAGCAGTATCGCCAGCGGCTCGAGGGGCACTTGGCGGAGGCCGACCTCAATCACCGCCAGATCCTTTCGGGCGACGCGTATCGCGCCCTCGAAGAGAGTACGCGCACGCGCTTGGCCGAGGCGGCCGCCGAGCGCGCCGCCGAGCTTGCCCGGGCCCTCGACGCGATCGTCAACGCCGACGCGTTCGCCCGTCCCTTCGCCTTCCTCCGTCACCTGGAACCCGAGATCGCGGCGGCGACACTGCGGTCGTTCGAACCGGCGATTCCCATCGATGTGGTCAGCATCGCCTACGGGCTCGCCGGCATGATCCTCGGCTGGCTCGCGTGGGAGATCGTCAAGCTTCCGTTCGCCCTCTTGGGCTTCGGGAGTGCGCGAACGCATTAGGACGCGAGCGCTTCAGCCACTCGCGCTGGCAAGCCGCGCCTTGTCGGCCTCGGAATAGCCGAGCCCGGTCGCGAGGAAGCCGCCGTCCACGTACACGGTCTGCCCGGTCATCCCGGTGACGGTTGCGAGGAAGCGGACTGTCTCGGCGACCTCGGCCGCATCGGCGAAACGCGCCAGCGGCGTCCGCGACAGCGCCCGGGCGCGGCCGTCGCCGCGATCCCGGGTCTGCTCCAGCGTGCGGCTTTCCACCTCCACAATTCCCGGCCCGACCGCGTTGACCGCGATACCCCAGGGCGCGAGTTCGACGGCGAGGCTCCGCACCAAGCCCAATTGCGCGGCCTTGGTGGCGCTGTGGGCAACCTCGTACGCCCAGGCGCATTCGGCGACCACCGAGGTGACCATGACCATGTGACCAGTGCCGGCGCTTCGCATGCGAATCCCCGCCTCGCGCGCGGTCAGGAAGAGACCCCTCAAGTTGACGGCGACGGCGCGGTCGAAATCCTCGAGCGCGATCGAGAAGAAGTCCGCACCCCGGCTGACGGCGGCGCAGCTAACGAAGACGTCCGGCGCGGCGCCCTCGAAGAACCGGTCGATCCCGGTGAAGGCCCCGGCAACGGCGCCTGCGTCCGCCACGTCGGCGCGAAAGGTCTGGAAGCGCGCACCGCCAACGAGCGCGCCTAGCGCGTCGCGTTCTGGAATATTGAGCGGTGCAAGTTCGTCGAACCCGCCGCCGCGCTCATCAATCGGACGGGCGCCGACGTGACGCTTTTGTGCGAGCTCGACGTCGGCATGGCGCGTTCGGGCCAGCGCCACACCGTGCGCGACCTCGCCGCACATTTGGGGCAGGGCTACGCGTTTGCGATCGAGTACCTGGAGCTCGACCTCGGCGACGCGGCCGAGCAGATCCGTCACGCCGGCGCAGACAACGCCGTCGGCTATCACGGCGCTGCCCTGTTCTCGCATCAGCCCGTGCTTCGCCCGGCCGTGCTGCGCCTCGAAGCGGACGGGGCGTGGTTCGACGGAGAACGCGACGAGCGGCGGGTCGGCGGGCGCATGGCGGTGCTCGGCACGGTCTCGCTCGGCGCGGTGGACGTGACCTTCGCCAGCGTTCACATCGAAGGGCATGCACAGCCCGCGGTGCGTGCGGCGCAGATGGAAATCCTGCTGGCCGGAATTGAGGACTACGCGCCCGGCGCGCCGGTCGTCATCGGCGGCAACTTCAATACGGCGACCGCGAGCCGCGCCGAGATCAGCGACCCGGTCACGGTTCGCCAACTTCTGGTCGAGGACGAAACACGCTTCGTCGATCCCGTGCCGCACGAGCCCTTGTTCCAAGTCGCCGAGAGGGCGGGCTACGCCTGGGCCGCGTGCAACGTTCCGGGCGAGGCGACCGAACGCAAGCACGAGCGCAAGACGATGACGCCCGAGCGCAAGAAGATCGATTGGTTCTTCTGTCGCGGCGTTGCCCCATCCGACCCCGCGATCGTTCCCGCACTCGACGCCGACAGCGGTCTCGCGCTTTCGGACCACGAATTGATCGCGCTCACGGTTCGGGCGAATCCGGGCCCGCCAGCATCAGCAGCGGTGCCCCCGGCGCCGTAGGCGGATCGCCGCGTTCGCCAGACGGCCAAGATTTCGAAGTTGTCACGAACAATTGACTTGACGAACCGCCATTACTTATATTTTAAACGCCAAGTATTCGTAGATCTGCGATCAAAAGGCCGATCGTACGTGAAGCGCCAGAGATTGACGGATCGGCAATCCGAGACTTCGGGCCCCGAGATCACGGGGACAAGCGGCCCGACGAAGGCGCACGCCGAGCGTCGGCGGCGTCCGGTCGCGGCCACCCGGCCGAATGCCATCGAGGCCGAGCGCGAGCTTTTTGATGCGACCGATATCCGCTCGGTCCGAATCCTCGGCATCAATGCGCTCGGTATCATCCACCGACACGCCGCCGATCTGCTTGCCGTTGTCGCTGGCGGCGGGACCGTGCAGATCCTCATGCTGAACCCCGAATCGGGGGAGTTCCGTAAGCATCGCGATGCCCAGGAAAATCGTGGCGGAAAAGTCTCGGACCGGCTGCTCAGCGAGCTCGAGGCGTCCATGGCGATCCTCAGGGACATCTTCAACCACCTCATTCACGCGTACGGGTTCGATGTGGATTCGCTCGCCGAGCGGTTCCAGATCCGTCTTTCCGACGATCGAGCCGATACCGCGTACGTGGTCGTGGAGACGTCCGTGCGCCGCTCGCTTCTTTACCGCTCAGCGCGACTCTCGCCCGTTCAGCGCTGGCGGAGCCCGCCGGCCACGCTCATCACGGTGGAAAGAGAGGCGGCGTCGCGAGACTTCGCCGAACGCGCAGACAAGGTGGCCGGCATTTGGGACGAGGCCAAACCGGTACCGCTGGAAAGCCTCCAGTCGAACATCCGGATTGTCTCGCCGCGGAAGCGCGACATCCCCCACGTCTACGCGCAGGCGGTCGAGCTGCATAAGAAACGCCGTCTCGACGAGGCGGCAGCGCTCTATCGAACGGTTCTCCGGCTCGAGCCGCCGAGGCCGGCGAGCGCGAGCGAGCTTCGCCTCGCAAAGCGGCATCTACCGCGCGTGTGTACGACGCTGCGCGAGCCCTTCGCACTCAAGGACCTGATCGTCGTCATCCCCCCCGATCGCGAGCAACGACTTCTCGCCTATCACCTGATCTGGGGGGACGATATCGACTACCTCGACGACAACGATCCCGCCGACCACGAGATCGTCTGGGTCAAGTATTCGCCCGACGGTCGTGCGGAAGGGGCGTGGTCGTTTTGGCACAGCTCGGTGCTGTCGACGTCGAAGGCGGTCGCCGACGCCAACGCCCACCGCGTCAAGATCAGCGTCCAGTGGGGCAAGCACGGCTCGCTGCTCGAAGGCTGGGAAGAGAGGATCGGAATCGACGAATCGATCCCTGCGTTTCCGCACTTCGAGCCCCTCGAGTTCAGCCGGTTAAAGAACGAGAGACGCCGCGCCGTCGGTCACTATGCCGAGCGGTGGCCGAAGCGGTTCGAAGGTGATCGCAGCGACTTCTTAGCGTTCCCGGTGGAAGTGGACCTGGAAGGAAAGCTCGACGAACACCGGATGGTCGTGGTGGGCAGGCACGCCAACGCCGTAATCACCCAGTGGTACCTGCCCTATAACATCCGGCCTAAGTTCGACTGGCCGAATGGGTCGGACGCGGCCGCGCCGCCTCTGTGATTCGGATCGTGCGTCAGTCGACGCCGTTGATCGCGAAGTCAAAGATGTCGAAATTGCGCAAACGGGCGTCGGTCACCCGCCTTCGATAGTCGGCCGATAGCGGTTCCGACAGGATCAAGGGGACCTCGCGTTCGGCCATCCCGCCGTGCGAGCGCAGACGGTGCCCCGCAAGGCCGGTCAAGTCGTGCTCGGATTCCGCGCCGCCGAAGACCGTGCCGCGGCGCAATCCGTCCTCGAGATAGGCCGGGTCAAAGCCGGCGACGCAGACGACGACCACCGGGCGTCGCGGCCACCGGTAGCTGCGGCCGTTCAGCTCGATCGCGAAGGTGCCGGCCGTCACTGCGCGGCGAACGATTCCGCCAACAATCGGGCCGGCGCCCGGAACCGGCCGGCGACGTCGCTAAGACGTTCGCGCTCGGTGGTGACCTCGGCCTCCGCACCCGAGACCAGGACCGTTGCGGGACGAAGTTGGGCATTGAAATTGGCGGCTCGCGATTCCGAATATGCGCCGGTGTCGATCAGGGCGATCAAATCGCCGCGCACAAGCTTCGGGATCTCGCGGGCTTCGCCGAGCAGGTCGATGGTGCACAACGGGCCGACGATATCGGCGATCTGCTCGGGCGCCGCCTCGGCCTTGTTTGCCGAAAGTATGTGAAAGTACCAATGCGCCGCGGCGGCGGGGATGTGGTTGGTGCTGAGATCCACGTTCACCCATCTCTTGCCATATTCGGGCCACTCCTTGAGCGTACCGACGCTCCCGATGGCGATCCCGCAATTGCCCGAAATCGAGCGGCCGGGCTCGATCTTGAGGCCGGGAAGTGCCAGCCCTCGCGCTTCGCATTCGTCGCGGACGGCGCCGCAGACCGCTTCCGCGTAATCTTCGAATGGCGGCGTCGATTCGTCGTCGGCGCCGTCGGGTCCGCACTTCTCGGGCCGGCCAAACGTCCAACCGCCGCCGAGGTCTAGATACCGCAGGCTCCAGCCGGTGGCGTCGCGGATAAGCGCCGCCCACTGCACCATCTCGCGCGCCATGACCGCAAAGTCGTCGGCGTCGTTGTCCATCCGGCTCAGGTGGTAGCTAAGCTCGACCAGGTGCAGGTGCGGCATCTTCTCGATGCGCTTGACCAGCTCCACGGTCTGCGAGAACGGCATCCCCCACTTGTGGTTGCGGGCCTGCACGGCAAGGCTGCCGGGACCGTGGAGTTCGGCTCCGAAGCGGTTCTCCAACGGTTTGAGCTCGAGCTTGGCGCGAATGCCCACGTCGACTTCGCGCTTCAGCCTGCCCGCGGTCTCGCCGATCAGGTCGAGCTCCTCCATGGCATCGATATTGATGCAGACCCCGTTGAGGACCGCCATCTCGATCTCGGCGGGTTCCTTGTTGGAGCCGTTGAGGACCAGCTTCTTGGCGTCGGTGCCGGTGAGCAGGGCTAGGTACATTTCCTGAAGGCCGAACGCGTCGCCGCCCGCGCCTTCCTGATTGAGAATGTGGCGAACGGCGAGCGCGTTGTTGCTCTTGTTCGCGAAAAGGATCTCGACGCTTTCCGCGTGGCGCGAGGCGAAGGCATCGCGGAATCGTCGGTAGTTGTGGCGGAGCTGGCCTTCGCTAATCACGTAGAGCGGCGTGCCGTGGGCGGCGGCGAGGTCGACCACGTCGCAACCCTCGACCCACAGATGGCCATTGTCGCCGATCCCGATGAACTCGGAGAAGTGGCGCTGGAACTTTGGATATCTCAGTCCCTCGGATACGTATCTCGATTGGTCGTTCATTGTTATTTCTCCTTGAAGCGGGCGATACGCGCCGGGCCCGCCCGCCGGTCAGGTCTGTGCCCAGGCTAGGCCCGTCGCCTTCCAGCCGGAAACCCGACCCCGGCGGCGCTTCTCATCGACGGGCCCCTCGAATCCGCCCGAGACGTTGTAGCAGCGCGTAAATCCGCGTGCCGCCATGGCGATTGCGGCTTCCTTCGAACGGATTGCGCCCCGGCATAGGAACATCAAGGGCGCGTTCCGGTCGGGGCACGCGGCCTCGAGCGCGGGCGCGAATTCCGGATTGGGGTCCATGGCGGGAAAGAATTGCCACGAGATGAGGAGTGGCTCCTTGCCCAGCCCCGACAAGTCGGGCAGGCCGACGTAGTGCCATTCGGATTCGGTGCGCACGTCCACGAGCACCGCGTCCGCCTCGCTTTCCAGCACACGCCACGCCTGGTCCGGCGTCACGTCGCCTGCGTAGCTCTCGTCGTTCATGGGGGCGCCCCTTTCCGGTGGCCATTATAGGCGGGCAGGGGAGGTGGGCCAGTGCAGATCGCGTGTCCGCGCCGCGCCGCCTGATCGGTCAGCGGATGTACGATGCGCCGGTGATGTCGACTGTGGCGCCGGTGGCGTGCCGGGCATTGCCTGAGGCAAGGAAGCGTACGAACGCGGCGATCTCTTCGGCCGGCGCCTCTCCCATGGGAAGCTCCGGAGGTGGGCTGGCGTGGCCTTCCGGCCGGCGCACGAAGCCGGGCGCGAGCACATAGGCGAGGACGCCGTCCGAGGCATAGGCCCGGGCAATGCTTTGGGTCAGTGCCTTGAGCGCGGCCTTGGCCGCCGCGTAATGCATGAAGTTCGCGTGGCTTCCCTTGTACGCCGCCTGGCTGCTGATGCTGATGACAACGCCGCCGCCACGCGCCCGGAAATGGGCGACCGCTTCGCGGCACAGGTGCGCGGCGGCAAAGACGTTGACCTGGAACGATCGGCGCCAGACCGCGTTCCATTCGTCGAAATCCGCCTCTGGGTCGACCCTCGCATGCAGAGCCGCGTTGTTGACCAGGATGTCGATTCCACCGTTCCAGGCCACCGCCCTGCGCCACAGTTCGAGGACGCCTTCGTCGGATCCGAAATCGGCCTGTACCAGATGGCACCGATCAGGGCCCAGGGCTTCGGCCAAAGCACGCGCCCTTTCGGTGCCTTCGCGATAGTGGAGCACGACGCGGGCGCCGGCGTTCGCGAATTCGCGAACGATCGCCGATCCGATTCCGCCGGCCCCACCCGTGACCAGCGCGATCCGGCCGTCAAGCTCGCTCATGGTCAGCCCCCTTTCTCGCGTTCGTTTTCGGGCCCGTCCTCGGGCCCGAGTGCGCGCTCGCGGTAAGTGATGTACGTAACCGCGGCGAAAATCAGTCCGCCGCCCAACCAGACCCAGCGGTCGGGGACCTCGGCGAACACCACGTAGCCGATGAGCGCGGCCCAGATCAATCGCGTGAACGTCGCCGGCGAGACCACGGCGACATCGGCGAGCTTGTAGGCCTGGGTGAACAGGAGCTGGCCGATGACGCCGGCGACACCGATGAGCGCGAGCCAGCCGAGCTGTTCGAGCGTCGGCGTCTTCCAGAACCAGACCGCGGCCATGAACGAAAGCGGGGCGCCGAGAATCGTAGAGTACAGTGTGAGCGTCGTCGTCGAATCGGTGCGCGAGAGAACGCGGATGAAGATCACCGTCGTCGCCGAGCACGCGGCGCCCACAACCGCCAGAATCGAGCCAGCGTCGAGCGTCCCGATCCCGGGGCGTACAATGATCAAGGTTCCGAGGAAGCCGACCGCGAGCGCAGTGATGCGCCGCGCACGTATGGCCTCGCCGATGAAGAGCGCGGCAAGCACGGTCGCGAACAGCGGCTGGGAGAAGCTGATTGCCGTCACCTTGGCGAGCGGCGCGAGCGAGAGCGCCATCCAGATGGCCAGCGTCGTCGAGATGGAGAAGAAGACCCGCACGACGTAGAGACCGAAGTGCCGGGTCCTCAGCGGGCTCAGCCCGTGGCGGATCAGGATCGGCGAAAGTGTGACGAAGCCGAACAGCGAGCGGAAGAAGACGATCTCGAACGGATGGATCTCAGCCGAGACGTACTTGACCAACCCGAATACGCTGGTGTTGACCAGCGACGAGAGCACCATGAGCCCGACCGCCATGAGGACGAGCGAGGATCTCTGCGCGGGCTCGGACAATGATGCGTTCCATCGCATGGCAGGTCTTGTCCGCTTCCTTTCTGTGGGCCGTCGGTCACGTCATCGGCGGCGTCGGGCCGCAGCCACGCGCCCCGGCGTCATCGCGACGCTCCGGGTCCGGTACCCGTGGCGTCCGGAACATCGGGAGCGGCCACCGATTGCACTGATTCGCGCCGCAAGATGTAAAGGCCGCTTCCGGTGATAACGAGCGCGCCCACGATCGTGAACGTGTCGAGCGTTTCGTTGAAAATGAAGAGCCCGAAAAGCGCCGCCCAGATCAGGGCAGTGTAGTCGAACGGCGCGATGACGGAAACCGGCGCCGATTCGAAGGCCTTGATCAACGCGAAATGGCCCGCGGTGCCGAGTATGCCAAGCGATCCCATCAGCAGCCATCCCGTGGGATCGGGCAGAATCCAAAAGAAGGGCACGATGACGCTGGTTATGACCGTGCCGGTGACCGCCGTATAAGTGAGCGTCGTCACGGGACCGTCAATTCCCCGCAACCGCCGCGTCGCGATCTGGTAAAGCGCAAAGCAGAACGCCGCGCCGAGCGGCAGAAAGGCGGCGAACTCCATGACCCCGGTGCCCGGCCGTATGATGATCAGCGCGCCTACGAACCCGATCAGCACGCCTGTCCAGCGCCTCGGGCCCACGCGCTCGCCCAATAGCGGCACCGACATCGCCACCGCGAGAAGGGGGCCCACGAAGGTCACGGCGGTGGCGTCGGCGAGGGTCAGGACCCGCAACGCGAAATAGAAGCAAACCGACGCGCCGAGCAGAAGACAGGAACGGGCCAATTGCAGTCCGACCCGCTGGCTCGCCAAGAACCCGGGAAGGCGGCGGTTGAGCACGACTGCCAGAACCAGCAAGGGCAGGGTGTGCCGCGCCCACACGATCTGCGGGATCGGGTAGTGGGCGGTCAGATGCTTGGCGACGACGTCCATCGTCGAGAACACGAGAATCGCGAACAGAAACCAGAGGATGCCGCGGCGGCCCTCCGAGATCTGCGCGGCCAGGGCTCCGATCGTGTTCACGGGACGGCCTTCAGGCATGCGGCACCGGGGTAGCCGAGTCCGGCTGATCCCGTTTCAGGGCGCGCTCGCGAAGGGCGATATAGGTGACCGCGGCGAAGATCAACGCACCGCCCGACCAGGTCCAACGGTCGGGAATCTCGGCGAACACCACGTATCCGATGACCGCCGCCCAGATCAGTCGCGTGAACGTGGCCGGCGCGACCGTGGCGACGTCGACAAGCTTGTAGGCCTGGGTGAAACACAGCTGCCCAATGGCGCTGACGCAGCCTATCACAGCGAGCCACCCCAATTCCTCGAGAGTCGGTGTCTTCCAAAAACCAATCGCCGCGATAAAGGACAGCGGCGCGCCCAGAAGCGCGGAATAAAGGGTCAGCGTGAGAACCGAATCGGTGCGCGATAGGATGCGGATGAAGATCACCGTGGAAGCCGCGCACGCGGCGCCGCCAACCGCCAGCAATGAGCCCGTGTCGAATGCCGCCGAGCCGGGTCGAACGATGATCAAGGTTCCAAGGAAGCCGATGACCAGGGCGGAGATCCGGCGCAAGCGAATGGCCTCGCCGATGAAGATCGCGGCCAGGATTGACGCGAACAACGGCTGGGAGAAGCTGATTGCCGTCACCTTGGCGAGCGGCGCCATCGAAAGCGCCATCCAGGTCATCAACAAGGCGGAAACGGCGAAGCAGGCGCGGAAGAAGTAAAGCCTGAAATGGCGGGTCCTGAGCGGGCGCAGCCCGTGCCTGAGCAACAGCGGCGAAAGGGTGACGATCCCAAACAGCGCCCGAAAGAAGACCATCTCGAAAGGATGAAGATCGGCAGAGAGGTGTTTCACCATCGCGCCCACGCTGGCGTTCACCAGCGCCGCTATCACCATGAACCCGATGGCCACAAGGGCGTCCGAGGATTCCCGCGACGATTCGGGTCGTGAGGCGATCCATCGCATCATGGTTTTTGTTTGCTTCCTGCCGTTCGCCTCGGCCGCGACGTTATCAGCGACTCGTAACCGGCGCCACGAATCCGAACGATCGTCGCGGAAGCAGCGAACGCCGGTGAGATCGTGAACATTAGGCAATTGAATTTCAGGCGTAAATCGCGCAGAATCGTTCGGTCGCGCCGATGGAGAATCGGTGTTCTGTCGTCTGGGACGTGCAGAACGATCCCTTGCCGCAAACACCTGTGTAACGTTTCTCCGCCGGCACCCCGCTGACTCGCGTGTTCGCGCGGAATCTTTGGCCGCCAATCGCCCTCCGGCTCCAGAAGCCATCGTCCCGATGGACCAAAGACCGGTCATGCACTAACATTCACACTGGACCACT
>JASLLV010000038.1 GCA_030746935.1 Rhodospirillales bacterium | reverse complement strand
CACGTGGGCCTTGTCGGCGCCATTGGAAAATATCGCGCCCAAGCCCTCCATCGCCTGGCGCTTCCACGTGCTCACCTGGTTCGGATGCACCTTGTGCCTTGTCGCGATCTCCTGGATCGCCTTGTCGCCGCGCAGCGCTTCCAACGCCACGCGGGCCTTGAACTCCGCCGTAAACCGGCGCCGCTTCGTCATCTCGTATCCCTCCGTTATCCGGCGGAATACACCTTAAACCCCTGTCCGATTTTCTGGGACCACCTCATTCAGCCGCCACTGCAAGAGCGCGAGGATGCTGAGCAAGCCCACGCTCGACGTCTTGGGATCGGGATCTGCGAGGGCGGCCAAGTAGGCGGAGGTGTCCTGTTCCATCCGCGCAGCAATGAATGCGGCGATGTGCCGATCGCCAGGGTTCGTCTTGCCGTCGACACGATTGGCGGCGTCGTTGAGTGCCGGCAAAAGATCCTCGATATCGGCGACAAAGTCCTGGATGACGAGCTCGCTCTGGCACGGAAGGCCAGGGTTGAGCTCGTACAGGCAACGTTCGATCCCGAAGCCGATATCCGGGTTTTGCAGGTTTTCGCGCTGGAGCGCGAAGCTCCGCTCGACGGGGCCCGGGCCGAGGCGCAGGTTCCTTTGGGCGGCAAACCACCAGGCGGGTATGTCGCGCAGAACCGCCTCGGCCGGGATCTGGGCGTCGCCGCGGCGCAGGATCTCAAGGGCGAGGGCCGGGCCGAAGCCGTCGGGCATGAACGCGAATCCGCGGTAACGAACGGGTCCCATGGGATCCAGGAGAGAACACGCCCTGGTGACAAGAAGATTGTCGTCGCACGGCGCACTGGGGTCCGGACCTTGGATCTCCGTGACCGCCTCGGAGACCGTATCGGCGAGCTTGCCATCACCCAAGCCGCGGCGCAGCCAGTGGTCCAGGCGACCTTCCTTTATCACTGGCACCGCTTCGGTGGTGTTTTCGCCGAAGGCATGGGCGAGCGTCCGGGGGGTCACATGCTCGTGGCCGCCGAAGAACAACTCCTCCTGTGACTTCGCGATCGGCTTGCGCTGGACGGACGTCATGCGAGTGCCGGTGATCCAGTTCTCAAGCCGCTCCAAATCCCAGCGCTCCGAGGCATCGTCGCTGGTGAGCCCGCGCAGGGATTCGATAAACGGAGGGGGAATGCGCTCGCGAGAGCAAAGCGCGGCGAATGTGCCCTGTTCGGCCTTCACAGCCAAAAGCGCATCCTCGCTCAAGCGCTCCAGCGGATTGCGGCCGAGGAGCAGAAACACCAAACTCACCCCCAGCGCGTAAAGATCCTCCGACGTTCCGCCTTCGCCGCGACCGCCCTGGGAAGCCATGCCGCGTTCGATGGTCTCGAAGACCAGCGGCTGATCGAAACCGGGCGGGCAGGTGACGCCGTCGCCGAGCACCAGATCCTGGCGGGCCTCGTCCATGAAGAAGAGATTGTTGGGGCGGATCGAGCGATGCGCCAGTTCGCGGGATTCGAACCTGCGCAGTGTGGCCGCGATCGGTTCGACGATGAGATTCCTGATCTCGTGTTCGGTGAAACTTGCGTCGTCGGCCGAGAAGTTCGCGGCAAGGCGGCCGCCGGCAGGACGCTCGTAGATGACAGCCATGCAGCGCTCGCCGAGCGCCGGCCAGTCCACCGGGCCCCATTCGACAATGGGTACGATCCCCTTGACGCTCCCGCCTCTCAATTGCGCCATCACTTCAGTGCGCGGCGGCAAGCCGGGGTTGCAGATCGATGCCAGTAGAGGGCGGCCGGTGTCGCGCCGATCCTCGACGCGGAAGGCCGGCGCCGACGGCATGTCGAAATCGGGAACCGGGCGATTCGGCTCGATCTGATAGCGCTCGTCGAGCAAAACCGGACCACCGGACGCAATCGTGGCGTCGGCCGCCGGTGCACCGCCCGGCACTTCTGGCGCGGAAACGCCGGTCGATTCTGATTCAGCCGTTTCTGCCACGCCGTTCGCACTCCCGGATTGCGCCTCGTGCTCGCGCGCCTACACGCTCTGATTTGGGCGTGCGAAGGGCTCGATTGCAAGCCCTTCCCGCCGGCGCCGCACGCGGTCCGGTCCGCCAGGAAAACTAATCGTCAAACCCTTGCCAAACAATTAAGGCGACGAGAGCCGGAACGGACGCTTCGAAGGCGCGCGGTGGGTCGCGTCTTCAATCGGCGAAGGGATCGTGGACGAGGATCGTGTCCTCGCGCTCGGGGCTGGTGGAGAGCAGCGCCACGGGCGCTTCGATCAGTTCCTCGATTCGGCGGATGTATTTGACCGCGGTTGCAGGCAAATCGGCCCAGGACCGCGCGCTGCGAGTGCTTTCCGACCAACCCTCGAGCGTTTCGTAGATAGGCTCGACTGCGGCCTGCCGGTCCGAGGACGCAGGCAAGTGGTCGAGAGCCTCGTTTCCGATCCGGTAACCCTTGCATACCTTGAGTTCGGCAAAACCGTCGAGGACATCAAGTTTTGTGAGCGCGATTCCGCGGACGCCGTTCACCTTCATCGATTGGCGCACGAGCACCGAATCGAACCAGCCGCAACGGCGCGCGCGTCCGGTCACGGTTCCGAACTCGTGCCCCCGCTCGCCCATGCGTGCTCCGATCTCGTCGACGAGCTCGGTGGGGAAGGGGCCGCCGCCGACCCGCGTCGTGTAGGCCTTGACGATGCCGAGCACGAAGTCGACCGCGCCCGGCCCCTGACCCGAACCGGTGGCGGCCTGGCCGGCGACCGTGTTGGACGACGTGACATAGGGATAGGTTCCGTGGTCGACGTCCAACATGGCTCCCTGGGCGCCCTCGTACAGGATTCGTTGTCCCGCCCGACGGGCCTCGTCGAGGTATTTCCAAACCACGTCCGCGAACGGGAGCACTTGGGGCGCGATTTCCAGCAGTCCGTTCACGATGTCGCCGGCGTCCAGTTCTTCGCGGCCCATCCCACGCAAGAGCGCGTTGTGGTGGAGCAACATGTGCCCGACCTTGCGCGCGATCTGGTCAGGCTCGCGCAAATCCCCGAGCCGAATGGCTCGACGCGCGACCTTGTCTTCGTAGGCGGGTCCGATACCGCGCCCCGTCGTTCCGAGGCTTGCCCCCCCGAGCGCACTCTCGCGCGCCTGGTCGAGATTGCGATGCAGGGGCAGGATCAGGACCACGTTTTCGGCGATCCGCAGGTTTTCGGGGTTTACGACGACGCCCTGGTCGCGCACGGTTTCGATCTCGTGCAAGAGCGCCCAGGGATCGAGCACCACGCCGTTGCCGATGATCGAGACCTTGCCGTCCCGTACCACGCCCGAGGGAAGCACGCTCAGCTTGTAGGTGACGCCGTCGATGACGAGGGTGTGGCCGGCGTTGTGGCCGCCCTGGAAGCGGACAACCACGTCGGCCCGTTTCGAGAGCCAATCGACGATCTTACCCTTTCCCTCGTCGCCCCACTGGGCGCCAACGACCGCGACGTTTGCCATAGCGTTTCAGTCCTCTCGAGCGTTCGCCAGATCGTGGATTTTGCCGTTGCTCCAGACATGGCTGCAACCGAGACGCCGCGCCTCGTCTTTGGTCTCGGCGGCGGCGTCCAGCGCCCGCAGCGTAATCCAGCCGTCGGCGCGGAGATTACACGCGTCGTCTGGCGACGTTCCCGGCGCGAGCAATACCCTGAGCGGCCCTCGCTGGCCCGATACCAGGCGCAGCACGGCGTCCATGAACAGCGTCAAGCCCGTCGCCGGTTCGTTGTCGCCGTTGCGATCGCCGGCGAGGTAACGGCCGCCGCGGCCGAGCTCGCCGCGGCCACCCTTGGCGCCGGACGCGAAGAACGCGGACGTGACGCCGGTATGGTATTCGAACCCGCGCGCTTCGACCGGATCGATGGTGAGCGACAGCTCAGACATCTCTTCCCATGCGTCGGCGACCACGGCGTTCAGCGAATCGCGTTCGGCTGCTGCCCGCGGCGGCAGCGCAAGGCTTTCCAAAGCGGCGAGGGCGTCTCGGGCGGGACCTGCCGCGCGCACCAGGGCGACGAAGAGTTCGGCCGCCTCGCGCCCGATATCGTCGCCCATGGCGGCGATCGCGACCGCATCCTTGCGATCCAGGAAAATCCGCAGCTGGGCCACCGCCGCATCGTTCAGTTCCAATTCGCGGGCCATCGCCGGCACCAGGGTGGGCAGGCCAAGGTCGACGGAAATACCGGTCAATCCCGCGGTCTCGAGCGCGCGCACCGCCATAACGATCACTTCCGCGTCGGCGGCGGGCTGCTCGGAACCGATGAGCTCGGCCCCGACTTGGGTGAACTGGCGGTCGGGTCGGAGTGGCGCGCCTCGCACCCTCAGAACCTCACCCGCATAGGAAAGTCGAAGCGGTCGCGGCGCGTGCCGAAGTCGGGTCGTCGCGATTCGCGCGACCTGAAGGGTGATGTCGGGACGTACCGCCATCATGCGTTGGGACACGGGGTCCATGAGACGGAAGCTCTCCATCGCCATGGCCGCGCCGTCACCGGACAGCAAGCCGTCTTCGAACTCGATCAATGGCGGTTTGACGCGGTCGTAGCCGTGTCCCGCAAAGCACCGCATGAGCTCGGCCACCGTTTGCTCCTCGAACTCGGCGCTCGGAGGGAGCACGTCGGAAGTTCCGGTGGGAAGCAACGCTGCTTGGTTAATGTCGCTCATAGTCGCGAGGCCGGGACGTTCGACGGGTGTCGACAAATACCCGCTCCAGCCACGGGGAAACGGGAAACCCGGTCTAGAAGAGGTCCATTTGCTCCTGGCGAACCGTCTCTCCCAGGCGCAAGACCATGCCCGGGACCATGGCTTGCGAGACCCGTCGACCGTCCGAACGGCCGATATCGGCGACCGCCCAGGCTTGCCACAACCGCTCGCCGTTCGTGCGGTCGTCGATCGAGAGGTCGATCCGGAAATGACCCGGGGTCACGATGCCGCTTCCACCTTCGCGGCCGCGGTTGAAGACGCCACCAGAGGAGCTGTTGAAAAGATTGAGGCGCACGCGTTGCTGATCTCCGCCCACGCCCTCGCCGTGCGCGTCGAGCTCGATGACGGTTCGCCGGCCGCGGTCCGCCCAGGCGCCGGCGACCTCGCGGGTCTCGAAAGTAAGCACAAATTGAGCGTCGGCGGCTACCGTGTAACCGCGTTCCTGCAAGGCCGTCTCGAAAGTCTGCTTGAGCGCCAGATTCTCGTCCGAATCGTTGAGCGGGCGCACATTGACGGACACCTGCGCCGGCAGGGGATCGTACGCGACCGCGTTCAGGAGTCCCTGCTGGGGCGTCTGGGCGGCTGCCCCTGATACAAAAAACAGGCCCAAGCATGTGACAAGGATGCGGATCCGCTTCATGACGTGACCTTCGCCGCGGGCCTCCGGGATACGGGGTCGCCTTCGAGATATTGGGTGGCGGTCGCTCCCGAGTCAACAAGACCCCGAATATACCGCCGGCAGTCCCGGCTCCGGAAAAAGGCCAGGCGCCGGTCGTCACGGCGCCAGTGCCACCGTCCCCGCAGCCGCGCGGGCGATCACGCGTAGCGCCATTCCGACGGGCGCGCCTACATTTTGGGATGGATCGGGGCCTTCGGTACGTTGCGGGTATCGAAGTCAAGGAACGCGATGAGCAGCTGCGTTCCGAGAATGATGGGAAGTGCGGCGAGCACGACCGTTCCCGCGGTCGCCGGCACGCCCGTGACCACGCTCTCGCGCCATTCGGAGATGCCGAAGGTGACACCGAACAAGAAAAGGGGGATTCCCAAAACGAGTTCAACCGAGGCGACGTTGAAGTCACGAAGAAAATAGGAATAGAAAATGCGCTTGGCCGTGTTCACGAAGTGTCCAGCCGCGAACTCGAGCACCGCCTTGCGTATGTTGAGCGTGCTCTTCTCGTTGCCGTAGCGTGCCGTCATGGGCATCTCCGCGATCGCCGCACGAAGGTTGTTGAGGCGGAACAGCACGTCGGATTCGAAGAAGAACCCGTTCGCGATCTTCTCGAAAGGAAGCCGGGTAGCGATTTTTGTATGAATCGCGGTGAAGCCGTTGGTGGGGTCGAAGACGTTCCAATACCCGCTCGAAACCTTGGACGCGAACGACAGCAGAATATTGCCCACGATCCGCAATACCGGCATCTTTCCAAGCCCTTGCAGGTCGTGGAACCGGTTGCCTTTGACGTAGTCGGCCGCGCCCTTGACGATGGGTTCGATGAGTTGCGGGATGAACGCGGGGTCCATCTGGCCGTCGCCGTCGAGTTTGACGATGACATCGGCGCCGGCCTCGATGGCGCGTTCGTAACCCGTCAACGTGGCCCCACCGACGCCGCGATTACGATCGTGGACGATGACCTGGACGCGCTTGTCCTTGCAGGACTTGCGCACGAGGCGGCCGGTGCCATCAGGGCAAGCGTCGTCGACGACGAATATGTGGCGGACATCAGCGCCGATCCCGGCCAGGACATCGAGAACGTTGTCGGTTTCGCGGTAGCAGGGAACGACAACCGCGACGGTCCACCGCGAATCGGACTTTTGTGCTGGCGTCACGCCGGATTTTCGTGGTCGCGACATCGATGAAACCTCCGCGGTGGCCTTTATTCGGCGCGCGCGGCAGCGGCGACCATAGCGGGCGGACTCGACCTCGGCAAGGGGGCCCAAGGGTCGGGTTCAGCCTGAGAATCCGGTGTCGACGCGGCGCCCCGCAACAGACCCGCGACCCCGCAAACGCGCTCGTCATGGAATGGGATTCCATGTACGCTTTGCCCGCATAGGCAATGCCTATGCTCGCAGAAAAGGGAGGAACGGGCACTGTCGGCCGAGAGCGAACAAAGTTTGACGAGCATCGATTTGCTGGCGGAACTCGCCCCCAGGGAGCGACAAGCGATCGAACAGAACTGTCGTTGGAGGCGTTACGACCCACACGAGCAGATCATCGATCGCCAGAGCGAGACCAACGAAGTGTGCTTTGTGGTCGAGGGCAACGTGCGGGTCGTCAACTATTCCCTTTCGGGCCGAGAGATCACCTTGGACGACCTCGACGCCGGCGCATTTTTCGGCGAGCTGGCGGCCCTTGACGGCCGGCCGCGATCGGCGAGCGTGATGGCGTTGACAAATACCCTGATCGCGTCGCTGGCGCCGACCATGTTTCTCGACGTTCTCGCCAAACACCCCGAAATCGCGCTCAAGTTCATGACCCATTTGGCCCTTGTAGTGCGGAACGCCACCGACCGGATCATGGACCTCAGTACCCTGGCGGCCAACAACCGGGTGCAAGCGGATCTGTTGTGCCAGGCGCGCACCACCATGAGCGACGACGGAAAAGCCGTGATAAAGCCGATTCCCGTGCACGCCGACATCGCAAGCCGCGTCAGCACCACGCGCGAGACCGTCGCCCGGGTCCTCAGCGACTTGGCCCGCGAAGGCATCGTTCACCGGACCAAGGACTCGCTCGTCATCGCCGACGTCGATCGCTTGACCTACATGGTCGAGTTGGTCCGCGGCGAATAGCGAGATCCAATCCGTATCGCGGGCTCGGCGGGTGACCGTCCGCCGATCATTCCGCCACTTGCTCGCAGGCGGCTTGGTCTTTTGACCCCGGGCCGGAGCGAACGGAACTCGAGGTTCGAAGCATATGACCAAGACCGTCCTGATCGCCGAGGACAACGACCTCAACCTGAAGCTCTTCAACGATCTCCTGCAGATCCGCGGCTACCGGACGATCCTTGTGCGCGACGGCAGCAAGGTCGTCGAGACCTTGCGCAAGGACCGGGCCGATTTGGTGTTGATGGACATCCAGCTTCCGGGGATCTCGGGCCTCGATATCACGAAGCTCATCAAGGCGGACGAGGGGCTGAAGAATATCCCGATCATCGCCGTTACCGCACTTGCCATGAAGGGCGACGAGCAGAAAATCCGCGGCGGCGGTTGCGACGCCTATATCTCGAAGCCGATCACCGTCCCGGTGTTTATGGAGCTGGTGACAAAATTCCTCGGATAGGGATCGGCGAAGACGCATCGATAGGGACTTGGCCGGCGGTTTTCAGAGACGCCGGATCTGGCGCACGGCCGCGTTCGCACCCGCCATACGCGAGTGATTTTCGGTGCCCGGGCCGGAGAAACGCCGTCCTGGACCCTACTTGATCCTGGCTTCCTTGAAGAGTACGTGCTTCCGCACGACGGGGTCGTACTTGCGGAACTCGAGCTTGTCGGTCTTGGTCCGGGGATTCTTCTTGGTGACGTAGTAAAACCCGGTGTCGGCGCTGCTCACCAGCTTCACGAGGATCGTGTTCGGCTTCGCCATGGTTCACTGCCTTCCAGAGCGGATCGCGAATGCAATCAGGCGCGTGAATCCGCCCTATTTCAATAAGAGCGACCAGATTCACTTTGTCGACGGATCGCGTTTAAGCGAATTCGACCGACCACGATCTGGTCTAGTGCGCCGAGTTATCACGTCTCGGCGGAGCCGTGTCAATGCGCGCCGTCCACCCGGCTCGCGGTGGTGGGGGTCGTGGCGGCGTCGACCGCCTGGGCGTAAAGCCGGTGGTCGGCCAAAAGGCGGCGCGCGACCGCGAACTCGTACGTCGCGAAGCGGCGCTCGGCGGGACAGGTGGCGCGCAATTCGTTGCGCACGTCTTCCGGCTTGACGGGAATGCGTCGCCATCCCGCCATGGCGGCGGCGAGAGATGCTTTATTCGCCAGCGTGTCGGTGACCAAGGCGGCGCTGGTCGTGGCGACTTCGCCCCTGGCGCCGCTCGTACAGATCACCGGGCGCACGCCGAGACCGTGAAGCGTATAGCCCGACGGGGCAAAGATCCGCGACCACGTCAGCGTGATCTCGCCTTCGTTGGGAAGACGGATCACAGTCTGAACGGTCCCTTTGCCGTAAGACGTGGTGCCCGCGACCGCCGCCCGGCCACGGTCCTGGAGCGCGGCGGCTACGATCTCGGCTGCGGATGCCGACTTGCCGTCGATCAGGACGACCGTCGAAAGGCCGCGGGCGAGGTCACGGCCACCGGCCGTGTAATGGTGAACGCTGTCGGGGTGACGGCCGCGAGTCGAGACGATTCCCCCTTCGCCGAGGAACAGATCGGCAACCCGCGCCGCCTGGTTCAGGAGCCCGCCGGGGTTGCCCCGGAGATCGAGCGCCACACCGTCGATCACGCCGGCGCCCGCGTCGTGGAGGTTTTCGAGCGCTTCGGCCACGCTGACGGCCGTGTTTTGGTTGAAGCTCGAGATCTTGATGATGGCTAGGCCATCGTCGACGTTCAGCGTCACCGTCTCGGGCACGATATGGGCGCGTTTAAGGTTGAACCGCAGAGGGCGCTCCACGGCTTCGCGCACGACCGTAATAACGACGGTGGACTCGATTGGCCCTCGGAACCGCTCGATCAACTGCTCGGTCCGGAGATTCGACATCGGCAAACCGTCGACGTGGGTGACGCGATCGCCCTTCAGAAGACCCGAACCTTCGGCCGGCGCGTCCTTCATGATGGACAAGATTTTCACGACGCCGTCGTCGTTGGAAAATCGGATACCGATGCCCCCGAATCCCTCGCGCCTGGCCCGGTTGCGTTTCGCCTGCGCGGCGCCGGCGTACCGCGAAAACACGTCGAGTTCGGAAAGGACGCCGTCGAAGACCGCCTCGTAGAGCTTCTCGTCGCTTGCGGCGCCCAAGATCGGCGATGCCGATCTTGCTTCCGCCGCGACGGCGACCGTCAGTCGGGCCCAAGCGTCGAGGTCGTCCGCTCCCGGCGCCTGATGCCGTGCGACGACGCGATCGTCGTGGTGAACTTCGAGCACGCCCTTGTCCTCGTGGACCGTAAAGGCGGGATCGATGGCACCGAACCCGCGCAAGCCCTGGAAAGCGATCTTGGCGACGGGGATGGGCTCGATGTATCTCTCGACGATGTTTCCATAGCCGACCGCATAGATTTCCGCCGCCGCGGGCAGTCCGGTCTCGTCCGGGACGAGTTGCGTCGTCCGCTCGGGCGCGGGCGCGGCGCAAGCGGCGACGAAGAATGCAACGGCCACCGCGGCGAGGCGCGGCGGCCGGAACGTCCAGTCAACCATAATCCCTATTGTGGGCGAAAACCGGCCCGCCGTCACCCGTGGCGTGACCGGCGTCCGGGGCCGCGCTTGATCCGGTGGGCCCGGGTAGTGGTCTCGACCTGCCCGGCGAGCCCCAAGATCATGCCGCCGCTCAGGGGATTCGCTTCCCGGAGCACGACCTCGAGAGCGTCGCCGAGGCGGAAGGCGATTCCCGCCGTCCGGCCCGTAAGCGCGTGGGCGTCTTCGTCGTGGACGTAACGGTCGTGGGGGAGTGAACGCACCGGGATCAGCCCGTCGCCGCCGGTCTCGTCGAGTGCGACGAACAGCCCGAAGCGCGTGACCCCGGTGATCGTGCCCGCGAACACCTCGCCTACGCGGGGGCCAAGAAACGCCGCCGTATATCGATCCATTGTGTCGCGTTCGGCGGCCTGGGCGCGGCGCTCGGTCGCCGAGACATGCGCGCCCGCCTCGGCGAGCTCGCGCGCCTCGTCCTCGTCACCGGCCGCACCGAGCCGCAACGTACGGATCAGCGCACGATGGACCATCAAATCGGCGTAGCGGCGGATCGGCGAGGTAAAGTGGCAATACCGACTGAGTCCGAGGCCGAAGTGGCCGATGTTGACGGGGCTGTACTCGGCCTGGGCCTGGCTCCGTAGCACGATCTGGTTAACCACGGACGAGAACGGCGTCCCCGCGACCGCTTCGAGCACCCGGTTGAAGTGGGAAGGCCGAACCGCGCCGCCCCCCGGCAGCGCCAGCTCGAGGGTCGCGAGGAAGCGCCGCAACGCCTCGAGCCGCTCGCGAGCCGGCATATCGTGAACGCGGTAGAGCGCGGGTTGGCGCCTCGACGTCAGGGCCTCGGCGGCGGCGACGTTGGCGGCGATCATGAATTCTTCGATCAGTTTATGCGCGTCCAGCCGGGTGCGTCGGCGGATGTCGGCGACGGTTCCGTCTTCGGCCAGCAGCACTTGGCGTTCCGCGAGATCCAGTTCGAGCGCGCCGCGCTTCTCACGTCCAATCTTCAATGACCGGTACGCGCCGAACACGGGTGCGATCACACTTTCGAGCAGCGGGCGCGTGGCCTCGTCGGCGTCACCGTCGCGCGCGGCCTGGACCTGCTCGTAAGTGAGGCGCGCGATCGAGCGTATGACGGCACGAGAAAATCGATGGCGCAAAAGGCGACCGTTCTTGTCGATCCAAAGATGTGCCGCGAGGCACGGGCGATCCTCACCGGGTCTGAGCGAGCACAGATGGGCGGACAGGGCCTCGGGCAACATGGGCACGACCCGGTCGGGAAAGTAGACCGAATTGCCGCGCTCGTAGGCCGCGCGATCGAGCGCACTTCCGGCCCGGACGTACCAGCCGACGTCGGCAATGGCAACGACCGCGTGCCAGCCGCCCCGGTTCTCGGGGTCGGGATCGGGTTCTGCCCAGACCGCGTCATCGAAGTCGCGAGCGTCCGGCCCGTCGATGGTGACGAGCGGAAGCGGGCGCAGATCCTCGCGCCCGCCGACAGGCGCATCGCAGGCCGCCTTGGCCTCGGCGAGAACGTCATCGGCGAACGCATCCGCGATGCCGTGGTCGTGAATGGCGATCAGACTGAACGCGCGGGGTTCATCGCCGCGGCCCAGGCGCTCGACGATTCGTGCTCGGCGAAGACCAAGACGGCGCGCGGGCAACACTTCGGCCTGGACCAGTTCGCCCGGCTGCGCTTCGCCGGCGTCCGCGCTTTCGACCACGAACTCGGTTCGCCTGCCGCGTTCCACCGGAAGGATGCGGCCCTGACCACCGGTCCGCTCGTATCGCCCGAGAACCAGCGCCGGGGCCGCGCCGATACGGCGGATGGTGCGTCCCTCATAGGTCCCGTCGCGTGCCCCGCGTAGGCCGGCTAGCGCCCGATCACCTGGGCCGAGGGCGGGATGGCCGCGCTTCTCGGGCGCCATGAAGATGACCGGAGGCTTGCCCGGACCCCGCCATTGGACCGGGCGCGCGATGACCTCTCCGTCGGCATCGAGCTCTCGGACCTCGACCAGTGCGACCCGGGGCAGGACGGTATTCCGCCGCCCGCGCGTGCGCGAATCCGCACGTCGGCCCGGCGGCAACTCGCCCGAACGCACGAGTTCTGTCAGCAATTGGCGCAAGGCCGCGCGCTGTCGGCCCCTGAGGTCGAAGGCGCGGGTGATGGCCCGCGTCGAGGCGTCTTGTGGGTTCTCGCGGATGAAGGCGAGGAGCTCTTCCCGGCTCGGGAAGGGCGGAGCGGACGACCGCTTCCTCAAATCAGCTCGACTCGCCGGAAGAGGACGGAGAGCGACGGCGCGAACCGGACGGCTTGGGTGCCCCGCGGGCGCTCTTTTTTCGACCCCCGGAGCGTGCGCCGGCGCGGGTCGGGGCGGCGGCTTTGGCGGCAAGAATCTCGAGTGCTCGTTCGAGGGTCAGCGCGTCGGCGTCGGTGCCCTTCGGGAGCGCCGCGCGATTGGTGCCATGCTGGAGGTAGGGACCGAAACGCCCGGAACGGACTTTGACGGGCTTTCCGTCTTTGGGATGTTCACCGAGTGTGGCGCCCTTCGAGCGCGTCTCCGCCTCGGCCAGAAGATCGACGGCACGATTAAGCCCGACGGTCAAAACATCGTCGTCGCGGAGCCGGGCGTAAGTGTGACCGTGCTTTACGTAGGACCCGTACCGGCCGATGCCGGCGGTGATGGGCTCGGCCGATTCGGGGTGCCGGCCAACCTCGCGCGGCAGCGCCAACAGTTTGACCGCTTCGTCCAAGGTGAGCGTCGCCGGGGCCATGGGCGGCGCGAGGGTGACCCTTTTCGGCTTTTCCTTATCATCCGGGGCCGCGAGCTGGACGTACAAACCGTACGGACCTTTGCGAATCGAGATCTCTCGCCCGGTCTTCGGATCGGGACCGAGGACGCGCGGACCGGCATCGGCGGCGGTTCCCGATTCACCTTCTTCATCCGGTACCAGCGGGCGTGTGTAGCGGCACTCGGGGTAGTTGGAGCAGCCGATGAAGGCGCCATAACGACCCAGTTTGAGGCTGAGAAGTCCGTCCGAACACGACGGGCACGTACGCGGGTTGCCGCCGGCCTCGCGCTCGGGGAAGAAATGGGGTCCAAGGAGCTGGTTCAGGGCCTCCAGCACGTCGCGAACCTTGAGGCCTTGGGTGCCTTCCACCGCCTCGTTGAACGCCGCCCAGAACGTGCGGAGAACCGACTTCCAGTCGAGCCGCCCGCCCGAGACGTCGTCCAACTGGTTTTCCATCTCGGCCGTGAAGTTGTACTGGACGTAGCGCTCGAAAAAGCTGGTGAGGAAGGCCGTCACCAAGCGTCCGCGGTCCTCGGGGATGAATCGCCGCTTGTCGAGCCTGACGTACTCGCGGTCCTGGAGAACGGACAGGATGCTGGCATAGGTGGACGGCCGGCCGATTCCCAACTCCTCCAACTGTTTTACGAGGCTGGCTTCGCTGAACCGCGGCGGAGGCTGGGTGAAGTGCTGCTCGGGCGTGACCGCGCTCAAGGCCATGTCCTCGCCCTCGGCCATATCGGGCAAGAGCCGGTTGCGCTCGTCTTCGGATGGATCATCAAGCCCTTCACGATAGAGCGCGAAGTGGCCGTCGAAGGCGATCACGGAGCCTGTGGCGCGCAATATTGCGCGGCCGTCTTCGGCGGCGATGTCGACGCCCACCTGATCGAGCACGGCGCTCTCCATCTGACTCGCGATGGCGCGTTTCCAAATCAGCTCGTAGAGACGGAGATGGTCCGCGTCCAGGTACCCGGCGACGTGTTCGGGCGCGCGGTCGGCATCGGTCGGGCGGATCGCCTCGTGCGCTTCCTGGGCGTTCTTGGACTTGGTCTTGTAGATGCGGGGGCTGGCGGGCAGATACCGTTCCCCGAAGCGACTTCGGATCAGCGAACGGCACGCGTCGACGGCCTCGCGCGCCATGTTGACGGCGTCGGTCCGCATGTAGGTGATGAGCCCCACCGTCTCGCCGTCCATGGCGACGCCTTCGTAAAGGCGCTGGGCGATGCGCATGGTGCGCGAGGCCCCGAGGCCGAGTTTCCGCGACGCTTCCTGTTGCAGGGTCGAGGTGGTGAAAGGCGCCGCCGGATTTCGCCGGGCCCGGCCGCGCTCCACGCTTTGAACCGAAAAGGCACCCGCTTCGATCGCGCTGACGGCGGCACTCGCCGCGCCTTCGTCGGAAAGTGCGAGCTTGTCCAGCTTCTCGCCCGCCAAGTGTGTCAGCTGTGCCGTCACTTCCTCGCCCCTGGGCGTTTGGAAGGCGGCGTGCACCGACCAGTATTCGTGCGCCCGGAACGCCTCGATCTCGGTTTCGCGTTCGCAGACGAGCCGGAGCGCCACCGACTGGACCCGGCCTGCCGACCGGCTACCGGGAAGCTTTCGCCACAGGACCGGCGACAAGGTGAATCCGACCAGGTAGTCGAGCGCGCGGCGGGCGAGATACGCCTCGACCAATTCGGAATCGAGCGGGCGCGGATTGCGCATGGCCTCGAGCACGGCCGATTTCGTGATTTCGTTGAACACGACGCGTTGCACTTCGACGCCGCCAAGCGCGTTGCGGTCCTTCAGGACCTCGTGCACGTGCCAAGAGATGGCTTCGCCCTCGCGGTCGGGGTCGGTGGCGAGATAGAGGTGGCGCGCATCTTTCAGCGCGTTCGCGATCTCCTTGATGTGGCGTTGGGCGCGCGGATCCACCTCCCAGTCCATGGAGAAGTCGTCGGCCGGCCGGACCGAACCCTCGCGTGCCGGGAGATCGCGCACATGACCGTAGCTCGCGAGAACGGTGTAACCGCTTCCCAAATACTTATTGATGGTCTTGGCCTTGGCCGGAGATTCAACGACGACGACGTCCATGCCGCTCCTTAACTGACATTCCGGTACGCACCGGTCATTTCATGGGCCGAGCAATGCGACCCGGTTGCCGGGGTGGCGTTCCAGCCGGCCGGCGAACTCCAATTCCAACAGCACCACCGACACCACGGCGGGGGAGAATTGGTCATTGCGGATCAATTCGTCAACTGGAACCGGAACCGGGCTCAGGCTTTCCGTAATCTGGACACGCGCGGAATCGAGCTCGGTCTCGTCCAAACGCGCCGGCGGAGCGGGCGTGAAGTCGGGCGCACGTGGTTCGGCTAGGGGGGGGCTCAGTTGCACCTCCAGCGCGCGTATCACGTCTTCGGCGCTCTCGACCAGCACTGCGCCTTGGCGGATCAGATGGTTCGCGCCCCGCGCCCGAGGGTCGAGGGGAGAGCCCGGAACCGCGAAGACCTCGCGCCCTTGCTCGAGCGCCATGCGCGCGGTGATGAGCGAGCCGGAACGCGGGCTCGCCTCGACCACCACGACGCCCAGCGATATCCCCGAGATCAGACGGTTGCGCTGCGGGAAGCGGCGCGCCGTCGTTTGGGTTCCGGGCGGGTTCTCGGCAAGTACGGCGCCGCGGGCGACGATGTCGGCGTAAAGGGCCTCGTGCTCGGGCGGATAAATCACATCGATGCCGCCCGCCACCACGGCGATGGTTCCGCCCGCGAGCGCGCCCGCATGCACCGCGCCATCGATGCCGCGCGCGAGCCCCGAGACGACGACGATGTCGGCGGCGGCCAGTTCGGCGGCGAGCCCGCGGGCGAAACGCCGACCGTTTGCAGATGCGTTGCGAGCGCCGACCACGGCGACGGTGTTTCTTCCCAATAGGTGGGCGTGGCCGAGGACCGCGATCACGGGCGGCGCGTCCTCGATTTGAGCGAGCAAGGGCGGATAGCCCGGTTCGCCGTGGGCGACGAGAACGGCGCCGATTTCGTCGAGCGCCGCGATTTCGCGTTCTGCGGCCTCGAGGGGAAAAACCTTGATGGCCCGCGATCGGCCGCCGCGACGAGCAAGATCGGGCAACGCCCGCAGCGCTGCGGAGGCCGAACCGAAGCGCTCGAGCAGTCGGTGAACCGTGATGGGGCCCACGTTCTCGCTGCGGATCAGGCGCAACCGGTCGCACTTTTCCGATGCGCTCAGTTCGATCGCCGCCCTGTCGCTCATGGGCGAAGAAGGTGAGGTACGGGCCGAGCCCGGTCAACCTTGGTGACCGTAGGCCCCCGTGTCCCCGGCGATCGGGTTTACGCGGCCAGCGGCGGCGCGGCCGGAAGGGGAACGATCGAGCTCGCGACCGGATGCATCAATCGCCGCCGGTGTTCTCGCGCTTTCGCCCCATCTTCGGCTCGTCGCCTTTGAGCAGGCGGCGGATGTTGGCGTGATGGCGAGCGATGCCGAGCAGCGCGAGAGGCACTGCGAGCGCAGTCAAGGGCGGGCCCGCCAGCCAGTGGGCCAAGAAGGGTGCCGCGGCCAGGGCGAAAAGCGCGCCCAAGGACGAATAGCGTGTGAGCGTGGCGGCCGTAAACCAAACCCCGCACGCCGCCAAGCCGACCGGCCACGAGGCGGCGAGCAGGACGCCGAGGGAGGTCGCGACTCCCTTGCCGCCCTTGAAGCGTAGCCAAACGGGGAAGTCGTGGCCGAGGACGGCGGCAAAACCCGATACCAGCGCCGTCTCGGGACCCGGGCCGAAGCGGGCAAAGATCAGCACGGCCGCCGCGCCCTTGCATCCGTCGAGGAGAAGTGTCGCCGCCGCCAACGCCTTGTTTCCGGTTCTCAGCACATTGGTGGCGCCGATGTTGCCCGAGCCCAGATTGCGGATGTCGCCGTATCCGGCGCAGAACGCGAACACCAACCCGAACGGAATGGAACCGACGAGGTACCCGGCCAATGCGGCAACGGCGAGGTTCCAACCGAGGCCTTCGATCATCGGCTCAAGCGTCCGCCGTGAAAACCGTTCGGCCGTCGACGACGGTGCGCATCACCTTTCCCTGCATGGGTCGGCCGTCGAAAGGCGAGTTCTTGGAGGTGCTCTTGAGCGCGTCGGAATCGACCCGCCAAGCGCGCTCGGGATCGAAGATCGCGAGATCGGCAGGGGTCTGTTTCTCGAGCCTCCCCGCCTTCAGACCCAGTAGCTCGGCGGGGTCGGCGTTGATCAACTTGAGGGCCTCGATCAGGCTGAGGTGGCGATTGTGAAAGAGTTCCAGCGTCACAGCGAACAGGGTCTCGAGCCCGATCCCCCCGAAGGCGGCCTCCGCGAAGGGAAGGCGCTTCGATTCCTCGTCCTGGGGTGCATCGTCGGAGGCGATGGCGTCGATAGTACCGTCCTTGAGCCCTTCGACCACCGCCTGGCGGTCGTCTTCGGCCCGCAAGGGCGGCGAGAGTTTGGCGAAGGTGCGGTAGTCGCCGATGGCGAGCTCGTTGAGGGCGAAATACGGCGGCGCGGTGTCGCAGGTGATGGCGAGCCCGCGGTCTTTGGCCCGGCGGACGGCTTCAATGCCGTCGGCGGTCGAAAGGTGCGCGATATGCAGCCGTCCGCCGGTCAGCTCAGCAAGGCGGATATCGCGTTCGACCTGAATGATCTCGGCTTCGCGGGGGATGCCGGTAAGCCCCAAGCGTGTCGCCATCTCGCCGGCGTTCATCACGCCGTCGGCGGCCAGGCTCGGTTCTTCGGGGTGCTGGATGACGATGAGCCTGAAGGTGGCGGCGTAGGCGAGTACCCGCGCCATGACAAGGGCGTCGGCCACCGCCTTGATTCCGTCGGTAAACGCGAGCGCGCCCGATTCGGCCAGCAGCGCCATTTCGGCGAGCGCCTGGCCTTCGAGTCCGCGGGTGGCGGCTCCGTATGCATAGACCTTGGAAAGCCCGAGCAGGCGTGCACGGCGGGCGACGAACTCCACCACCGACATGTCGTCGATAACCGGGTCGGTGTTCGGAAGACAGACGAGCGAAGTAATCCCCCCGGCGGTCGCGGCGCGCCCGGCGGACGCCAGCGTCCCCTTGTGCTCGAGTCCCGGCTCGCGCAACTGGACGCGGATGTCGACGAATCCGGGTGTGAGGCAAAGTCCCCGACAGTGGACGAGGGCGACGTCGTCTCCGAGGTCGCCTTCGCGGATCTGGGGGCCGAAGTCGGCGATCATCTCGCCCTCGGTCAACAGCCCGCCAGGCGCGTCCAGGCCGCTGGCCGGGTCGATGAGCCGGGCGCCGACATAGGCCGTGCGGCCCAGAGGATCACGGCGACGCGGGCCCGTGGGCGACTCCGATGACGAGTGATCGGCGGTGGACATCAGAGGTTACTCGGCGCCGTTTCGCCCAGGTTCCGGGTAAGGATCTCGAGGCACGCCATGCGAACCGCGACCCCCATTTCCACCTGTTCACGGATTACACTGCGTCCGAAATCGTCGGCCACCAGCGAATCGATCTCGACGCCGCGGTTCATCGGCCCCGGGTGCATGATCAAGGCGTTGGGGGCGGCATTCGCGAGCTTCTCGTAATCGAGGCCGAAAAAGCGGAAGTACTCGCGGTTGGATGGAAGGAAATTGCCCTGCATGCGCTCGGTCTGGAGTCGAAGCATCATGACGATATCGCAATCGGTGAGCCCTTCCGTCATGTCGTGGAAGACTTGGACGCCGAGGTGCTCGATATCGGCGGGGATCAGAGTTTTGGGCGCGATTACCCGGACCCGCGTACCCATGGTGTTCAAAAGATGGATGTTCGAACGCGCGACGCGCGAATGCATGATGTCGCCCGAAATGGCGACCAAAAGCCCCGACAGGCGGCCAGTGCGGCGGCGGATCGTGAGGGCGTCGAGAAGTGCCTGAGTCGGATGCTCATGGGCGCCGTCGCCGCCATTGATGACCGCGCAGTTGACCTTTTCGGACAAGAGCTTGACGGCGCCCGAATCGGGGTGGCGAACGCACAGCACGTCGGGGTGCATGGCGTTCAAGGTCATGGCCGTATCGATCAGGGTCTCGCCCTTCTTGAGCGACGAATCGGAGACCGACATGTTGATGACGTCGCCGCCCAGACGCTTACCCGCAAGCTCGAACGACGTCCGAGTCCGGGTCGAAGCCTCGAAGAAGAGATTGATGATAGTGCGCCCGCGAAGCGTGCTCTTCTTCTTGTCGAGCTGGCGGTTCTGCTCGACATAGGCCTCGGAGCGGTCGAGGAGAAGCGTGATCTCTTGCGGCGAAAGCCCCTCGATCCCCAGCAAATGGCGGTGAAGAAATCGAGCCTCGGTCGTCGGGCCTTCGTTCATGAACCGCGACTATACGACCGCAAGTGGCCGATGCGCAAGCCGACGACGAAGTGGCCGATGACGGAACACCGTCAAAGGCCGTTGGCGCATTCGGAGGTAGCCGTGTCGCCGAGGTCAGTGTTGCGGCGCAATGATCGAGATTGCGGAATTTATATATGATACTTATTATATTGGTGATTATTATAAGGTGCGTAAGAGGGTGGAGGACGCCGCGTGCCCTTGACGTTTGATCCCGAGCGCAGCGTGGGCTTTCTGGTCCACGACCTATCACGGTTGTTGCGGCGCAATTTCAACCGCCGCGTCCAGGCGCTGGGCCTGACCGAAACCCAGTGGCGCGCGATCGCGCAGCTCTCGCGTAACGAGGGCATCAATCAAGCAACGCTAGCGGACCTCATGGAAGTGCAGCCCATCACGATTGCCAGGCTGATCGACCGGATCGAGACCGCGGGCTGGGTCGAACGCCGCCCCGACCCGACGGATCGCCGCGCCGTCCAGCTTTACCTCACGGACAAGGCGCAGCCGATCCTTGCGCTCATGCAGGAACGCGCATCCGAAACCCGCGAACGCGCCATGGCCGGATTGCTTCCGAACGTGCGCGAAACGCTGATCGATACGCTTCGCCACATGAAACGCAACCTCGTCGAGGCCGAAGCGAAAGCGGCACGCGGTGGCGGCCCAGGAGAGACGAAATCGACCCATGCCGGGGGAAACGACTAGGGTCAGGACCCATTAATTTTCTGTTCAGCATTTTTGCCGATGATGATGATCCTGTTCAAGGAGGACATC
>JASLLV010000037.1 GCA_030746935.1 Rhodospirillales bacterium | reverse complement strand
GCTCGCCCGCGAGGTATCGCTGGCGCGAAAGTTTACGTTCCAGGGCATCAAAGGTTTCGAACAGCGCATCGAAGGCTTCCTCGTAGGCCTCTCGGGTGCTGGCGAAGCCCGCCTTGTAGACGCCGTTGTTGACGGTCTCGTAGACGCGTTCGTTGACGCGATCGATCTCTTGGCGCAACGGCTCGGGGTAGAGATCGAGTGCCGCATCGCCGAAGGCATCGAAGGCGCGGTTGAACATGCGGATGATCTCCGCAGATTCGTTGTTGACGATGGTCGCCCTTTCCTTGTCCCACAGGACCGGCACCGTGACACGGCCGGTGAATCGAGGATCGGCCTTGGTATAAACCTCGCGCAAATGGTCGAACCCGCCTACCGGGTCCGGCCCACACCCGTCCGCATCGCTGAACCGCCAGCCCTCCTCGCCCATGAGCGGATCGACGGCCGTGACGGAGACGACGGCGTCGAGATCCTTGAGGGCGCGGACGATCAGGGTGCGGTGCGCCCACGGGCAGGCGTAGGAGACATAAAGGTGATAGCGCCCCCGTTCGGCTTTGAAACCGTCACCGGAACCGTCGGCGGTGACGGAGCGGCGGAACGTCATTGGCTGGCGATCGAAACGGCCCTTGGAGCCGGCGCCGTCAACCTGGTCAGTCCGCCACACGCCCTCGATCAGTGATCCCATGATTGCCCTTTTCCGGGGCGATGCGCCCGCGCCCTCTCGGCTACGATGCGAATCGTAACCGTTCGGTCAAGAGGGGAAGAAGGACGTAGGCCCCGTCTCCCAAGAAAATCAAGCACGACCGCGCAGACAGAACCGGGCACAAGACGGACCGGGCGCTAGCGGCCCTCGCGCCACCACGCCGCCGCCATCGCGGCGATGACGAGCCCCAGGATCAGAAGACCCGGAAGCAGCGAGACCTGGACGAAACCGGTGACCACGTAGGCGCGGTTCTCGCGCAGCCCCATCCAGCCGCGGCCCGCGGTATCGCGGCCCGGCCGCGTGCGCCTGAACTCGGGCACCCCGTCCGCCTCGATCCAGGCGAGGCCGCCGCCGGCCGCCGCTGCCAGCGGAGCCAAGTGCTCGTCGGTCGCACGAAGATCGGCGAGTTCCGCCGAATGCAACCCCCCGCTCACCGCAAGGGTCGTCCTCGAGCCGTCGTCGACGCGGGAGATCCCCGGCTCGTCGGCCTCAATGGTCGCCCGCGCGATCCCGCGCTCGGCCGCCTCGAGCGCGATCTCGCGCGTCTCGCCCGAAGGCGTCGTGACCGTGACGGCCGGCACCGATGATTCGAGGCTACGGCGTTCGATCGTAAGCCGTCCCCGCTGCACGTGGGCACTCAGTCGCTCTTCCTCGAGTTCCGGCTCCTTCATCAGCCAGTGCGCGAGCCGGCGCAGCAACTCGGCCTGCGGGCCGCCACCTTCGAACTCGCGCGCCCAGAGCCAAACGTGGTCGCTCATCAGCATGCCGACTCGGCCTTTGTCCACCCGATCGAGCACGAACAGCGGGCGGTCGCCGATACCGCTCATCAGCGCGTGGCCGGAGCGGCGCGTCACCTCGATCTGGCGGAACCACCGGCCCCACTGCCGGTCTTGGGACGTCGGATCCAAGACCAGGGGTGCGGTCACCGGATGGCGCCGACCGGTCTCGGTGAGCAACGGCAGAAAGCCCTGCTCCATGACCTCGCCGGTAGGCACGCTGGGCATCAGCTCGCCCAAGGGCGTACGGAACAGGCTTCTGAGTCCCGCGAACTCCGGCCCGGTTGCCAGCATGAGCGCGCCGCCCTCGCGGACATATTCGACGATGTTGCGCAAGTAAGAAGGCGGAAGCACGTCTCGTACGATGTAGCGGTCGAACAGGATAAGGTCGAATTCGCCCAACTTCACCTCGAACAACTCGTGGATGGGGAAGACGATCAGGGCGAGTTCGCGCAGCGGCGTCATGTCGTCCTTTTCGGGGGGGCGGAGAATCGTGAAGTGGACCAGATCGACCGACGGGTCGGACTTGAGAAGGTTGCGCCACGTGCGCTCGCCGGCGTGCGGCTGGCCCGAGACCAGGAGTACGCGGAGCCGGTCGCGAACCCCGTTGATGCGCACCACGGCGCGGTTGTTGAGGCTCGACAGCTCGCCCGGCGCGGCCTCAGCCGCCATCTCCAGGACGGTCGAGCCGGCGTGGTCGAGAGTGAATGAATACGTTTGCGCTTCGCCGACCGGAACCACGACCGAGTGCGCATCTGCGCCGTCGAGGCTAAAGCTCACACGCGCCGGGACCGCGCCCGCACGACCTCGCTGAGTTTCGGGCCGGTCCACTACCCGAAAACGGACGGTGACGGCCTCGCCGACGATTCCGAAACCAGGCGCCTCTTCGACGACGAGGCGCCGGTCCATCTCGTCGCGGCGACCCGTCAACAGGACATGCATCGGGTTCGGCAGCGACGCCGTGGCCGCCTCGTCGGCCACGTCGTGGACCTGACCGTCGGTAATGACGATCGCGGCGGCGACCCGTGATTCCGGGACGTCGGCAAAGGCGCGCGCGAGCGCCCCCATCAGGCGCGTGCCACCTTCACCCGAATCCGACGTATCCGGGGTCCCGTCGCCGACGACGCGAACCAGCTTTATCTGAAGATTGTCGAAACGGCCGAGGGCAGCTCGCACGGAATCGAGGGCGAATTCCGTCTGCGCCTTGCGTTCGTCAATCGCCTGGCTCGGTGAATCGTCGATGAGGACGACCGCCACGTCGGGCTGGTGCTCGCGGGTCTCCGACGTCGCGCGCGGATCGAGAAGTGCGACCACGAGCACGCCGAGCGCGAGCGCCCGAAGCACCGTGCCGCGCCCACGCCGCACCGCCGACAGCACGAGCAGCGCCAATCCGATGACGCCGAGAACGGCGAGCACGGGCCACGGCAGAAGCGGCGAGATCGCGATGTCGGCGGTCATTCGCCGAGCCGTTGCAGGATCGAGGGCAGATGTACCTGGTCGGACTTGTAGCTGCCCGTCAGCACGTACATGACCAGGTTGATTCCGAAGCGATAGGCCAGCTCGCGCTGGCGGTCGCCCCCCGGGACAACGGCGTACAGCGGACGCTCCAGCTCATCCATCGCCCAGGCAGCGGACCAGTCGCGTCCGCCGACGATCACCGACGAGACGCCGTCGTTGATTCGCTCGCCGGTCCGCTCAATCCACACCGTGCCCCCGGTCCAGCGACCCGGCAACTCCCGCAAGAGATAATACGACCGCGTCAGCACGTGGTCCGGTGGAAGGGGCATCAGCGGCGGGATGTCGAGCGCGCGCGCGAGCGCCGCCATCGCTTCCGGCGTCACGCCGCCGCCGCTTTCGCGCGTATCGAACAGGATCGTGCCGCCATTGCGCAGGAACCGGTTCAACTTGGTGATCGCGCGCCGCGTGAGCTCCGGCTGCGCATCCGTCACCGGCCAGTAGATCAAGGGAAATAACGACAACTCGTCCGCATCCGGGATCACGCCGATAGGCTCGCCCAGTTCGGCCGCGGTCCGGCGCTTGACGATCGTGCCGAGGCCACGAAGCCCGGCGCGCGAGGTCTCGTCCGCATCGGCGTCACCGGTGATGGCGTAGGCGAGGCGGGTCTCAAGGCTGGCCGCCAGCGCGAACTCGTCCGCCGTCTGGGCGCTTGCGACGCCGGCCACCATGACCAGGGCAACCGACGCGGCAAAGCCGGCGCCGAATCGGAAGAACTGGCGAATCGCCATGCTGGCGACGAGGTCAGCCAGCGCCAGCAAGAGGGCGGCGAGAACAAGCCAGCGACGCACGTCGGTCTCGTGGATCTCATCGTATGTCTCGAGATCGACATCGGGGATCTGACCGATCGCCATCGGCGCCCCCAGCCCCGCGGTCAGATTCAGGGCGCGGCGCGTCGTCGGCTGTCCGTAGTATCCGGGCGGATGGCGCGGGCCGACGCGCACGTTTTCGAGACGCCCCGCCTCGATCGCGTGCGGTCCGGCCGGGACCGGACCCAAGCGGCCGAAGCCGTCCATGATCTCGAGCGGCGGCAAGGGCACCGATTCGGCCGCCCTGACGACACCTTGGCTGAGCCCGACCAAACGCTCGAGAATCTCGACGAACGCGCCGGAAAGCGCGAGGTTCGACCAAGTGGCGTTAGCGGTCGTGTGGACAAGAACGACCCATCCCTTTGCCCGCTTCTCGGCGCTGACCAACGGTGTCCCGTCGCTGAGCGCGGCCCAGGTCTTCTCGGCAAGCTCGAGCGACGGCTCGGCAAGCACCTGGCGTCGCACGGTGACCTCTTCGGGAACCTCGAGGCCCGCGAACGGGCTCGTCTCAGGAAAAGGCGCGAGCGTCGCCGGCCGGCCCCACGACATGCTGCCGCCGATGATGCGGTCGCCGGGACGCAGACGGACCGGAAGCAGGCCCTCCGGCGCCTCCGCGAGCCGCGGTCCCGCAAACCGTACGACGACACCACCGTCCGCGATCCAACGCTCCAATTCGGAACGGACGGAATCCTCGAGCCGGCCCGGATCCGCAAGGATCATGACCGCCAGCTCGCGCCGCAACAGCTCGGGTACGGTGCCCTGACGAACCTCGGTGAAGGGTTCCAACGCGCGGTTGAGATAGTAGACGGCGCTCAAAAACGGTTGATCGGCCAGCGCCCCCTCGCCCGAAACCAGTCCGACCGACCGCCGGCGCCAGCGTTCGTCCAGCAGTACCACCGAGGCGGCGGTGGTCTCGTTCTCAATCTCGAGGCGAGCCAGTTTGTTGCGAAGTTCGGCCGGCAACTCGATCACGGTTTCCGCCGCATTCGCGTCGGCGGCAAAATCGAGGCGAACGCGATCGAGCGGTGTCCCATCCTCGGCGACGACGCGCAGCCACGCCGAACCGGCGGTTTCGGTCGTGACCCGCTCGAGGCGGACCTTGAGGGCGCCGCCCGCGGGTTCTGGCGGACGGAGAACGCGCGCCAGCCGATCGTCGGGATCACGCACCACGGTGATGTCGCCCAGGCGCGCGAGGCCGCGGGCAACGGACGCGGTGGCGCCGTCGTCAAGGCCATCGCTGAGCCACACCACGTGCCCCGGCGGCGCGGCCGGATCAATGGCGACGCCCACGGCGGCCACCATGGACAGGCGATTCGCAGGCCACGGTTTCGGCTGCAGCCCTTCGAGATGGCGCCGCGCCGCCTCAGCGCTCATGGCCGGAGGCACCGGCGGCGCAGCGCCACCCGCCGTCGCCGAGGCCGGCGCGGTGGTGGCCACCATCACCGCCCGGCCCTCGCGTTCCGCTTGGTCGAGAATGTTGGCGAGCATCACTTGGCGGGCCGGCCAGTTGCGCGCCGCCGCCCACCCGTCGTCAACGACGAGGACGAGCGGCCCGGCGCCCTTGAGGCCCGAGCGCGCATCCAGCAATGGGTGCGCGGCCACAAGTATGAGGGTGCTGGCGAAGATCAGGCGCAGCGCCACGAGCCACCAGGGCGTGGTCGCCGACGTCTCCTCGCGGGCCGTTAGCGCGAGCAGAAGGCGGATCGGGGGAAACCGCAGACGCGTGGGCGCCGGCGGCGTCAGGCGGAGAAACCACCACAGGACCGGCACCAGCGCGAAGGCCGCCAGCGCCCACGGCGCCGCGAACGACAGCGCGCCCAAGCTCAGCACGGCCGGATCTCCCGCATCATCGTCCCAGCACCCGGGCGAGTGAGCCCCTGCTCGTGGGATCGACGGACAGGGCGAGGTAAAGCGCGAGGAGCGGGGATTCCGGCGGGTGGTCGGTGTGGTGGATCGCGAACGTCCAACCCACCCGACGCGCGATCGATTCCAGCGCGTCGCGATGGCGAGTAAAGTGCACCTTGTATTCTTCGCGGGCCGATTCGACGCGCCCGATGATCACGTCGCCCTCGGACTCCATGCCTTCGAAGTGAACCCTTCCTGCGAACGGCAGCGCTTCCTCGGCGGGGTCCAGGACCTGAAGCATGTGGCCGCGCAATCCCTGGGTGGCGAATGCGTCGACCGTCTCCTTGACCACGTCCAGCGGGCTCAGGAAATCGCCGACGAGCACGATCCGGCCGTAGCGGGGAAGGGGCTCGAACGCGGGCAGGTTCGCGCCCGCAGTCTGCTCGTCATCCACCATCATCGCCAGGCGATGGAGCATGCCCCGTCCGGTCCCCGGCGATATCCCGGAGCCGAGGATCGTGAACCGCTCGCCGCCGCGCGCCAAGAGAGACGCGAGCGCAAGCACGAGCAAATTGGCGCGCACCGATTTCATCGGCACCTCGCGGCTCGAGCCGTAGAGCATGGAAGGCGAGTTGTCGCGCCAAAGCCACACGCTCTGGGCCGCCTCCCACTCGTTCTCGCGTACGTAGACGGGCTGGGACTTGGCCGATTGGCGCCAGTCGATCAGTTGGGTGGGATCGCCCGGCTGATACCGGCGAAACTGCCAGAACGTCTCACCCGAACCGACCCGGCGGCGCCCATGGACCCCTTGCGAGACGGTCGAGGCGACGCGTTCGGCCGCGACCATGAGCGGCGGCAGCGAGGACGCCAGCTCCTCGGCTTGGAAGTGAAGATCGGGGCCGCCCCTCACCGTCGCCTCATGTCGTAGGTCTGGCGCGCTACGGCGGGTTCAGGCGATCGTCTCGCACAGGCGGTCGATAATCTGCGTGACGGTGATGCCTTCCGCGCGAGCGGCAAAGTTCAGCGCCATGCGATGGCGCAGGATGGGGTGAATGAGCGCCAGCACGTCGTCCATCGACGGCGCAAGACGCGCACCGGTGATGGCGCGCGCGCGGATGCCCAGCATGAGCGCCTGACTCGCCCGCGGGCCCGGTCCCCAAGAGACATGCATCTTGACGTCGGGGATGGTGCTGGTCTCGGGGCGGCACTCGCGAACCGAATTGAGAATCGTCTCAACAACGCTTTCGCCCACGGGAACGTGGCGCACCAGCCGTTGCGCCTCGACAAGATCCGCCGCCTTCATCACACCTACGGCCGCATCCACGGTGGCGCCGGTGGTGGATACCAGGATCTCGCGTTCGGCTCCGAGGTCCGGGTAATCGACGTCGATCTGCATGAAGAACCGGTCGAGCTGGGCCTCGGGAAGGGGATAGGTTCCCTCTTGTTCGAGCGGGTTCTGGGTGGCGAGCACGTGAAAGGGAGACGGCAGTTGGTGGTATTGGCCCGCGACCGAGACCCTGTGTTCCTGCATCGCCTGCAAAAGCGCGGACTGGGTTCGCGGGCTCGCCCGGTTGATCTCGTCGGCCATCAGCAGTTGCGCGAACACCGGTCCCTTGATGAAGCGAAACGAGCGGCGACCGGATTCCGATTCCTCCAACACCTCCGAGCCCAGGATGTCGGCAGGCATCAGGTCGGGCGTGAACTGGACGCGCTTGGCTTCCATGCCGAACGCCGTACCGAGGGTTTCGACCAGGCGTGTCTTGCCCAGACCGGGAACGCCGATAAGAAGCGCGTGGCCGCCAGCCAACAGCGTAATCAGGGTCTCGTCGATGACCTCGGTCTGGCCAAAGATGACCTTTCCAATGGTCTCCCGCGCATCGGCTAGCCGCTGTCCGAGCCGTTCGACGGCCTCGATCAGTTTTTCGGACTTGCCTAAATCGCCATTTTCCTTAACGGTAACCGTCACTTCACAAGCTCCGCGTCGTTGAACGGGTCGTTGAACATGAAGAAGGGTGTCGCGCGCGTCCGCGCTCCGTCTTGTTCCGCGAAGCCGGCTTGTTCCGTGACGCCGGGCGGATCGTTCTCGCCGTCGGCGGCCGGTACGAGCGGACGCGCCGTCCTCGGCGATCTAGACATCCGCATCACCGCGGACGGCACTTGGTATTACCACGGCACCCCCATCGGCCGCAAAGAACTCGTATGTCTGTTCGCCTCCACACTCAAGGCCGACGATGCCGGCGACTACTGGCTGGTGACGCCCGTCGAGTTCGGCCGGATCGCGGTCGACGACGCGCCGTTCGCCGCCATCGAGATGTTCTCGGTGGGCGCCGGCGCCGAGTGCGTCGTCAGCGTCCGAACGAACGTGGACGAGATCGTCACCATCGACCACGATCATCCCTTGCGCATCGTCGTGGACCCCAATTCGGGCGAGCCGTCGCCGTACGTTACCGTTCGCCCCAAGATCGAGGCGCGCCTGACCCGTTCAGTGTATTACCAATTGGTGGAGCTGGGGACCGAAGAAGTGGTCGATAACGAACAAGTGTACGGGATATGGAGCAGCGGAACGTTTTTCCCCATAGGGCTGATCGATCCGCGCCCGTGACCCGAGAGGAAATGACCCGCCGCATCGCTCGCCGAACGTCCCGAAACGCCGGTGCGGGCCCGGGCCGGTCGCGTCTTCGCGGCGATCACCAGCTCAATCCGGGGCTCACGCCCCGGCGCGAGCTGCGTCCGGCGGCCGTCCTCGTGCCTATCGTCGACCGTCACTCGGGCCCGTCCGTACTATTCACCCGGCGCACCGATCACCTTGCCCACCATGCGGGGCAGATCAGCTTCCCCGGGGGCGGGATCGAGCCTGGCGACGGCGACGCGGAAAGCGCGGCGTTGCGCGAGGCGGCGGAAGAAGTGGGGCTCGAGCGGGACCGGGTGCGCGTGATCGGACAGCTCGATGAATATGCGACCCGGACGGGCTTCTTGGTGACGCCGGTGGTGGCGCTGGTGGACGTTCCGTTCGCGATCGAGCTCGACGCGGGTGAGGTCGCCGCCGTCTTCGAGGTCCCGCTCGCCTTCCTTCTGGAAGCCGGCAACTATCACCGCCACAGCCGGACATTCGACGGGATCGAGCGTTTCTTCCACGCAGTGCAGTACGCCGAGCACTACATCTGGGGGGCGACAGCGGGAATCCTGATCGATCTCCGCGACACCCTGACCGTGACATGACGCGAATCGTATTCCAATACGTCCTGCCGCTGCTACTTCCGACACTCGTGTTCGTGGGCTGGATCGCACTTACGCGCAAGCCCGGACATTCCGCGAACGAAATGCTCGTCCGTCTGCAAGAGGGGCCTTGGTTCTGGCTCGCGGTCGCGGGGTTCGCCTTGATGCTGGGCGGGCTCGCCATGTTGGGTCTGGGTCAAGGATCGGATCCGGGCGGCACCTATCATTCGCCCCAATACGAAGGGGGACGCGTTGCCCCCGGATACGTGGAATGATCGGACCGCATGACGGCGCGCCGCCACACGCGGCCGAAAAGTGGCCTTGAGCGACAAGCGTCCGCCGCCCGAGCCGATCGGCAAAATCGCGCTGCAACCTTGGATGACGGCGCCGGAAACGCGCGCCGTTGTCGAGGCACTGACGGTGGACGGAACGGAAGTCCGCTTCGTCGGCGGCTGCGTCCGCGATTCGGTCGCGAGACGCGCCGTCGGCGACGTCGATATCGCGACGCCGCACCCGCCCGAGGCCGTCATGACCGTCCTCGGCAACGCCGGGATCCTGGTTGTTCCGACCGGAATCGATCACGGAACCGTTACAGCGGTGGTCGGCGAGCGCCGCTTCGAGATCACATCGCTCAGGATCGACGTGGAGACCGACGGCCGCCGGGCGCGGGTGAGTTTCACCGATGACTGGGTCGCGGACGCGGCGCGGCGTGATTTCACGTTCAACGCCCTTTCCTGCACGCTGGATGGCGACATCTACGATCCTTTCGGCGGCCTCGACGACTTGGCCTACGGTCGGGTGCGATTCGTTGGTAACGCCCGGGCGCGGATCGAGGAAGATGTGCTTCGCCTGCTCCGTTACTTCCGCTTCTACGGCCATTACGGTAGGCCGCCCCCAGACCCCGACGCCCTGGCCGCGTGTCGGGCGCTCGCCCATCGCCTGCCGGAGCTTTCGGGTGAACGCGTGCAGGGCGAGATTTTTCGAATCCTGTCGTCGCCGAATCCCGCCAACGTCATCGTGTTGATGCGGGGCGAGCGCGTACTCGAAAACATACTACCCGAGGCGGGCGACGTCGGCCGATTGCGCTTGCTCAACTGGCTGGAAACGCGGGCGATTCGCATGGAAAGCGTGTTTACCGATCCGCTACGCCGCCTCGCCGGTCTGCTGACGACAAGCGCGGACGGGGCCCGCAACGTCGCCCAGCGGCTGCGCCTCAGTCGCGTTCAGATGGAGCGCCTGGTCACGATTGCGGGTGCCGAGGCGGCAATCGCGCCCGGGATTGGGGATACCGAGCTTCGCCGCGCGCTCCAACGCCGCGGCGGCGGAATCGTGCGTGATTTGGCGCTTCTGAACTGGGCGGGAGAGCTTGCGCTGGAGCCGCATCAGCCGTCGAAGCGCAACGGGGCCTGGCAGGCGCTGCTCGAATCCGCGGCCCGGTGGCAGCCTCTCGAGTTTCCCTTGAAGGGCCGAGACGTGCTCGCACTCGGCGTCGACCCGGGAAAGCGGGTCGGTCATCTGCTTGTGGCCGTCGAGGCGTGGTGGGAGGACGGCGACTATCGGGCCGATCGCGAAGCGTGCCTCGCGCGGCTGAAGGCGATCGCCGAAAGCACCCCCTAGATCGTTATCCACTCGCGTGGAATCGAACCAGACCGCAATCGCTCGACCGCGATCCGCCGACCGCGTGATTTCGATCTATCCTACTGAAATAGAAGGGTTTCAAGCGCCAAGAATCACGGCCACGCGGCCAGCGGCGGCAACGACATCAAAACGGCTTCGACGTTGCCGCCCGTCATGAGGCCGAATTTCGTGCCGCGGTCGTGGATCAGGTTGAATTCGACGTAACGCCCCCGTTTGCGAAGCTGGTCGGCGCGCTGCGCCGGTCTCCAGCGCTCGTTCATGTGACGCGCGACGAGCGTGGGATAGACACTCCCGAAGGCCGACCCGACCGCGCGCGTAAACGCGAGGTCGCGCTCCCAGTCGCCGGAATCGAGCTGGTCGTAGAAGATTCCGCCCGCCCCGCGCGCCTCGCCTCGGTGCGGTAGGTAGAAATACTCGTCGCACCATGCCTTGAAGCGCTCGTAACAGCCGTCCTCGTATGTGTCGCAGGCGCCTTTCAGGGCGCCGTGGAAAGCGGCAACGTCGTCCGCGTCAGGATAGACCGGGGTCAGATCGGCGCCACCGCCGAACCAAGAGCGCGTCGTGACAATGAGGCGGGTGTTCATGTGCGCCGCGGGGACCAACGGTGAGCGGGGATGGGCGACCACGGAGATGCCGGACGCCCAGAACCGGGGATCGTCCTCGGCGCCCGGAATTTGGTGGCGGAACGGCTCTGTCAACTCGCCCCAGACGATGGAGACGTTGACCCCCACTTTCTCGAATACGTTTCCGTGCATGATCGCCATCTCGCCGCCGCCGCCGCCAGGGCGCGTCCACTCGGTGCGATCAAACCGGGCCGGTGGTCCCGGCGCGGCTGTGTCGGGCGGCTGGCGCGGCTGCTCCAGCCCCTCGAACGCCCGGCACAGCTCATCGCGGAGCTCGGCGAACCACAGCGCCGCGCGTTCCTTCTGCTCGTCGCTCGGAACCCTTGTCATCACGTCTCCGGGAAAGCGTCCGTTTGCCGCAGCGCCTCGCCGAGGACGACCGCGGCCGCGACCACCACGTTGAGCGAGCGCATCCCCGGCGCCATGGGAACGCGCAATCGCGCGTCGACGGCCACCTCGACGGTTTCGGGCACGCCTGCGCTTTCGCGCCCCATCACCAGCACGTCGTCACCGCGAAAACGAAAAGCGAAATACGGCACCTCCGCCCGCGCGGTCAACAGGACAAGGCGGTGGCCCGCGATTCTGTCGGCCGCCAGAAACGCCTCCCACGAATCGTGGCGGGTGACGAGGGCGCGGTCGGAATAATCCATGCCGACGCGCTTGAGAGCCTTATCCGAAAATGCGAAGCCACATGGCCCGATCACGTCGACCGGCACGCCTAGGCAGGCGGCGGTGCGAAGCATTGCACCGGTGTTCTGGGGAATGTCGGGCTGGTAAAGGGCGATGCGCATGGTCGTCGGTGAGGCGGGCAAAGAAACGCAACGAAATCGGACCACGGGTCCGAAGACGGCCATCATAACCCTTTGCAAAGCAAAGGATTTGAATTATACCCGTGGCTCGATCCATGGCCACGGCAAGCGGGTTCGCATTGCCGCCGCAAGAAATCCTTGCCGTCGCAACACGCCTCAAATAACAGAGAGCCATCCATCGCTTCACCGGGCCGGTTCGGCTCGCCTGCGTCAAGAGGGGATATCGCTCCATGACGGAACCGGATAGCGCAGCCGCGGCCGCCCTTGATGCCGGCGACGAGGCCGGGGACGAGAGGCGCGACTTTTTGCTGATCGCGACCTCGGTCATCGGCGCGACCGGCACGGCGCTGGCGCTGTGGCCGTTCATCGATACCATGAACCCCTCGGCCGACGTTCTCGCACTAGCCTCGACGGAAATCGACCTGTTGCCGATCGAGGAGGGACAAAGCATCACGATCGTGTGGCGTGGAAAGCCGGTCTTCGTGCGCCGCCGGACCGCCGCCGAGATCGAGGAGGCGCGGGCAACCTCCCTCGACGCGCTTCCGGATCCCGAGACCGACGAGGCGCGCGCGGAAAAGCCCGAATGGTTGATCCTGGTCGGAATCTGCACCCATCTGGGATGCATCCCGCTCGGTCAGAAGAGCGGCGATCCCCGGGGCGAGTTCGGCGGTTGGTTCTGCCCGTGCCATGGCTCCCACTACGACACGTCTGGTCGGATACGCAAAGGACCCGCGCCCGAGAACCTGGCGCGGCCGCCTTACGCGTTCCTCGACGAGACGACGCTCAAGATCGGCTAGGGGCTGCGTGATGAGCCAACCAACCTGGAAGAACCCCATCGTCGCGTGGATCGACTACCGGCTCCCGATCTTCACGTTCACACACCACGAGCTGGTCGACTACCCGACGCCCCGCAACCTGAATTACTGGTGGAATTTCGGATCGCTCGCCGGCGTGGTCCTGGTGATCATGATCGTGACTGGCATCTATCTTGCGATGCACTACACGCCGCACACCGACTACGCGTTCGCCAGCGTCGAGCGCATTATGCGCGACGTAAACTACGGCTGGCTGATCCGGTATCTGCACATGAACGGCGGGTCGATCTTCTTCGCCGTCGTCTACATCCACCTGTTGCGGGGCCTCTATTACGGCTCGTACAAGGCGCCTCGCGAGATTCTCTGGATTATCGGCGTCCTCATCATCTTCTGCATGATGGCGACCTCGTTCATGGGTTACGTACTTCCCTGGGGGCAGATGAGCTTCTGGGCGGCAACCGTGATCACGAATTTGTTTTCCGCGGTGCCGTTGGTCGGCGAGGAGATCGTCAACTGGCTGTGGGGCGGATTCTCGGTGGCGAATCCGACGCTCAACCGCTTTTACGCGCTGCATTTTCTGCTGCCATTCGTGATCTTCGCGCTGGTGTTCTTGCACCTGTGGGCGCTTCACGTCCACAAATCGAACAACCCCTTGGGCGTCGAGATGAGCGGGGATGCGGACTCGATCCCGTTCCACCCGTACTACACCATCAAGGACACCTTCGGGCTCGGCGTGCTTCTGGTGGTCTATTTCGGGTTCACGTTTTTCGCTCCCAACGTTCTCGGCGAGCCCGACAACTACATCGAGGCGAACCCGCTGGTGACGCCCTCGCACATCGTCCCGGAATGGTATCTGACGCCGTTCTACGCAGTCTTACGGGCCATCACCTTCGACATCTGGTTCATCCCCGCCAAGCTGATCGGGGTGGTCGCCATGTTCGCCTCGATCGGGGTACTTTTCTTCCTGCCGTGGCTGGACACGTCACCCGTACGCAGCGCCACGTTCCGACCCGTCTATAAGCAGTTCTTTTGGCTTTTCGTCATCGACTGCGTCGTCCTCTGGTACGTCGGCGCCAACCCGCCCGAAGGCTGGTTCATCCCCTTGGGCCAGTTCGCGACCGCGTATTACTTTTTCTTCCTGGTGATCCTGATTCCCTTGATCGGTTTCTTCGAACGACCCCGAGCCGTGCCCGACAGCATCGCGTCCGCGGTCACGGCGGGCGCGGACCCGCATCGGGAGCAAAGCTGATGGTTGGCCGCATCCTCGGCGCCGCCGTCGCCGCCGTCATCGCGGTGACCACGGCAAACGCCGCCGAAGCCCCCAGGGCCCCCGGCCAGGAATGGTCGTTCGACGGGATTTTCGGTACTTACGATCGCAACGCGCTCAGGCGCGGTCTTACGGTTTACACGAGCGTTTGCGGGGCATGCCATTCGCTCGACCTCGTCGCCTACCGTCATCTTGGGGCCGTCGGCTACACGGAGGACGAGATCAAGGCAATCGCGGCGGAGTTCGAGGTCGAGGACGGCCCCGACGAAGACGGCGAGATGTTCAGCCGCGCCGCGTTACCGGCGGACGCGTTCGCAGCACCGTTTCCGAACGAGCAGGCGGCGCGGGCGGCGAACTCCGGCACCTATCCGCCCGATCTTTCGCTGATCACAAAGGCGCGCAAGCACGGGGCCGACTATCTTTACGCGATGCTGATCGAATATCGCGACGAGGCGCCCGACGGCTTCGAACTTCTCGACGGGATGTACTACAACGAGTACTTCCCCGGTCGTCAGATCGCCATGCCACCGCCGCTCTTCGAGGATGGGGTCAAGTACGCCGACGGCACCAAGGCCACGGTCGCGCAGATGGCCTGGGACGTCACTACATTCCTCGCTTGGGCGGCCGAGCCGGAGATGGAGGAGCGCAAGCGCTTGGGCATCAAGGTCCTGATCTTCGTCCTGGTGCTGACGGCCATGCTTTATGCGCTCAAGCGCCAGATCTGGTCGCGTCTGCACTGATAAGGCGCGCCTTCGGAACTCCCGCCCACACCGGTTCCCGCCAACGACCGCCCCATCGCCGCCTGATCGCCACCGATCGCGCGCCCCCGGCGCTCCGGGTTGCGGGGCGCGAGCGAACCTGAAACACTCGACCCATCAACCACCGCGAAGGGGGCGGCCAGCATGAGCGAGGCGGGCGCACCACCGGTCATCGGCATCATCGGCGGCAGTGGCGTCTACGAGATTGACGGGCTTGCGGACGCCCGCTGGGAGAAGGCCACCTCACCCTTCGGCGAGCCCTCGGATTCGCTTCTGTTCGGGGCACTCGATGGTCAGCCCATGGTATTCCTTCCCCGCCACGGCCGCGGGCACGTGATTCCGCCGACCGAGATTAACTACCGCGCCAATATCGACGCCTTAAAGCGCGCAGGCGTCACCGAAATCGTTTCGATGAGCGCCTGCGGCTCGTTCAAGGAGGAACTGGATCCGGGCACCTTCGTCATCGTCGACCAGTTCATCGATCGAACGGTCAATCGCGTGAAGTCCTTCTTTTCCAGCGGTCTGGTGGGGCACGTGGGACTCGGCCATCCGGTCTGCTCGCGCCTCGGCGACGTTCTTGAAGACGCCGCGAAGACCCTGGGGATCAAGGTTCGCCGCGGCGGCACGTATCTCGCGATGGAAGGACCGCAATTTTCGACGCTCGCCGAATCCAACCTCTATCGCTCTTGGGGCTGCGACGTCATCGGCATGACCAACATGCCCGAGGCCAAGCTCGCCCGCGAGGCCGAGATGTGTTACGCCACCGTCGCCATGGTCACCGACTACGACTGCTGGCATCCCGACCGCGATCACGTCACGGTGGAAGCCGTGATCGAAGTCCTTCTCGCGAACGCCGAGAGTGCGCGCTCACTCGTCAAGAAGGTGGCGCCGAAGCTCCATGCCCGCACCGAGATCTGCGCCGACGGTTGCCACCGGGCGCTGGAGGCCGCCGTCATCACTGCGCCAGACGCCCGCGATCCCGAACTCAAGGCCAAGCTCGACGCCGTCGCCGGCCGGGTGCTGACTTGAACGTCCGATGAAGGTGAACGGCCGCCGCTGGCGCACCATCTGGCTCGCGGACGACGGTTTCTCGGTCGCGTTCATCGACCAAACCCGGCTTCCCCACGCGTTCGTCACGGCCCGCGCCCGATCGCTTTCCGAGGCCGCTGACGCGATCCGCGAGATGCGCGTACGGGGTGCACCCCTGATCGGAGCCATGGCAGCCTATGGTCTCAGTCTTGCGCTACGCGAGGACGCCTCCGATTCGGCGCTCGATTGCGCCGTCGCAACGTTGGCGGCGACGCGCCCCACTGCGGTGAATCTGCGTTGGGCGCTCGACGACGTGGCCGGGCTGGTACGGCAGCTTCCGCCGGCGCGGCGCGCCGAGGCCGCCTATCGCCGGGCGGGGGAAATCTGCGATGACGATGTGGCCACCTGCGAAGCGATCGGCGAGCACGGTCTGGCGCTGATCCGCGATGCCGCCCACCACAAAGGCCCGGACGAGAGCGTCAACGTTCTGACCCATTGCAACGCCGGTTGGCTGGCTGCCGTCGACTGGGGGACGGCGCTGGCGCCGGTCTACAAGGCCTTTGAGGCCGGGATCCGCGTCCACATCTGGGTGGACGAGACGCGACCGCGCAACCAAGGTTCGGCGCTGACGGCGTGGGAGTTGGGTCGCCACGGCGTGCCCCATACCGTGATCGTCGACAACGCCGGCGGACATCTGATGCAGCAGAGCCGGGTGGATTTGTGCATGACCGGCACCGACCGCACGAGTGCCGCGGGCGACGTGTGCAACAAGATCGGAACTTATCTGAAGGCGCTGGCGGCCTTCGACAACGACGTGCCGTTCTACGTGGCGCTGCCGTCCACCACCATCGACTGGACGATTCGTGACGGCCTCGCCGAGATTCCCATCGAGGAGCGCGACCCGGCCGAGGTGACCGCGACCGTGGGACGCGCGCCAGGCGGCGAGATCTTGCCGGTCACCATTACCCCCGACGGCACGCCCGCCGCCAACTATGCCTTCGATGTGACGCCGGCGCGGCTGATCAGTGCGCTCATCACCGAGCGCGGCGTCTGCGCCGCCTCGGCCGAGGGGCTTGGCGCGCTCTTCCCCGAACGCCGGGCGGCATTGTCGCAACACCCGTCATAGGGCGGCGGAAACGATAGCTATGCGCAATCTTTGGCGCCGGAAAGAGGCTGATTCCTTCGTCGCGCGTTACCGCGCCGCGCGCGTGGGGCGCGATGTGGCGCTCTGTGTCTACACCTCGCGCCTTCTGGGCGGTGATGCGCGCTTGGTCCTGCACGGCGGCGGCAACACGTCGGTCAAGACCGAGATGGAGGATTTGGCCGGCGAGCGGGTCGCGGTCATTTGCGTCAAGGGAAGCGGGTGGGACATGGCGGCGATCGAGCCGGCGGGCCTTCCCGCCGTCAAGCTAGCGCCGCTCTGCCGCCTCGTCGGGCGTGACGCGCTCAGCGACGAGGACATGGTCGCGATCCAACGCGCCAACCTGCTTGATCCGGCGGCGCCCAACCCCTCGGTCGAGACCCTGCTGCACGCGTTCCTGCCCGACAAATTCGTCGACCACACGCATGCGAACGCCGTCCTCGCCCTGACCGATCAGCCGGACGGCGAGCGCATCGCAGCCGATGTTTACGGCGAGCGTGCGGCGCTCGTGGACTACGTCATGCCCGGCTTTGCGTTGGCCAAGCAGGCACGCGCGGTCTACATGGCGAATCCCGGCATCGAGGGCCTGATTCTCCTGAAGCACGGCATCTTTACCTTCGGCGACAGCGCCAAGCAGGCGTACAGCCGCATGATCGATCTGGTCACCCTCGCCGAGAGGCATTTGGCCAAGGCCGGCCGCAAGCGCATTACCCCGGCCCGGTTGCCCGGCCGGGTCGCGAACGCAGCCGAAGTTGCGCCGATCTTGCGCGGGCTCGCGAGCCTTCCCGCCAACGATGGCGCGCCCATCACACGTTTCGTCCTCGATTACCGATCGAGTGCGGTGGTGCGGGCCTATGTGGGCGGCAGGGACGTCAGTCGCTATAGCCAGCAAGGCACGGTGACGCCCGACCACGCGATCCGTACCAAGCCGAAGCCGCTCGTGGTGCCGGCGCCGCGGGCCGGGAAGATTGGCGAATTCGCCGCTGCGGCGACCCGGGCGTTGGCCATATATCGCGCCGATTACCAAGCCTATTTTGCGCGCAACGACGCGCGCCACGCAGCCCCCAAGGTTCCGCTCGATGCGACGCCCCGGGTGATCCTGGTCCCTGGGCTCGGCCTGTTCGGGATCGGCGCGTCGGCGAAGGAAGCCGCGCAGGTCGCCGATCTCGCCGAGGTCAACGCCGAAGTCATCACGGCGGCCGAGGGTTTGGGGCGGTTCGAAAGCATCCCGGAGGCCGATCTCTTCGACATCGAGTATTGGTCGCTCGAGCAGGCCAAGCTCGGCCGAACGGCCGAAAAGCGCCTTGCACATCACGTCGTGGTGGTCACCGGCGGCGGCTCCGGGATCGGTCGGGCGACGGCGGAAGCGTTCGCGGCCGAGGGTGCCGAGGTCGCGATCCTCGACGTCGACGGCGCGGCGGCCGAAGCGAGCGCAGAGCGCTTCGGCGGACTGGGGATCGCCTGCGACGTGACCGACGCGCGCGCGGCCAAGCGCGCGTTCGACCGAGTTACGGCCCGCTTCGGCGGATGCGACGTGGTGGTCTCGAACGCGGGCGCCGCCTGGCAGGGCGAGATCGGGACCGTCGGCGATGCGGTCCTGCGAAAGAGCTTCGAGCTCAACTTCTTCGCCCATCAGCACGTCGCCCAGAATGCGGTCCGGGTGATGCGCGCGCAAGGGCTCGGCGGGTGTCTCTTGTTCAACGTCACCAAGCAGGCGCTGAATCCGGGCCCCGGTTTCGGGCCGTACGGTATCGCCAAGGCGGCGACGCTGGCGCTGGTGCGCCAATACGCGGTCGATCACGGCAAGGACGGAATTCGCGCGAACGCGATCAACGCGGATCGCATCCGAACCGGGCTCATGGATCGGGGAATGATCGCGCGCCGGGCCAAGGCCCGCGGCGTCAGCGAAGCGGCGTACATGGCCGGCAATCTGCTCAGCCGCGAGGTGACGGCCGAGGACGTGGCACGGGCCTTCGTCCAGCTTTCGCTCGCCGCCGCGACCACGGGCGCCGTCATTACGGTCGACGGTGGTAACATCGCCGCCGCGCCGCGTTAGCATATTGTCCGTCGCGTCGGCTCCGCAAATCCACGTCCGTGGATAACGGTCTCGGATTGTCGAAAAAGGCTTGACCGTCGAAGGCCCGCGCGCCTCTTATGGCGCACGCGCCGAAGAACGCCAAGAGGAATGGATGGCGAAGGAAGATCTGATCGAATTCAACGGCACCGTCGCCGAGCTTTTGCCGAACGCCATGTTCCGGGTGAAGCTGGACAACGACCATGAAATCCTGGCCCATACGGCGGGAAAGATGCGCAAGCATCGGATTCGCGTGCTGGTCGGTGACCGTGTCACAGTCGAAATGACGCCATACGATCTCACCAAAGGTCGAATCACGTTTCGCTTCAAGTGACGGCACGGCGGCCCGGAAAATTCCGGATGCCCGCGGACGACCTCGACATTCCCGCTCTCGTCCTCGCTTCGCGCTCGCCCAGACGCGTTGACCTGCTCGCGCAGGTCGGAATCACGCCCGCGCGAGTTGTGCCCGCCGACGTGGACGAGGGGCCGCTCGGGCGTGAGACGCCCGCCCAGCACGCGCTTAGGCTCGCCGAAGCAAAGGCGCGCGGGGCGATTGTGCTGCTGGACGGTGACACGGGCGTTTCCGGAACCCTGGTGCTCGGCGCCGATACGGTGGTCGCCTGCGGCCGCCGGATTTTACCCAAGGCCGATGACGAGGCCCAGGCGCGCGCTTGCCTTTCGCTCATGTCCGGGCGCCGCCATCGGGTCCTGGGCGGGATCTGCGTCATCACCCCCGACGGTCGCGCCCATCGACGGCTTGTGGCGACCGCGGTCGCGTTCAAGCGCCTCGAGGCGCCGGAAATCGAGCGCTACCTCGCGAGCGACGAGTGGCGCGGCAAGGCCGGCGCGTATGCAATCCAGGGCCGGGCCGCGGCGTTCGTCGCCCGCGTCAATGGGTCGTACTCGAACGTGGTAGGCTTGCCATTGTTCGAAACCGTTGCTTTGCTTAGGGGTCTCGGACTCCGAACCTAGACAGGTCCGAAA
>JASLLV010000036.1 GCA_030746935.1 Rhodospirillales bacterium | reverse complement strand
AATCCCCGCCAATAGGGGTCGCGTTCGTCGACGAAGATGGTGTTGAGGCCGGTGACGCGCGCCCAGCCCGCGATGCTGGGCTCGATCGCTTCGAAATTGCCGACCGCGGTCCGGCCCTCGATCCGGCCCTCGAACAGGCTGCCGATGATGCTTTCGTGGACGAAGGTCTCGCCCGGCTTCAAGGCGGCCCGGGCGGCGAGCTGCGCCATGCGCGCCGACGTTCCGGTCCCACACGGCGAGCGGTCGATCCCGGTCTCGCCGAAGAAGACGGCGTTGCGGCCGTCGGCCTTCGCGTCCCTCGGCCGGCCGGTCCACATGACGTGGTCGACCTCGCGGATCGTCGCGTCATCGGGATGCACGAAATCGATCGCGGCGTTGAGCCGGTCTCGGATCACCGGGCTCAGGCGCAGAATCTCGCTGAGCGATATCTCCGAAAGCCCGGCGTAGTTCGGCTGCGGCTCGATGATGGCGTAGAAGTTACCGCCGTAGGCGACATCGACCACGAGCTCGCCGAGCTCGGGACAGTCCACGCGCGCCTCGCTCGTATGCAAATAACTGGCGACGTTATGGATGCGCACCGATTCCACGTGCGGCCCCTGTCGCGTCAGCTCGGCCGTGACCCGCCCCGCCGGCGTATCGAGGTGCAGCCGGTCGCCGTTGCGGGGCTGGCACAGCCCGTGCTCGATCGCCGTCGTCACGGTGCCGATGGTCCCGTGCCCGCACATCGGCAAGCACCCCGAGGTCTCGATGAACAGGACGGCGACGTCGCAGTCGGCGCGGGTCGGCGCATACAGGACCGAGCCCGACATCATGTCGTGGCCGCGGGGCTCGAACATAAGCGCGGTCCGGACCCAGTCGTAGTGCTCGACGAAATAAGCGCGCTTGGCACTCATGGTCTCACCGGCAAGCGGTGGTGCGCCGCCGGCGACCACGCGGACCGGATTGCCGCACGCATGTCCGTCGATGCAAAAGAAGGTGTGGCTGGTCATCGGTCCTGCCAAGCGACGCGCTCATGGCCTCATGAACGGGGTTCGCGCCGGGATCATTGTGCGAAAGTCCGCTCCCCGATCAAGACCGGACTTGGGGACGGACGGAGACGGCGCCAAAAGGACGCAAACCGGTTTCCGGAAATCAGCAGCGCTTGCGCTCAGAGCCCTTGGCCTCGTAATCGACCAAGCTGCCCCGACGGTCGAACTCGAAGCGGCAACATTCAGACAGCATGTCCTTGATCATGGCCCGGCCGCGCTGGACCCGGGACTTGGCGCCCGAAAGGGTAATTCCCTGCCGTTGGGCGACCTGCTCGTGGGTCAGTCCCTCGATCTCCGAGAGCGTCACCGCTTCGCGGTACTTGTCCGGGAGGTTTCGGATGAATGGCAGAACGCAGCCTTCGATGCCCCGGCGCGCTTGCTCGCTGGTATCGAGCTGGGGCGCCGCAATATTTTCCGGTAGCGGTCCGGTTTTCCCGGACGCCCGGTAATGGTCGATGATGGCGTTGCGCGCGATCCGGTAAAGCCAGCCCTTGATCTTGCCGGCGTCCGCCAGCGTGTCGATGCGGGTAAGGACCCTTACGAAGACGTCCTGGAGGATGTCCTCGGCCGCCGCGGGACTGTCGACGCGGCGGCGAATAAAACCCAGAAGACCAGCCTGATATGCCTTCCAGATCCCATCGATCGTTTCGATCGTATCGTCCATGGGGTTCATCCAATGCGCCCCTTTGAGAATGAGAATATCACGGACTCCGATGAGGGTGCGAACGCTTGCAAAAAAGTCTGCATCCTTTTTTGGATTTCTCCGTCTACAGGGTTGAAGCACACCCGCGAGCGCCGATCGGCCGGATGAGTGGCGGATGTGCCGGGTTGATTTTCGACGACGATTTCAACGTTTCTGGACCCTACAGACCTTAGGAGAGACCGACATGGCGACCCAGCAAAGCGAGAGCACCGTTCGCCAGGCCGTGCGGGAAACTTACGGCAAGCTCGCCAAGAAGAGTTCCTCGGGTTGTGGATGCGACTGCGGTAGCGAATCCGCGGCCATCGGGTATTCACGATCCGAACTCGAGGCCGTTCCCGAAGGCGCCGATTTGGGCCTCGGTAGCGGCAACCCGCTGACGCTGGCCGATCTACAGCCCGGCGAAGCAGTTCTGGATCTGGGCAGCGGCGCCGGCATCGACTGCTTCATCGCCGCCAAACAGGTCGGAGAGACCGGCTCCGTCATCGGCGTCGACATGACGCCGGAAATGGTCGCCAGGGCCAGAGAGAATGCCGAGATCGGAGGTTACCGAAACGTCGATTTCCACCTTGGCGAGATCGAGCGTCTGGCGGTGCCCGACGCCAGCGTCGACGTCATCGTCTCCAACTGCGTCATCAACCTTTCGCCCGATAAGCCGAGTGTCTACCGCGAGGCCTTTCGGGTCCTCAGGCCCGGCGGCCGGCTGGCGATCTCGGACATCGTGACCACCGCCGAGTTGCCCGAAGACGCCCGTAACGACCTCGCCCTGATCGCCGGCTGCGTCTCGGGTGCCGCCACCGCCGATGCGTTGGAGCGGATGCTGGAACAGGCAGGGTTCCGGGACATCGACATTCGGGCCAAGGACGGCTCGCTCATTCAAGTCCGTGAATGGAAAGCCGGCGACAAAATCGCCGACCACGTCGTCGCGGCTTCGGTCCAGGCGGTAAGGCCGCTCGACTGAGGTGCAGCTCAATCTGGTCGCATAGTGCTCTTGGACGGAGGATCGAGATGACAATGAGATTGAAGGAACGTGAAATGGTCGCGATTGGCGCATCGGTTGCTGCCGGTTGCAGACCCTGCACCGACTATCACGTCAAGGCCGCGCGCAAGGCTAAGCTTACGGGCGGTGAAATCCGCCAGGCCATCGACGACGCCATGGACGTCCGCCAAAATGCGCTTGAGGTGATGAAGGCGTATGGCCTCCACCACCTTGGAGAAACCGAAGAGACCGACGGTGGTGGTCGCGGCGGGGCGACCACGCGGATCAAGGAGCTGGTATCGGTCGCCGCCGCCTTCGCGGTCAACTGCACCACCAATCTGGAGAACCATCTGGCCGCCGCCAAATCCCTCGGCGTCAGCCGCGAGGAGATCCAGGACGTGATAAAACTGGCCGGGTTCATCCGGGGCAAGGCGGCCTCGCACGTCGAAAGGATGGTCGCCCCGGAAGAGCTTACCCATCAGGCCGCCGATGCGGCACCGGCGCCGAACGCCGCCGCCGCCGGCGGCTGTGGCTGCACATCGGAAACCGCTTCGCGGTCTCTGTAAACAGGGCGGCAACGCCGCAATCGGGGCAAAGCGGCGCATAGGGATCGCGCCCCGCATATAGTGTCGCGCCCGGCATACAGTCATGACTTGGGGGCGGTGAGTCTTCGAGGACACCTGTTTGCCGGGACCGGGCATTCACGCGAGAAAGATGCTCACGATCCGGTTGACGTGTATGTACTTACCAGGCTGAACTTGCGGCTTGTGCGTGCCGGTATTCTTTTTTGAGCGAGCGCATCCTGTCGAGAATTCCCGCCAATATCGCCACGCGCACCGTGCTGCTGACGGCCGTCGCCATGGTGGCATTTGCCGCCAACTCGTTGCTGTGCCGACTCGCGTTGGGACAGGAACTCATCGATGCGGCAAGCTTTTCCACCGTCAGGGTAATCTCCGGCGCGGTGACGTTGGCCCTCATCGTCTTGATTCGCGGGCGCAGCCACGACCGTGGCACGGCCGACTGGCGTACTGTCGCCACGCTGTTTATCTACATGGCGTTCTTTTCCTTCGCCTATCTCTCGCTCAGTGCCGGCACCGGCGCATTGATACTCTTTGGCGCGGTTCAGCTTACGATGTTTATATTCGCGCTACGCGAGGGCGAGCACTTTCCCTTGTTGTCATGGGCCGGACTCACCCTGGCCCTTCTCGGACTGATCTATCTTGTTTCACCGGGCGTAACCGCCCCCGACCCATTGGGTGCCGTCTTGATGGCCATCGCGGGAATCGCCTGGGGGCTCTATTCGTTGTGGGGCAGGAGTGCCGCGAATCCCCTCGAAGCCACGGCGAGAAACTTCGTCTATTCGGTGCCCCTCGTACTGATCGGCAGTCTGTTTTTTTGGCGTGATTTCAGCAGCTCTACAAATGGCCTGGCCCTTGCGGTGGCGTCAGGGGCGATCGCGTCTGGGTGCGGCTATGTCATTTGGTATGCGGCGCTTCCCGGTCTCACGGCCACCCGTGCGGCGACCGTTCAGTTCTCGGTGCCGGTGATCGCGGCCTTTGGCGGCGTCATCATGCTTTCCGAACAGATTACACTGCGCCTGTTGCTGGCCTCGCCGCGACGCTGGGCGGCGTCGCGATCGTATTGGCGCAACGCGCGGCCAAGGCGCCGCGGTCTTAGGGAACCGGCGCACCGCGTCCACTGACTGTCGGGATATATGGTCCGGAAACGGGCTTCGGACCGGTGAACCTGCGCGCTTAAGCAAGCTCGCGCGGTTTGGGGCCGATGCGAAAGCCTTCCGGGAACGGATCGGCGGGATCGAGCAGGAACTGGTGGAAGCCGGTAATGAAAGCGCGGCCCCCAAGGCGCGGCTTGACGAAGGTGGTTCCGCCGCGCCGCTCGGCCGCCACCGCCTCGCCGGTGAAACAGGTGCCGAGCACGCCTTCGAAGCGCCGCAGCTCGCCCAAGCCGATCTCGCCCCGTGTATGGAGCAAGACGACGCGCGCGCAAGTCCCGGTGCCGCAGGGCGATCGGTCGAGCGCGCCCGGCGGGCTGACGATGGTCTGCTTGTAGTCGCCCGCGGTCGTCCGGGCCGAAGTGAACAGCACCTCGTAGCACTCGTTGATATAGGGACGTTCGGGATGCACGCATTCGAGCTGGGCGTTGACGGCCGCCGTCACCCGCCGCGCCGCGTCGATCAGTGCCGCGTCGTTGTGGGGCCCGAGCTCGAGGCCGAGCGCGTCGGCGTCAACGAAAGCGTACATATCGCCGCCGAATGCGACGTCCACGCTTAAGAGGCCCAATCCTTCCACCTCGAGCGTGGCGCCGTCGTGCACGACGAAACCCTCGACGTTGTCCACGGTGACGGCGCCCACCTCGCCGCCTTCGACGGCGACCGCGCACATCACCAGGCCCGCCGGCGTGTCGAAGCGGACCTCGGTGACGGGTTCGACGATCCGGACCATGCCCGTGGCCACCACCGTGGTCGCGGCGCCGATGATGCAGTGACCGCACATGGGAACGTAGACGTCCTGTTCCATGATGACGGCGGCAAAGTCGGATCCCGGGTTCTCGGGCGGAAGCAGGAGAACCGAGCACATCATGGAGCTGCCGCGCGGCTCGAAGTTGAGCATGCGGCGAATGCCGTCGTCGTTGGCCTGAAGCCAGGCGCGCTTCTCGAGAAGCGTCGCGCCGGGCGGCACCGGCACGCCTCCGACGATGACGCGGGTCGGATTGCCTTCGGTATGGGAATCGACCGTGTGGATCGCGCGCCGATATGCGGTTGCCATGTCCCCTCTCCCGCAGCCCGCGCAACGATAGAGGACGCGGGGGCGGCATTCCAGTCACGCCACCGGGCGAGCGATCACTCGGCGGACCCGCCGGAGCCGGAGAGTAAAAAAACCCCCGGACGCCGCTGGGCGTCCGGGGGCCGTTAGGCGATGCGAATCTTACCAGTAGGGCTGGGCCACCACCGGCACCACCTGCGGCGAGCCGAAGTGCTTCCCCCACGTTTCGTTGTGGAAGTCCCGGGTCTGGAGGTCGTAGAGAGCGGCGTTGAGCCAGTCGCGGAGCGCGTAGTTGCCCTGCTTCACGCCGATCCCGCAGTAGGCGGTCTGGATAATGTCGGGCAGCACCTTCCACTTGACGTTGGGGTAGTTCTCGGTGTGGACCATGAAGAAATCGAGGTTTTCGACGATCGCGTCGGCCCTTCCGATCGACATCGAACGGACCATGTCGCCCACGCCGTCGACCAAAAGCGCCTTGGTCTTCGCCATGTTGTTGCGCCGCCACTCCTCGGGCCAGCAGCCGCGGCAGTTGACGATGGTCACGTCCTCGCGATCGAGGTCCCGCCACGACTTGATCTTCCCGATCTTCCCCTCGAGCTTGTCGGTATACAGCACCGCCATGGATTCGGTGTGCAGGGGCACCGTGTACGAGATGACCTTCATGCGCTCGGGCGTGCGCGTGAGGCCGCCAGGCGAGAAGTCGATCCGGTCCGAGACCAGGTTCGGGACCCGTTGCGGCGTCTCTTGGGGCACCCATACCGGCTCGACACCCAGCATGTCGGCGATCTTGGTGCCGATATCGATGTCGAACCCCTGCCACGTACCGTCGGGCGTCACTTCGCTGAGCGGCGCGCCGTTGGGATAGGCGCCGATCCTGATCTTGCCCGACTTGATGATCTCGTCGAGCGAGCGGGCGTCGGCGACGGGCGCAAGCAGCACGGCGGCCGCAAGACCCGCGAGCGCGGATTTTAGCAATGTCTTCAGCATCGATTCGTCCTCCCTTAAGGATTCCGATTCAAGGCGCGGCGGTTTCGCCGCGCGGGAATTGTTCTTGTTGGCTGAATCGCACCGTCAGCGGGACCGAATGTCAACCGAATCGAATCGTGTCGCCGGCCGCGAACCGCGACCGGTCTTGCCGGGCGCAACCGGCCTTCCTATCATCGCCAACCAACGACGAAGCATCCGGCGAAGCATCCGACCAAGCTCCGCCGCGGCGACCGCTGGGAAGAGGAAAGGCCCATGAACGATTCGGTGGTGGCGCGGATATCGGACGAAATGGTCGCGACGTACGCCCGCGACGGGGTCGTTTGCCTGCGGGGCATCCTGGAACCTGCCTGGATCGAGCGCATGCGCGGGGCCGTCGACCACGTCACCCGCAACCCCGGACCCATGCGCGAAAGCTACTATCCCGACAGGCCCGGCGACTTCTTCTCAGAGAAGTTCCTGTGGACCGTCGACGACGATTTCCGTGCCTACGTTTTCGAGACCCCCATCGCGGCGGTGGCCGGAAGAATCATGGCGTCGGTGAGGGTCAACCTGTTTTACGACCATCTTCTGGTGAAGGAGCCGGGAACGCCGTCCGAGACCGAATGGCACCAGGACATGAACTTCTGGCCATTTGAAGGCCGCAAGATCTGCTCGGTGTGGGCGCCCCTGGACGCGGTGACGCGCGAGAACGGAACGCTGGAGTTCGTGCGCGGATCGCATGCGTGGTACGACAAGCCCATGGCGCGGGTGCCGCTGTTCGGCGACCGCACCGGCCAACCGAAGGACACCGACGACGCGTCCGCCGCCAACGTCGACGATGCGCCGGCGCAGCCCGACATCGAAAACCGCCGCGCGGATTTCGACATCGTTTCGTGGGACCTCGAGCCCGGCGACGTCCTGGCCTTCCAGAGCCTTGTCGTGCATTACGCGTCCGGCAATTCGACGTCCGGACGGCGCCGGGCGCTGTCGACGCGCTGGCTCGGTGACGACATGCGCTACGTGCTGAAATCGAAGATGATCCAGCTGATCCGCGACCCGGGCTTGCGGCCCGGCGACATCGTCGATTGCGACCTCTTCCCAACCGTCTGGCGGGCGGCTGCCTAGGCCGCGCGCCCCCAAGCGAGGATCCGCCCATGGGCCGCCCGACCACGCCCCGAATAACCGACGCGGACATCGAAACATACACCCGCGACGGGGTCGTTTGCCTGCGCGACGTTTGCGGGCCCGCGTGGATCGAGCGCATGCGAGGCGCGGTCGAGCGGATCAAGCACGCCCCGGGACCGCTCCGCCAGACACTCCGGCCCGACGATCCCGGTGAGTTCTTCTCGGAGAAGTTCATGTGGACGTTCGATGCGGACTTCAGCGCCTACGTCTTCGAATCGCCGGTGGCGGGCGCGGTCGCGGCTTTGCTGCAATCGCGCAAACTCAATATCTTCTTCGACCAGATCCTCGTGAAGGAGCCGGGGACCGACGCGCCGAGCCCGTGGCATCAGGACCTCAACTTCTGGCCGTTCGAAGGCGCGCAGGTGGCGTCGCTGTGGATGCCCCTCGACGCCGTCGATTTGGAAAGCGGGACGCTCGAGTTCGTGCGCGGATCGCACCTGTGGCACGACCGGCCGATGAAACGCGAGCTGGTTTTCGGCAAGACCGACCACCAACCCGCCGCCGTCGACAAGGGCGTAGGCGACGAAGGCGCGGTCCCCCAGCCCGACATCGATGCCGACCGCGGCGCCTACGACATCGTCACCTTCGACCTCGCACCCGGCGACGCGGTCGTCTTCTCGGCGCTGACCCTGCATTCGGCGCCCGGCAACCGCTCGGCCCGCCGCCGCCGGGCGATCTCGACCCGTTGGACCGGAGACGACGTGCGTTACCGGCACAGACCGATCATGGCCGAGTTGATCCGGGATCCCGGCCTCAAGCCGGGCGACACGCTCGACTGCGAACTCTTTCCGGTCGTCTGGCGCGCCGCCGCCTGACGCGGTTCCGCTCCCTTCGCGGCCGCGGCAATCTTCACGGCAAGGGGCACTAAGTCCATGGCAGATTCCCAATCGCGACTTCCCGACGGCCGTCCGCGCGGGCGCGGTCTCGGCCTGCCGTTTCCAGGAAAGCCCGGTCCCGACAATGCCATCACCGACGTCGAAGGCGTCGCTGTTGGGTATGCGACTCTGATCGAAGGCGAGGGCGCGATCGAGGTTGGCAAGGGGCCGGTGCGCACCGGCGTGACCGCCATTCTGCCGCGGACCCCGTGGCGGCCGGACGCCTCGGTGCGCGCGGGCGCGTTCACGCTCAACGGCAACGGCGAGATGACGGGGACCCATTGGATCAACGAAGCCGGTTATTTCGCCACGCCCGTCGCGATCACCAACACCCACAGCCTCGGGATCGCCCACCATGCCACCGTCCGCTGGATAACCCGGCAGTTCGGCGACGATCTTGGGGCTTACAATTGGGCGTTGCCGGTGATCGCCGAGACCTCGGACGCGTACCTCAACGACATGAATGGCCTGCACGTAACCGAAGAGCACGTGCTGGCCGCCCTCGACGGCGCGGCCTCAGGCCCGCTCTGCGAAGGCAACGTCGGCGGCGGCACGGGCATGACCTGCTACGAGTTCAAGGGCGGGACCGGAACCGCGTCGCGGCTTGTGCCCATCCTAGGCAGCGATTACACGGTGGGCGCGCTGGTCCAGGCGAACCACGGCATTCGCCCGTGGCTCACCATCCTCGGCGTGCCGGTGGGCCAGCATCTGACGGACGGCCGGTTCAAGGCGGCGGAATCAGGCTCGATCGTGGTCGTGGTCGCGACCGATGCGCCGCTGCTGTCCATCCAGCTTCAACGCCTCGCTCGCCGGATCACCATCGGCCTGGGGCGGACCGGCTCGGTGTCCGGCGATTCGTCGGGGGACATCTTCCTCGCATTTTCGACCGCGAACGCCGATCCGCACGCGGGCTCGGGCGGGCTCAGTCGGCTCGAATACATTCCCAACTCGCGCCTCGATGGCATGTTTCTCGCCGTCGTCGAGTCGGTCGAGGAGGCGATCGTCAATGCCCTTGTCGCCGCCGAGACCATGATCGGACGCGACAATCGCGAAGTCCGCGCCATCGATCATGGCGCGCTAACCGAGCTGATGGGGCGATACGGCCGTCGAGGGGATTGACCGCGCGTCGCCCAAGCTCTTTGCTATCCGCCGCCAAAGGCCCCGAGACGGAGGACCGAGACCCATGTACGCCGCACCGCCCGAGATAGAAACCAAGGTGTTCACCCGCCTGCCCGACGAGTTCCGCGAGAAGGGCAAGAAGACGCTCTGGAGCCAAGTCTCGCAGATGAGCGGCGACATACATTCGTTCCTCGAAGGGCCGTCGTTCGATCTCGAGGGCAACCTGTATTGCGTCGACATCCCCTGGGGGCGGATCTTCAGGATCTCGTCCAAGGGCGAGTGGACGCTTGTCGCCCAGTACGAAGGCAACCCAAACGGCCTCAAGATCCACAAGGACGGCCGAATCTTCATTGCCGACCGGCTGCGCGGCATCATGGTCCTGGATCCCGACAAGGGCGTGGTCGAACCCCTGCTCACGCAACCGAACCTGGATCCGCTTCGCGGCTGCAACGACCTGGTTTTCGCATCCAACGGCGATCTCTATTTCACCGATCCCGGCCGCAGCAACCTGAACAACCTCACCGGGCGGGTGTACCGGCTCACGGCCGAGGGCCGGCTCGAGCTCCTGATCGCCAACGCGCCGTTTCCCAACGGCCTCGTGCTGAATGCCGCAGAGACGCACCTGATGGTCGCGGTCACGAGAGCCAACGCGATCTGGCGATTTCCGGTGGTGATGGCCGACGATATCGAAGTTTACGGCGATTCGACGGCGACGCCGGTCGGGCTGTTCATCCAGCTTTCGGGCGGTCATTCGGGACCCGACGGTCTCGCCCTCGACCAAGACGGCAATCTTGCTATCGCCCATTCGGCGCATGGAACGGCTTGGCTGTTCAGCGTCGGCGGCGAGCCCCTGTTGCGCATCCGGTCTACGGCGGGGCAAAGGGTCACCAACCTCGCTTACGGCGGATCCGAGGGGAAGACCCTCTACATCACCGAATCGGGATCGGGCTCGATCCTGACCGCCGAGATGGAGGTGCCGGGGCGGGTGATGTTCTCGCACATGTGAAGACGCGCGAAGCGGACCAGAGCACTATCCGACCAGATTGAACACCGGAGTTATTTTGCGCCGTGGCTACGCGCGCGTCGCATGGCGATGTGGGGCATCGGCAAAGATGCGCGGACGACGCCACGGCGCAAAAGGACCCGGCCTTCGGTGGGGCAAATCATCTCTCCGGGTTCGTTGCGGCACTCGTCCGATGGCCCGGCATCGCGCTTCGCGCCGCGTCTGCCCAGCAAACCGATTTGCCACCATCAAATTGATTCGATCTGGTCGGATAGTGCTTTAACTCGCCGTCGAGCGGCTTCCAAGTCGCGCGACCATGACGCCGCCAAGCGTGACGGCAATCCCGAGCGTTTGGACGGGGCTCAACGGTTCCGACAGAATGATCCAGGCCCACGTCGCCGAGAGCGCCGGCTGGATCAGCAGGTTGACGGACGAGAGGCCGGCGCGGAGATGGGCAAGCGCGTAGGCGATAAGGCCTTGGCCGGCAACCTGCGAGACCAGGGCCAGCGCGACGAGAACGGCCCAGCCGGTGACGCTCGCCGCGATCAGGCTTTCGCCCGTCGCCAACGCCACCACGCCGAGCACCGTGGTTCCGATCGCGCCGCTCCAAATCAGGATCGTGTTGACACTGAATCGCGCGCGAAGTCGCACCACGCACAGCAGATAGGCGGCATAAAAGAGCGCCGCGCCGAGGCCGAGCGCATCGCCGGCCACGTTCGCCAGGCTGAAGCTCAGGCTCTCGCTCACCAGTAACCCAATGCCGCCCACCGCGATCAGCGATCCGGCGAGGAAGCCGCGCGTGAACCTCTCGCCGAAGATGAGGGCGCTTCCGACCATCACGAGAAGAGCGTAGGTGTTGACGAGTAATGTGGCGTTGGCGACCGCGGTTAGATGAATGGACCAATGGAACAACGCGAGATCGCCCGCGAATAAGAACCCGGCCAATCCCAGCAAGGCCAGGTCACGAATGTTCCGGGGGCGCTGGGCGCGCGACGATTCCTTCCCCTCCAGCACCCGCCACAGCCACAACACCGGCAGCGCGAGCAAAAGCCGGTGAAAGGCCGTCGCCGTCGGACCCAATTCGCTCAGACGCACGAAAATCGGGGAAAACGAGGTAAACACCGCGCCGCAAAGAAGGCCGGCGAATGCGATACGGGTGCGCCGCGACCCGACCGCGACGGCCGGGGGACCGGCGGCACCCGCGGTCTTGCCGGTGTGCTCGACGCTCATCACACTCTCATAGCGGCCCCCGTCCCGGCCCGCCAGAGGGAGCGTCGAAACGGCGCCTGAACCAGCGTGGCGCTTGGGCTATAGTCAGGTGGGAGCCGGATCAGGATGTCGTTCACGGAGCCGTCGTTCACCGTCGGAATCGAAGAGGAGTACCTCCTCGTCGACTCCGCCACGCGCGACGTCGTTCGCGAGCCGCCCGAAGAGATGCTGGGCGAGTGCGAAAAGCGGCTCGGCGATTTGGTCCGGCCCGAATTCCTGCGCTCGCAGATCGAAGTCGGCACAAGGGTCTGCCGGACGGTGCCCGAGGCACGATCCGAGCTCGCGCGCCTTCGGGGATGCGTCAGCGATGTGGCGCGGGCGTTCGATTTCGCGATGATCGCCGCGTCGACCCATCCCTTTGCCCAGTGGCAGGACCAGGTTCACACCGACAAGGCCCGCTACCATATCCTCGCGCGCGACATGCAGGCGGTGGCGCGCCGGCTACTCATTTGCGGCATGCACGTGCACGTCGGAATCGACGACGATGAGCTGCGCATCGATCTGTTGAACCAGATCGGCTATTTCCTGCCGCACCTGCTCGCGCTCAGCACGTCCTCGCCCTTCTGGCTGGGCGAGAACACGGGCCTGAAATCTTACCGTTTGAGCGTCTTCGACGATCTTCCCCGGACGGGCCTGCCGGAACACTTTGCCTCGTACACGGAGTACAGCCGGCACGTGGACATCCTGGTCCGCGCGGGCCTCGTCGAAGACGCCACCATGTTGTGGTGGGACGTACGCCCGAGCGTCCGGTTCCCGACGCTCGAGATGCGAATCACCGACGTCTGCACGCGGCTCGACGATGCGGCCACCATCGCCGCGCTGTATGTTTCGGTGCTGCGCATGCTTTACCGGCTGCGTCGCGACAACCAGCGCTGGCGCCAATATGCGGCAATGCTGGTCAACGAAAACCGATGGCGTGCCCAGCGCTACGGATTCCGCGACGGCCTCGTCGATTTCGGCAAGGGAAAAGTGGTGGACTACGCCGCGCTTCTCGAAGAGTTGATCGATTTGGTCCGCGAGGACGCCGACGCGCTCGGCTGCCTCGAGGAAGTCGAACGGAGCCGCGAGATCCTTGCGCGCGGAACCAGCGCCGACCGCCAGATCGAAGTTTTCGATCGCGCCACCGCCGACGGCGCGGACCGCCGCCGGGCGCTCGAGGCGGTGGTCGACATGTTGATCGACGAAACCGTCGAAGGCCTGTGAACGGGGCGCAGCTTCAGGCCGCGGCCGAGTGCTTGGCGATGGCGATCTCGAGCGACTTCAGCAACGCGCGGCCCGTTTCGCCGCCGTCGCCGGCGACCTTTTCCCGGATGACCGCGCGCATGGCGTCGACGTGCGCCTTGACGATTTCGACCGCGGCGTCGTCGAAGGTGGTGCCCGGCCGGGTGGCGTCGTATAGGCTTTTGGCGAACGTCGTGATCAGCGGATAACCAAACGTGCCGCCCTGGCCGCGAAGCTCGTGGGCGACCAGGTTGATGTCCTCGAACTGCGTGGAACGCGATGCCGGATTTTGCATGGCGGCGGCGCACAGCTTGGACAGGTTTCCGAGATAGTCCGTGGCCCAGTCGGTGAAGTCGAGGCCGACCCTTTCCAGCTTTTCCTCGGCCTGCTCGAGAAGTGCTACGGGAATCTCGCCCGCGCCGCCCCCGCTCATGCCGCCTGTTTTCTTCTGGAGGTGGTTGGGCAGGCGGAAATACCAAACATCGCTGGAATCTTCGGGCGTCTCGACCCCGTGGGCGCTGCGGACGATGGTAATGTCGCTTTCCGCCTTTAACCGGCGCTCGTCGATTCCGGTCGGCACCTCGCGGCGACGGCGATCGGGACCGAAATACGCGTTGGTGGCGATGATCTGGCGCGGAAAGTCGATGACCTCGAGCAGGAACCGGTAAATGGAGCGCGCCGAGAACGGTTTCGCCATGAATTCGGTGACGCCGCTGTCGCGGGCTGAAATCACGTACTCGGAATCGGCCGCACCCGAGAGCATGACGAACGGGAGGAACCGATTCGGCGAATCCTTGGAGCTTCGCAGCCAGCGCAGCAACAAGAGCCCGTTGATCGGGGTCATGATCATGTCGGCGATGACCAGGTCGAGATCGCGCCGGGCCGCGGCGCCCTGCTTGGTCACCATCTACAGGTACTCGATCGCCTCCTGGCCGTTGGCGGCGGTGGCGACACGCCCCACGCGAAACTGGCGCAAAAGATCCTCGAGGACGTTGCGGATGTACCCGTTGTCCTCGACGAGAAGGATGTGGAACCGCTCGAGATCGTAAACCGCCACGCCGCCTCCCCTGCAAATTCGACCGCGCATGATCGCCAATTGGGCGGCGAAGTGCAACACAACCGCCCCGCAGGCGGCCGTTAGCGAACGATTTATTCGGACTTCCCGATCGCCAATGATTCAAACCCGAACGCGCGTTCCGTGTATGCGACGAGCTGTTCGAGGCAATCGGATATCGTATGACGGCCCGTATCGACGATGAGTTCGGGGTCTTCGGGTATCTCGTAGGGGGCGCTGATACCCGTGAATTCCGGAATCTCGCCGCGCCGGGCGCGCGAATACAGACCGCGCGGATCGCGTCCTTCGCACGTGTCCAAGTCGGCGGAGAGAAAAATTTCGTGAAAGGCGTCGCCGCAAGCGTCGCGGGCCCGACGCCGATCCGCGTGGTAGGGCGAGATGAAGGCGGTAAGAACGATGACGCCGGCATCGGCGAACAAGGCCGCCACTTCGCCGATGCGGCGAATGTTTTCGGCGCGTTCGAGGGGCGAAAACCCGAGATCGGCGCTCAGTCCGTGGCGCACGTTGTCGCCATCGAGGACATAGGCGTTGTAGCGTTGCGCGAACAAAGTCTGTTCGAGGGCGAACGCAAGCGTCGTCTTGCCCGATCCGGAAAGGCCCGTAAACCAGATGACGCCCCCGCGATGGCGGTTGACCGCCCACCGGTCGCGCTTGGCGATCCGGTGTTCGACCGGGGTGATGTTGGTCGACTTGACCGCCATCGCAAGCGTGCTCAGATCGCCGAAAGATCGGCGGTGAAGTCGGCGAATATCCGACTCAGCGCCTGATTGATCGCGGTCGCCGCGCCGGCGACCGAATCGTCGGCGGTGGCGAGTTGAAGGCGGTAGGTCTTGAGGAATAAGAGGCGGTCGGTCCCCGTCTCGCGCAGGCTGAGTTCCAGCGCGACCACCGTGCTCGGCTCGGCGCCGACCACGCGTTCCAGCCGGTGAATCTTGCCGGCGAGCACGAAGTCGGGATCGACGCGAAGTTCCGGCGTCACCACCGCCTTCGCCACGCCTGCGGCGCGCAAGTACACGACGAGGGCGTCGCGCAACAAGAGCGTCGGCGCCTCGACCCAGAAGTGATAGTGGTATTCGAACAGCGCGTTCGGTTCGCCCGAATTGCTGTACACGATCGGGCGCCCGGCGGTCAGCCCGTCGGCGAGGAAACGGACTACCTCGATCGTTCCGTTCAAATGCGGATTTTGAAGGCGCTGATCGGGTTCGGCGACGGCCAAGCGATAGAAATGGTCTTGCGGCAGCGGCGGCTGCGCGCATCCCATCAGGACGAGCGCCAGCACCCAGGCCAGATGTCGGGCCGCTCTCATGGCGCCTGGTCGGCGTCCGAAGGGGGCGTGCCGCCAAGGAGAAGCCCCGGGTTCTGGCGGATCTGGCGGCTGAACTCATACATGTTCCGGCTCGCACCTTCGAGGTTGTGGTTCAGTACGTCGACGTTGCGAGAGAACGTTTCCAAGACGTAGCGCATATCGACGATGGTCGCTTCCACGTCCAGCTTGTTGTCGTCGACTATGGTGTTCACCGTGTCGACGGCCTGACCCATCGAGGCCAGAAGCTTGTCCACGGTCGCGCGTGTAGTGCCGAGATCGTGCGTCAGTGTGGCGAAATCGGCGGTCGCGGACTCGACCTGAACGAAGATCGAATCCAGGCGCCCTTCAAGCTGGGCGCGCGCGTCCGCGTCGAACATCGCTTTCACTTCGGTGCTCGTCGCCACCAGGTTGGCGAGCAGCCGTTCGGTGTCGTCCGCCATCTTCGGCACACGCACCGCGATGTCGCTCGTCAGCACCACAAGATCGCGCAGCAGGGTCTTGCCGTCCTTGTCGAGCAGCTCACCGATTGTCGTGACCGTTCGGTTCAAGTTTTCGAGCAACGGTCTGAGGCTCGTCTGCGAAAGCTCGGTCACATCGGTGGCGACCGACGACATCGCGGCGAAGATGTCGGATGGATCTTCCCCTTTCACCTCGCTGCCGGGTTCGAGCGCGCTGGCACTGGCGCCGGCGCGGAGGCTGATCGTGAGCGCCGAAAGCAACCCCGGTGAGGCGATACGGGCGACGCTGTCTTCGGGGATCCGCCAGCCTTGCCGGACGTTGTACTCGACCCGAAAGCGCATTCCGCCCTCGGCTTCCACGGGCGTAACGGTCTCCACTTGGCCGATCGGATACCCCTCGTACAAGACCTGGGTTCCGAATTTGACGCCGGTGACGTTGCGATAGACCGTAAAATAGCCGTCCGTGGCTCCCGTCCGCCCGGTCAGCAACGCGACCGAGACAATCAGCGCCGCCATCATGACGACGACGAAGCCGCCGACGACCAGATAATTGATCTTGGTGCTTCTCATAGTCGCGCCGCCCCGGACACCTCGACGCCGGTAAGCCGGCGCATGTACGCGTCGGCGTCCACCGCCTCGTCTTCCGCACGCCGGTTAAGAAGGTTCTGAATGCGTTCGCTCGGGTGGTTGCGCAACTCCTCGACCGTGCCGATGAACAGGGTCTCGCCCTTGTCGAGTACCGTGATGCGATCAGCAATCTTGAACGCGCTCTCAAGCTCGTGGGTGACGACGACGACGCTCATGCCGACGGCGTCGCGCAGCCTGAGGATGAGGTCGTCGATCGCCGAAGCCACGACCGGATCGAGACCGGCGCTGGGTTCGTCGCAAAACAGGATTTTTGGATCCATGATAATTGCCCGCGCCATCGCCGCGCGCTTGATCATCCCGCCCGAAAGCTCCGACGGCATCAAGTCCTCGAAGCCGGCGAGGTCCACCACCTCGAGCTTGAGCCGCGCCATGATGCGCATGGTGGTGGGGTCAAGCTCGGTGTGTTCGTGGAGCGGAAGCATGATGTTCTCGCCCACGGTCATGGAGCTGAAGAGCGCGCCACCCTGGAAGGCGACGCCGATCTTCTTTCGGAGCTCGAACATTTCTCGCGCGCTCAACGCGGCAAGATCGCGTCCCAAGAGCCGTACCGTTCCCGACGTCGGCCACTCGAGCGCCATCAGGTGGCGCAGAAGCGTGCTCTTGCCCGAGCCGCTGCCGCCCATGATGACCATGATCTCGCCCTCGACGACCTCGACGCTGACGCCTCTCAGGATCTGGCGCGGGCCGTAAAAGCTGACCAGGTCCTCGACCTCGATCACGCGCTCGGGCGGGCGGGGGGCGGCCGCTTGGGTCATGTCACCGAGTCACCGCGAAGGCGAAAATCATGTCCGTCACCACGATCGCCGCGATGGATTGCACGACTGCGCGGGTGGTGACTTTGCCCACACCTTCGGCGCCGCCGCTGACCGACGCGCCGTTGACCACGCCGATGACGCCGATCAGGATCGCGAACAAGGCGCTCTTGCCGAGCCCATGCATCAGGTCGTCCACCGAGAGGATTTCGATGACGCGGTCGAAGTAGGCCGCCAGGCTTATTCCCAGATCGACGCCGACATACAACCCCGCGGCGAGCAGTCCGACGAAGTCCGAAAACAGCGTCAGCGCCGGCACCATCACCATCATCGCCACGAGCGCCGGCGCTACCAGAAAGCGGAGCGGGTTGATCCCCATGACGTGCAATGCGTCGATCTCCTGGTTGATCTTCATGGTCCCGAGTCGGGCGGCGAGCGCCGAGCCCGAACGCCCGGCGACGATGATTCCGGTGATCAGGGGCGCAAACTCGCGAACCACGGAAAAGGCGATGCCCACCGTGACCTGGGTCTCGGCGCCGAATATCTTGAGCGTGTGGATGCCTTGGATCGCGAGCATCACGCCGATCGTGCCCGCCATCAGGGCGACGATGGGGATCGCGCCGATCCCGGTCTCCATCATTTGCACGAAGATCGCGTCAATGCGAACCGGCTGGCGCATGCGCCGACCCGAGACGATCCAGTAGAGGGTCTCGAACACCAGCATGCCGCAGGCGCCGAGCTCCTCGACTCCGCGCACGGTGCCGCGGCCGAGTCGTTCCACGAAACGGGCGGCCGAATTGTCCGTCGCTTGTTCCGCCATCGGCGACCTCAAACGGCTTGGTCGAGTCCGTCGGCGACGGTCTCGTATGTGGTGAACACCTTGTCAAGGCGCGCCAACTGGAGCACGCGAAGGGTCGCCTCGCTGACGGCGGCCAACGCGAACGGTTGGCTGCCCTTGCGTGCGGCCTGAAAGGACTCGACCAGCGAAGCGACGCCCGAGCTGTCGATGTAACTGACGCCCGAGAGATCGACGAGTACCGGCCGCTTGCGGTCCACGCACTCGAGCAGCGCTTGGCGCGCCTTGGGCGAGCTTTCGAGGTCGATATCGCCTTCGAAGGCGACGACGACCGCCTTCTCTTGGTCGGTGATTTGGATCTCCATCAGCGCCTCTTTAAGCGATTCGCTTTACCATCCTTAGCAGATTGCCGCGCGTTCCGGGCGCTTCCTGATAGTCGACGTCGTCCATGATCTCGCGCATGAAGTGGGTGCCGAGCCCGCCGGGGCGCAGATCGTCCAGCTTTCTCGGCCGGATGCTGTTCGGGTCCACGACCCTTGCGAAATCGCGGAGCAGCACGACCATGGAGTCGCCGTCGCGGCGGATCTCGACGATGAATTCGCCGCCCGGCTCTCCGGCGTACGCGTGGCGGACGATGTTCTGGCACGCCTCGTCGACGGCGATCACGATGTCGCCGGTGACTGCGTCCGAGCACCCGCAACCGAGAACCGCCTTGCGAACGGCGTCGCGGATGTCCTTGAGCCCTCCTGCCAGCGCCGGGACGCGCATGTGCAGAAGCGGTTCGCCCTCGGCCGGGTTCCCGGCGCCTGCGGGGTGGCACTCCCTCATCCTTGGCTCGCGCTATCGACGCCGAGAATGGTCACGTCGTCGCGCAGGACCGGGCCGTGGTCCAGGCGCGCGACGACGGCATCCAGGCGCGCCGGCAAGGGAAGCCCGGCGTTGTCGCCAAGCGTTTGCATCAAGCCTTCGACCGCGAGCGGCTGACCGTCGCCGGCGTAGCCTTCCGTCACGCCGTCGGAAAAGAGATAGAGCGTCCCGCCCGCGAGGTTCAGCTCGGTTTCCGGATAGCCTTCGTCGGGCGTCAACCCGACGCCGATCCCGAGCGGTGGCGCCTCGGCCGGCAGCGGCGTGAACTCACCGTTTCGGTCATGGTGAAGCGGTGGTTCGTGGCCGGCGTTGGCGATGACGACCGTGTCCGCGGCGGGATCGTAAATCCCGCCGACCATGGTGACGAACATTCCCCGCGTGGCGGTCTCGCACACTTCCGCATTGATCAGCCCGAGAAGCGCGCCGGGGGCGTAGATCGTCTTGCCAAGGCACCGGTACAGGCCAGCGGCCTTGACCATCAGAAGGGCCGCGTTCATGCCCTTGCCCGAGACATCGCCGAGGTTGAAGCAGATCCGGCCGTCGGGAAGTGCGAAGAAATCGAAGAAGTCGCCGGAAACGGTCCGCGCCGGGACGTTGCGGCCGTGGACCGGAAAGGGAGGCGCCTGAGGCGCAGGCAAAAGGCCGCGTTGAATCTCGGCGGCGAGCTCCAGCTCACGCTTGATGCGCTCTTGCTCGACCAGGGCCAGCGCCATGCGCGCGTTGAGGATGGCGAGCGCCGCGGGCGCGCACAACACCTGCAGGAGGTTCAGGTCCGAGACCTCGAACAGGCCGTCGTCGCCCTTCTTGTTGATCAGTTCGATCGCGCCAACGCGTTGTTCCTTGACGCTGAGCGGCGCGCACAGGATGGATCGGGTGCGGTAGCCCGTCTGTTTGTCGACAGAACGGTCGAAACCAGGATCGCTGTCCACGTCACGGACGATCTCGCCCGCATTGTTGCGCACGCAGCGACCGACGATCCCGGAATCCGCGGCAATGGAAATCCCGGTGATCTGGGTGTCCCCCGAACACGCCACGCACGTGAGCGTCGATCCGGTTTCGTCGAGAAGGAAGAGCGCACCACCCGCCGCGTCCAGATAGCGGGCCATGCGTGCGACCGCCTGGTGAAGGGTCTTCTCGACATCCAGCGAAGACGCGAAGGCCTGGCCCAGATCGGCGAGCAGCTCAAGATGTCCGGGTTCGGGCCCGGAAGGCTCCAACCCCATCGTTTCCGCGGATTCTCGGCTCGGCGCCATGGCCGCACTATGCCCGCATTCGGGCCGTCAGGCAAACCGCGGCCGCGGCCTGGCTCGCGGACACGTGAGCCGAAATCGGATTGGGATTGGCGTGCGAATGTCCGGCCCGCGCAACCTGACCTCCGGCGAAAAAAATGGCGCCGTCGCCGGCGCCATTGCATTTTTCGTTGTCGATTTTCGGCCGATGGCCATTATTTGACGTTCTTGGCCTCCTCGCGAATGATCCGGACCGCCTTCTCGGTCGGGTCTTTCGAACTCATGGATGTCTGCCTCATCTTCGTTCCCTTCGGTCACTACGATG
>JASLLV010000035.1 GCA_030746935.1 Rhodospirillales bacterium | reverse complement strand
CTCTCATGACCCAAAACCTCCTCTGTCAGGTTCCAGGTCATTGAATCACCTAATGGTTAATGAGTGCTGACCCTAGGCGGATACTGGAACCGGGTGCGCGGGGCGGATCGCTTGGACCATGCCATAAGGGCCGATTCGCGCCAAGTCACAGATTGTTTCGGATGTTTTCACGAGGCCGGCGCTTCCTTGACTTGGGCCAACCGCCGCCCTTATATGCCGGGTCTTCCGCGAGGCGCATGCGGGGCGCGTAGCTCAGCGGGAGAGCGCTCGCCTCACACGCGAGAGGTCGCTGGTTCAATCCCAGCCGCGCCCACCACGACCGCGATTCGTAGACCGAGCCGAAATGCGCGCGCTTCCCTGGATCCCCAACCGAGAGTCTGCGCAAGGGCCGCCCCTACGATGGCATTGGAGAAAAGCCGGACTTGGCGGTGGCGGTTCGAGACCCCGGTCGAAACGATCTGGCCGGTGCTGGCCGACACCGCGCGCTTTAACGAGGCCGCCCAGCTTCCGAAGCAGCGGATCGAGGAAATCGTGCGCGCCGACGGCTCGGTCCGTACCGTCGCCCGTGCAAACCTCGGCCCCTATACGCTCGCGTGGGACGACCACCCCGCCAACTGGATCGCGGGCCGCTGGCTCGAGCACCGCCGCGACTTCCTGAACGGCCCGCTTCGCTCGCTCACCGCCCGCCTTGAGTTTGCCGCCGACGGCGCCGGATCGGTCTGCGTCTACACCGCGTCCGCGAGTCCTCGGAACCCGCTCGGGCGACTAATACTGGCAAGCGGATTCTTCGCCCAGATCGGGCGCACCTTCGCGCCGCTGGCCAAGGCCGCGGGCGCCTTCGCCAAGGGCGAGCGCGAGACCGAATTCGATTGCGCACCACCGAAGCTTCCGAAAGGCGGCCGCGCCCGCGCCGAAGTGCTGGTGGAGCGGATCGAGCGGAGTGCGCACGGACATGGGCTCGCGCGACGGCTCGCGGACTATGTGCTCGAACGCCAGGACGTGGACGTCTGGGCGATCAGGCCCTTGAAGCTCGCGCGCCGTTGGGGCGTTCCCGACCGCCATGCCATCGAGGTGTGCCTCGAGGCGGTCGTCCAGGGCCTGATGCGGCTGCGCTGGGATCTGCTGTGCCCGCGCTGCCAGGTGGGCAAAGAAACCGCGCCGACGCTGGACGAGCTTCCCACCGGGGCCATTGCCCGAGTTGCAACATCGACTACGGCCGGGAATACACCAAGAACGTGGAACTCGCCTTTCACCCGGTCCATGCCGTCCGGCCGCTCGACGGCCGTGAATACTGCCTGTGGGGACCCATGAGCACGCCCCACATCAAGCTCCAGCTGACCCTCGGGGCGGGCGAGGAACGGACCGAGATGATCGAGCTTGCAGCCGGGACCTACCGGGTGCGCACGCTCGAGCCCGGGGGCGAGGAAACCGTTGATTTTCAGGGCGGCGGGTTCCCGGCCGTCGTCGCCACGGATGACGGGGTCGGGAGCGGGCGGCGCGCGCCGCCAGGCCAGATCGTGCTCGCGAATCGCTCGGGGCGCAGCTTGACCATCGTCGTCGAGGAGCGCGCGTGGATGCGCGACGCGCTCACCGCCCATCGCGCGACCGCGCTTCAGGCTTTTCGCGATCTCTTCACGGACGACGTGCTCAGGCCCGGCGACAGCGTCGAGATCGACCATATCACGCTGATGTTCAGCGATCTCAAGGGCTCGACCGCGCTCTACGACCGGATCGACGATCCCGAAGCCTATGCGCTCGTGCGCGAGCATTTCGCGATCCTCGGCAAGGCGATCCGCGAGACCGACGGAGTGCTCGTCAAGACAATCGGCGACGCCGTCATGGGGGCCTGGGCGGACCCGGTGGACGCGCTCGTCTGCGCGTTCCGGATCCAGGCGGATTTCGCGGATTACAATCGCACCTCGGGCAAGGAACCCATTGTGATCAAGCTCGGCCTGCACATGGGGCGCTGCATTTCGGTGACGCTCAACGGCCGGCTCGATTACTACGGCTCGGCGGCGAACATGGCGGCCCGGCTCGAAGGTCAGAGCGGAGGCGGCGACATCGTGTTCTCGCGCGAGCTCGCGGCCGACCCCGGCGTTCGAGCGCTTCTCGCCCCGTTCGCGCTCGAGGACGACGAGGCCAACCTCAAGGGCTTCGGCACGCCGGTGCCGTTTTTCCGGATCACGGCCGAAGCGCTGGCCGCCGCCCCGCAAGGCGCACCCTCACCTCAGCCGTAAGGCCGCTCGAACACAAGGGTCTGCCAGCCCGCGAGCGAGATCCGACGCACCAGCCTCAGGCCCGCCACGCGATAGACGGCGATCACGCCTGCACCGTCGCGCTCGAGGAAGCCCGAAAGGCAGGCAACGCCACCGGGGCGAAGGCTGGCCGCGACCGCTCCCGCCAACCGTCGAACAGGACGCGCGAGGATATTGGCGGCAATGAAATCGAAGGGTGCGGCGTCGCGCACGGCCGGGGCGGCAAGGCCCGCGCCGTGGACAATCTGCACCAAGGCGCCGAGGCCGTTGTCGCGGGCGTTTTCACGGGCGACGCGGACGGCGCGCGCATCCACGTCGCAAGCCAGCACGGGAACCCGCCATCTCGACGCCATCGCCAGCGCCAGAATCCCCGAACCGCAGCCCACATCGAGGGGCCGGGTGAATCGCCTTCGCCGGGCGAGCGCGTCGATCGCGTGCAGGCACCCGGCGGTGGTGGGGTGCTCGCCCGAGCCAAAGGCGAGGCCGGCGTCGACCACCAGGCGGATTCCGCCGCCCGGAAACGGGCCCTGGTAGGCATTTCCGTAGATGAAGAACCTTCCTGCGCGCACGGGCCGAAAGCTCGCCAGGTTCTCGGCCAGCCAGTCACGGTGGACGACGCGCTCGAAGGCCGGCGCCGGTACCTGAATCCCCACCGCCGACGCCACGCGGCCGAGGCTCGCAACCACGCCCGCGCGGTCGAAGGCGGCCGGCGCATAGCCCTCGATCCGCCAAAAGGCAGCGTCGGCATCCGTGCTTGCCGTGACCGAAGCGCAAATCGAGCCAAGCGCGTTCTCGAACGCCTCGAGGCCGGGCTCCGCCACGTCGATGCGGATCCGCCAGAGCGTGCCGTTCCGGGGTTCCCCCGCGCTCACACCGCCTCGACGAAACTCGCAATCACCTTCTTGGTTCCCGCCTTTTCGAAAGCGATGACGAGCTTGGAACCGTCGATGTCGAGGATGCGGCCGTAACCGAACTTCTGATGGAAGATCCGCTGGCCGGTCGCCAAGCCGGCTGCGTCGTCGTCACGCGCCACGACCTGATAGGACGCGTCCTCGATCACCGCCACCCGGCGCCGTCTCGGCCGCCATCCGTCGAATGTCCGCGTCTCTTCCCGGAGAAGACCCTGCGGGGGCGAGGCGCCGCCGTAGAGGCCGGTCTGGACCACGTGGTCAACGTTTTCGGCCGGCAGCTCGCCCACGAATCGCGACGGCATCGCGTTTTGCCACTGGTTGTAGACCCGTCTGGACGCCGCGAACGAGATGATCGCTCGCGTGCGTGCGCGGGTGAGGCCGACGTAGGCCAACCGGCGTTCCTCCTCGAGCCCCTTGGCGCCGCCCTCATCCAAGGCGCGTTGGTGCGGGAACAGGCCTTGCTCCCAGCCGGGCAGGAAGACGGTTTCAAATTCGAGCCCCTTGGCACCGTGGAGCGTCATCAGGTTGACCTTGTCGTCGTCGGCCGCCTCGTCGTTCTCCATGACCAGGCTCACGTGCTCGAGAAAACCCTGGAGGTTCTCGAAATCCTCGAGCGCGGTCATCAGCTCCTTCAGGTTCTCGAGCCGGCCCGGTGCCTCAACCGAGGAGTCGGTCTGCCACATGACCGTGTAACCCGATTCGTCCAGCACCTGGGCCGCGAGTTCGGGGTGCGAGACCGTGTCCAGTAGCGAACGCCAGCGCTGGAAGTCATCGAGGAGACGTGCGAGGGCGTGGCGCGCGCGCGGCCTGATCTCGTCGGTCTCGAGAAGCCGGCTCGCGGCTTGCACCAGCGGAATGCCTGTATCGCGCGCGAACCGGTGAACGAACTGCATGGTCGCGGCGCCGAGACCGCGCTTCGGCGTGTTTACGATCCGTTCGAACCCGAGGTCGTCGTCGGGCTGGACGACGACGCGCAAGTAAGCGATGGCATCGCGAATCTCGCGCCGCTCGTAGAAACGGGGACCCCCGATCACCCGGTAGGGGACGGCGAGGGTAATCAGCCTTTCTTCGAACTCGCGGGTCTGGAATCCGGCGCGCACCAGGATCGCGATCTCGTTGAGCGCATGGCTCTTGGCGTGCAGGGCCTCGATTTCGTCGCAGACCTGGCGCGCCTCCTCTTCGCCGTCCCAGGCGCCGCGGACACTCACCTTCTCGCCCTCGGGGCTCTCGGTCCAAAGAGTCTTTCCCAGCCGCCCCTCGTTGCACGCGATCAGGCCCGAGGCCGCAGCGAGAATTTGCGGAGTCGAGCGGTAATTGCGCTCGAGCCGGACGATCCGGGCGCCCGGAAAATCGTTTTCGAAGCGAAGGATGTTGGCGACCTCGGCGCCACGCCACGAATAGATCGATTGGTCGTCATCGCCGACGCAACAGATGTTGTGGTGGCGCTGGGCGAGAAGGCGCAGCCAAAGATACTGAGCGACGTTGGTGTCCTGGTATTCGTCCACCAGGATGTAGCGGAACTGGTCTTGATACCTGGCAAGCACGTCGGCGTCGGCCCGGAACAGCGCCAGGCAGTGCAGCAACAAATCACCGAAGTCGACCGCGTTCAGCGTCTTCAGCCGGTCTTGGTAAAGCGCATAGAGCGCTTGCGCCTTTCCGCCGGCGAAATCCTGGCCCTCGGCTTCGGAAATCTGGTCGGGGGCGAGGCCGCGGTCCTTCCAGCGCTGGATCACGGCGAGCAGGACCCGTGGCGGCCAGCGCTTTTCGTCGATGTTCTCGGCCTCGAGAATCTGGCGAAGAAGTCGGAGCTGATCGTCAGAGTCGAGGATGGTGAAGTTCGACTTCAACCCGACGATTTCCGCGTGGGCGCGTAAAATTCGCGCACTCAGCGCGTGAAAGGTGCCGATCCACCACCCTTCGACCGGAACGCCAAGCAGGGATGCGACCCTTTCGCGCATCTCGCGCGCCGCCTTGTTGGTGAAGGTTACCGCCAGCAACTGCCAGTGCCGGGCGTGTCCCTGGAGTAGGATGTGCGCGAGGCGAACCGTCAGGACTCGGGTCTTTCCGGTCCCGGCGCCGGCGAGCACGAGAACCGGACCGTCGACGGCGGTCACGGCCTCTTTTTGGGCGTCGTTGAGTTCGTCGAGATACGAGACGGTCTCGTTTCCGACGCTTGGCTGCACGGTGTCTGCGGCCGCCTGCGGGTTTGCGGAACGGGGGGGCTCGTTCATGGATCGCTTATAGCACGGACGGGCGCGTACGCTTCGTGCGGGCACGCCGATTCCTGAGCGCTGGTCCGCGACGTTGCCCCGTTTCAGGGCACCGCCCGGCGCCGTCGTTCAGTCGCCGCCGGAACCGGATGTCCGTTTCGGCCAGCCTTCGAGGAGCGCGCGGAGCTCGCTCTGCGCGGATGTGTCGATCCCGTGACGCTCGAAAAGCTGGGCCAACGGGTCGATCGTCGGGCTCGGACGGGGCCCACTTTGCACGGCGTCTTGGCGGAGTATCGGCGCCATGCGGACACCGATCTCGCCGCCGGTTTCGGCGACGACCCGGACGCCTACGCCTTCGAGAGCGCGTTCGATCGCCGCCAGGTTGTTGCGGAACGGCGTTCGCGCGCCGCGCTCGAAGTCGGCGACGGTCTGCTTGGCGACGTTCGCTGTTTCGGCGAGCTGCGCCTGATTCCATCCCGCGAGCGCTCGCGCGGCTTTGCAAAGCTTGGGATTAAGCTTGGATGGCATTTTCCACAAACCTCATATTTTTATATTGAAGTTTGACCAACATTGATATATATATATGATGTTGATGAGATAGTCAAGGAAGATTTGGGCCGAAGAACGCGAACGACGCCCCCTTCCGGAACCGGAGTTGAGACCATGAAACGCGTTGCGATGATCATCTTGGCGGGCTTGGGTGTCCTCACCGTGATGGCTTCCGCGGTCGACGCCCAAACGACGGCGTCGGAGATGCTGTGCAGCGCCCGCCCGATCATGGTCGAGCAGCTCCAGAAACGCTTCGCCGAGGTTCCCGTGGCCATGGGTCTGCAGTCGAACGGCACCGTGCTCGAGGTTTTCGCGTCCCAGCGGACGAACACCTGGAGTATCGTAATCACGACCCCGACGGGCGTGAGCTGCCTGGTTTCAGAGGGTCAGAGCTGGGAGTCGATGCCCCAACTCGTGGACGGCCCGGTTTCGTAAGCTAACCCCCCGGCCGGGCGCAAACGCGTTCATGCGATGCAGCCCAGCGGCCGCTCCGCGATCGCCGGTGCCTCAAGCCCCCACCATTCGCGCGCGACGGTCGCATAGAGGCTGCGGAAATGGATCCCGTGGACAAGGTTTCCGTCGGCGAGCCCGTCCAGCGACGGCTGTTCACCGTAGAAGCCGCCGCGAACCCGTCCCCCCATCATCAGGTGCGGCGCGGCGGTACCATGGTCGGTGCCGGCGCTTCCGTTCTCGCCGGCCCGCCGGCCGAACTCGGAATAGGTCATCACGAGGACCCGATCCCATAGGCCCGCTGTCTCCATCGACTGCGCGAATGCGGCGAGCCCCGAGGCCAGTTGCTCGAGCAGCACTTGATGAGTCCGGGCCTGGTTGGCGTGGTTGTCGAAGCTTCCGATCGAGACCTTGATCACGGGCACCGCGACGCCGGCCCTGAGCAGCCGGGCCGCGATCTCGAGCTGGCGCCCGAACGGCGTCGCGGCAAACGACGCGCCCGGATCGATGGTGTCTACACCTGTTTCGAGGATTCTTTCCGCGGCCCGGCGTATATCGTTCTGTACGCGGACCACGTGGGCCAGCGCCGGGTTGGTCGCGGCGTGCGCCAGATCCTTCATCTTTTTCGCCTGCCTGACCGCATCTTCGGGCTTGTTGAGACTGACCGCCCGAAAGCCAGGCCCGAACAGCGGGCCGGCCTGGTTGCGACCGAGGATTATTCCGTCCGCGGCAAGCGCCTCTCTCAGCGGTCGTTCCGCGAACAGCCGCGCCGCCCACCCCGAATCCAGATATTCCTCGGTTTCCGAGGCGGTCTCCCAGATCTCGACGGAGCGGAAGTGCGAGAGGTTGGGCTCCGGATAGCCGACCCCGAGGACGACCGCCATCCGGCAACCCTGCCACCAGGGCATCAGCGGCTCGAGCGCTGCATTGAAGCCGAGGCGCTCGTCCGCCTGGATCACGCGCTCGCGCTTGATCGCCAGTTTCGGGCGCAAACGGTAGTACGCCGCGTCGGCGAACGGGATCACCGTATTGAGCCCGTCGTTGCCGCCCTCGAGCTCGACCAGGACGAGGGTCCGCCGCCACCACTCGGCAGGCGTGTCCGCCGAAGCGGTGTCCGCCGCACACGCGGGCGCCACTACGTGCTCGGGCGCGAGCGCCGCAATTTTCGCGCGGCAGGCGCTTGCGGCGGCCAGGGGAAGCGCACCCAAGAGACTCAGGAACCGGCGTCGTTCCATCGAATCCACCCTATTTGACCTGATAGGCCGGGTCGGTCAGCAGGAGTCGCAACGCCGTTACCGGCCCGGCCCGCGCAATCGGCGGCTCCGGCGCCTGCGCTCGCGACCAGGCCGAGAACCTTGTCGAGCTCGGCCCTGATCCGTTGGGTCGTGTCTTCCAGCGCCGCGCTATCGTCCTCTGAGGACAAGAATCGACGGTACGCCTCGTCGTTGACCTCGTCGGTGAGTTCGTGGTCGCCGTCCATCAGTTTGTCGAGTGTCCGGACGAGCTCCGGCTCGCGACCCGAGAAGTAGAGATACCAAACGGCAAAGTTCTTCGGACTGGGTGCGATCCGGTGTTTCTCCATGAGCGCCAGCGTCGAACGGGCAAGAGCCCATGCGCGTTCGGTCGATTCCGGATAGTCCACGAGCCCCTCCTCGCCGTCCCGACAGGCGCGGCCGACCGCAGCGAAGGGACGGGACGGCAAACGGCGTCGGATGTTTCGATTCGAAGCACCGAAGACCGGCCCCGTCAACCGGTTCGTGAGCCCGGCGGCCAGGGCGCACCGCATCAGCCGAATCGTAAGCGGCGATGCGACCGTGGGCCTGGGAAAGAGCTTTGCGCGGGGAATCTGCCCGTGCAATAACCCCTGGCACTGCGGGTCATGGCTTTTTTTCCGGTCTCGAGCAATGGCGGCTGATCGCGTCACCGACGACCTCGCGACCGAAACGCCGGACGCGCCAGCGTTGTCGGTGGTCGTGCCGGTCTTCAACGAGGCCGAGAACCTGGGCCCGCTCATCGCCGACATCTGCGGCGCCCTCGAAGGCGAATTGGACTACGAGATCGTGTACGTCGACGACGGCAGCACCGACGACACCCCGGAAAAACTGCGGGCGCTGGCGACCGAGCGGGCGCCGCTCCGGACCGTGCGCCACCAACGCCGCGCCGGTCAAAGCGCGGCCATCGCCTCGGGCGTTCTGGCGGCGCGCGCACCGGTGATCGCCACCCTCGACGGCGACGGCCAGAACGATCCCGCAGACATCGTCAATCTGTTGCGTGCGTTTCGCGACACTCCTTCCGAGAACCGGGTCAGGCTGCTCGTCACCGGACAGCGGACGCGGCGTCGCGACGGCTGGGTAAGAATGGCGTCGTCGGTGATCGCCAATCGGGTGCGCGCGTGGGCCTTGGGCGACGGGACGCCGGATACCGGCTGCGGGCTGAAGGTGTTTGCGCGCGCGGCATTCCTCGAACTTCCGCGGTTCGACCACATGCACCGTTTCCTGCCGGCGCTCGTGCTGCGCGGCGGCGGGCGCGTTATCTCGGTTCCGGTCGGACACCGTCGGCGGCCGGCGGGGCGCTCGAAATACGGGATCGCCAATCGGCTGTGGGTGGGAATCGTTGATCTGTTCGGAGTCATGTGGCTGCGGCGGCGTCCGATCGCGCCGGCCCTCGAAGATACGGAGAAGGAAGACTGATGGTCCTCAATATCGGGTTCATGGTGGTGACGTTGACCGCGTGGACGGCGGTCGGCTTCGTCGGCCAGGTGATGTTCTTCATGCGCTGGGTCGTTCAATGGATTTTCAGCGAACGCATGCGCAAAAGCATCATTCCCGTCTTGTTTTGGTATTTCAGCATCTTCGGCGGCATCATCCTTTTGATCTACGCGGTCCACATCGAGGATCCGGTCTTCATTCTCGGCCAGACGGCCGGGCTGTTCATTTACGGGCGTAACCTTTACTTCGTTTATCGGGACCGACGCGGCACCGAGCCGACGACGCAAGGGCCCGCCATGCCCCAAGGGTCCGGCGAGCGTCCTTGGGATTCGCGCGAACGCCCATGACCGAGGGCCACCGGCAGGCGGTGCTGTGGTCGGGCCTTTCCGTTTTCCTGGTCGTCGTCGCTCTTTTTACCCGTCCGCTGCTTCCCGTAGGTGAGACCCGTTATCTTTCGGTTGCGTGGGAGATGTGGTCGGGCGGCAATTTCCTCGTCCCCCACCTGAACGGCGAGGCCTATTCCCACAAACCGCCGCTTCTCTTCTGGCTCATTCACGCGGGCTGGGCCGTCTTTGGCGTCGGTGAGTGGTGGCCACGCCTGGTCTCGCCCGCCTTCGCGCTTGCAACGCTGTTCGTCACCGCGTGCCTGGGTCGGCTTTTGTGGCCGGATGGGCGCGCCGGCCGGGCCGCGCCGCTGGTGCTGTTGGCGAGCGCATTCTGGGCGGTCACGACCACGCTCACCATGTTCGATATGATGCTGGCATTCGCGACCGTGATCACGCTCGCTGGCGTCGTCAGGGCGTGGCGATTCGGCCGCCCGCTCGATTGGACACTCGTCGCCTTCGGCATCGCCGCGGGAATCCTGACCAAGGGGCCTGTGATGCTCGTCCACGTGCTGCCGGTGGGGCTGCTCGCTCCCGTTTGGGGACCTTGTCTTGCGCCCGAACCGGGGAACCCGAATTCGGGCGTCGCGCGGCGATCGGCAATCGCGTGGTCGCTTCGGTTCGGCGCAGCGGTCGGGGCCGGTCTGGCGTTGGCACTCGTGTGGGCGATTCCGGCCGGGATCGCGGGCGGCAAGGCGTACTCAGATGCGATCTTCTGGAGCCAGTCCGCGGGCCGGATGCTCGAATCCTTCGCTCACGAACGATCCTGGTGGTGGTATGTGGCAGGACTGGTACCGCTTTTGCTGCCGCTCGCCCTTTGGCCGGATGCGTGGCGTTCCCTGAGGCACGCGCCCCGCGCGATGGCCGACGGCGGGTTCCGGTTCTGCCTCAGTTGGTTCGTACCGACGCTGATCGGGCTTTCGTTCATCAGCGGCAAGCAATTCCACTACTTGCTGCCGGCGATGCCCGCCCTGGCGCTCGGCATCGCCTTTCTGCTCGAAACGCAGGCCGCTCGCCCGGATGGTGGAGCGGCCGCAGGCTCAGGGCGCTATCTCGGGATGCCCGGCGCCATCGTCGCAGCGATTGGCGTTGCTGTTCTCTTCGCCATTCCGCAATCCGTGCTCACCAAGGTCTCGGGCACCACGTTGCCGGTTGCGAACGCGTGGGGCGCGGTCATCGCCGCGGCCGGTATCGCCGTCGCCGCGGTGCCGCTTCAAACCATGGCGGGTCGGCTTGCGGCGCTTGCAGCGCTTAGCGTCGTCACGGTTGCGGCGGCGCACGCCGCGGCGATGCCCGTTCTTCGGGAATCGTTCAACCTCGAACCGTTGGCGCAGCGCCTCGAGACGTGGGAGAGTGCCGGCAGGCCGTTGGCGCACTACGGCAAATACCACGGTCAGTTTCACTTCCTGGGCCGTTTGCGTCGGCCATTCGCCATCATCGGCGATCAGGAGGTGGCCCGGTGGGTCGCCGACAACCCGAACGGCCTCATCATCTCCTACAACGACCGGACACCGCCCCAAGCCGCGCCGGCGGCAAGCCAGAACTATCGCCGGAAAATCATCGGCGTGTGGGACGCGGCGGCGGTGCGGGCCGATCTCAGCATCGTCCAGCGCCCCTGAGCCGTACCGCCGGTACTTCGGGCCAACCCGAGTGAGACCACCTTGACAAGTCCCGTAAAGCCTCTTAAATCCCTGGCACTCAACCGATACAAGTGCTAACAGGCCGAAAAGGGCCAAGATTCCCAATTACTTGACGCGCGAGCAATCCGATGGAGGAAGTGCGATGAGCTTCAAGCCGCTGCAGGATCGCGTCCTGATACGGCGCATCGAGCAGGAAGAAAAAACGGCGGGCGGGATCATCATCCCCGACACGGCCCAGGAAAAGCCGATGGAGGGCGAGGTCGTCGCCTGCGGCCCGGGCGCCCGCGCCGAGACGGGAAAGATCACGCCCTTGGACGTGAAACCGGGCGACCGGATCCTGTTCGGCAAATGGTCCGGCACGGAGGTCAAGATCGACGGCGACGACTTCGTGATCATGAAGGAATCCGATCTGCTGGGCGTCGTCGAGTTGGAGCCCCGCAAGAGGAAGAAAAAGTAGTCGCGGCAGCAAAACGGAGATTGGCACGCCATGTCGGCCAAACAGATCAAGTTCGACGCCGACGCCCGCGCGCGCATCCTCAAGGGCGTCGAAACGCTTACGGACGTTGTCCGGGTGACACTCGGACCCAAGGGCCGCAACGTCATCCTCGAGAAGTCGTTCGGCGCGCCGCGTATCAGCAAGGACGGCGTCACCGTCGCCAAGGAAATCGAACTCGAAGACCGCTTCGAGAACATGGGCGCGCAGATGGTGCGCGAGGTCGCGTCCAAGACCTCGGACGAGGCCGGTGACGGCACGACGACGGCGACCGTGCTGGCCCAATCCATCGCTCGCGAAGGCACCAAGGCGGTGGCGGCCGGCATGAACCCTATGGACTTGAGACGGGGAATCGACCGCGCAGTCGAGACCGTGGTCGCCGAGCTCCGTAAGCGCTCGCGCAAGGTCGCGACCATGGACGAGATTACCCAGGTCGGCACCATCTCTTCCAACGGCGATCCCCAGATCGGCGACATGATCGCCGAGGCCATGGAAAAGGTGGGCAACGAGGGCGTGATCACGGTCGAAGAGGCCCAAAGCCTTACAAGCGAACTCGATGTGGTCGAAGGCATGCAGTTCGAGCGCGGCTACATCTCGCCTTACTTCGTCACCGACGCCGCGAAGATGATTTGCGAACTCGAAAACGCGTACATTCTGGTGCACGAGCAAAAGCTCACGAGCCTGCAGCCGCTGCTGCCGCTTCTCGAAAGCGTCGCCCGGTCCAGCCGTCCGCTGATCATCCTGGCCGAGGACGTCGAGGGCGAGGCTCTGGCGACGCTAGTGGTTAACACCTTGCGCGGTGGCCTAAAAGTGGCCGCGGTCAAGTCGCCGGCGTTTGGCGATCGGCGTCGGGCCATAATCGAGGACGTTGCCATCCTTACGGGTGCCCAGATGATCAGCGACGACTTCGGCGTCAACCTCGAGAACGTGACACTCGATATGCTGGGTACCGTGAAAAAGGCCATCGTGACCAAGGACGACACCACCCTGGTCGAAGGCGCCGGCGACAAGGGCGCCATTGCCGACCGGTGCAACCAGATCCGCGCGCAGATCGACGAGACCACGTCGGACTACGACTCCGAAAAATTGCAGGAGCGCTTGGCGAAGCTCGCCGGCGGTGTGGCGGTGATCCGGGTCGGAGGCGCGAGCGAGATGGAGGTGAAGGAGCGCAGGGATCGGGTCGACGACGCCCTACACGCGACCCGGGCCGCGGTCGAGGAAGGCATCCTTCCCGGCGGCGGCGTCGCGTTGCTGTACGCGACCAAGACGCTCGACAAGCTGACACTTGACAACAGCGAGCAAAATGTCGGTGTCGACATCATCCGCAAGGCGCTCCAGGCGCCGCTGCGCCAGATCGCCGATAATGCCGGCGTCGACGGCGCGGTGGTGGCCGGAAAGCTTCTCGAAAAGCATGTGTTCACGTACGGCTTCGACGCCGAAGCCGGGGAATACCGCGACCTGGTCAAGGCCGGTGTGATCGATCCGACCAAGGTCGTACGCACCGCACTTCAAGACGCCGCCTCGGTGGCCGGTTTGATCGTGACGACCGAAGCCGGCGTCGCCGAGATCCCGGAATTGAAGGATCCGCCACCACCACCGCCGCCGGGAGGTCCCGGCGACATGATGATGTAACGCATCGTCCCGGTTCGCAGAATCGAACCGGCACCCGCGCGGATCAATTCCTCCGGCCGTCGCCCTGGTGTTTTCGACGGAGACGGGGATCCGGTGCTCAGGCCGTCGCGAAACGCGCCCGCGCGGCGCGCTCGATGGCGGCGGCGGTCAGACGGTCGATTCCAACCTGATGGCGAATCATCTCGAGCAGGCGTAGCTCTTCTTGGTGGACGGCGCCGTCCGCCGCGGCCACGTCGCACGCCAACGCATAGGCCGTTTCCCTCAAGCGCGCAGGCAACGCCTCTTTGATCATGACGAGAGCGTTCTCCAAGCCGTCGTCGTCGTCGAGGAGCTCGGCGCACGCCTCGGCCGTAGCCGGCAAAAGGTCCTTCTCGAAATCCGCGAACACCGGCAGCAGCCGGGTAAGCTCGCCGATGACGTGAAGCTCGGCGTCCGTCATCTCGCCGTCGGCGGCCGAGACGATGACCATCACGTAGACGAGGGCGGTATGGTGGCTGATGGCGGGCATGGGATGCGCAGGAAGCGGTGCGATGCGGTGAGCATAAAGCGCGGCTCCGGCGGAACCGTCAAGCCCGGAAGCGAGATGGCGATCCGCTCTATCGCGGGCCAAGAAACGCGCTGAGGCTCGTTACCGCTTCGGCGAGTCCCACGCGCTCGAGCGCGACGCCCGGTGGAAAGGCGCGCGCGAGTCGAGACGGCAACGCCCGATCCAACATGACGAACGCACCGCGGTCGCTCGCGCGTCTCACCAACCGGCCATAGGCCTGCCTCAACCGCAGGCGAGCCAGCATCTCGTCGTAGCCGTTTCCGCCGAACGCCCGTCGGCGCGCGCGGTGCACGATGTCGGGGCGTGGCCAGGGCACACGGTCGAAGACGATGAGGCGCAACGAGCGGCCCGGGACGTCGATTCCGTCGCGTACCGCATCAGTCCCCAGAAGGCAGGTGTCCTCTTGGGCGCGAAAGACGTCGATAAGTGTGCCGGTGTCCATCGCGTCCACGTGCTGGACGAGCAATGCGAGCCCCGCCTCGTCGAGGGAAGCCGCGATTCGATCGTACACCGCCCTCAGCCGCGCGATCGCCGTAAACAGCCCGAGCCCGCCGCCACCAACGGCGATGAAAAGCTCGCGATAGGCCGCCGCCACCTGGGGGGCGTCGTTCCTCGCGACATCGGTAATCACGAATATTCGGGTTTGACGGACGTAGTCGAACGGCGAGGCGACCGCCGCGCGCACCGCTGGCCGGGCCAGGTGACTGGCGCCCGTGCGCCGCTCGGCAGCCGACCAATCGGCCTCGGCGTCGCCGGTCGAATCGGCGAGGCTGGCCGAAGTGACGAGAACGCCGTGCGCCGTATCGACCAACGATTCCGCGAACGGCAACGTGGGATCGATCCAGTGCCGGTGGTATCCGACGTCGAGGTCGCGGCCGTCGGCTCGCGCAACGCCGAACCAGTCGACGAACGACGGCTCCGGCGCCTCGGCTTCGAGCGCCCGGAGCATCGCCCGCCAACCCGCGATCATGCGACCGCCGCGGCGGTCCAGCCCCCGCGAGACCGCTTCGAGGCGAAGGCGCTGCGCGGTCTCGAGCACGTCGGCCTCGCGATCCAAGAGCGACGCCAGCCGGGCCACGAGAACGCCCATGGGCTGCTCGATCGCCCCCAGCGCCGCATCGAGGGCGCGTCCGGCCTCGATCAGTCCCACCACCGGCGGCAACGTCTCGCATTCGAGGTCGTAGGGCGCCCGCGGGTCGGGATCACGTGCGTAGACTTGCTGGCGGACCAGGGCGAGGAAGCTTTCGGCAGGACCGACCGGGATTTCATCGGCAAGCCGCCCGTACCAGCCGGCGCCGGGCAGGGCGTGGGCGGCTCGGATGACCTCGGCCAAGGCGTCGCGCCCCGCTTCATCGCTCGCCACCAGGTCTTGGATTCGCGCGCGCAAGCCGCGCGAGCGCGAACGTCGGCGTCCCTCGGCGCCGAGGATCCAGCGTCTCAGCTCGGCCGTCTCACGGCCGGTGAGGCGCGCCGAAAACGCCGAGTCGGCAGCGTCGAACAAATGATGCCCTTCGTCGAAGACGTAGCGCGTGGGTACGAATGCGCCGGCCGCTTCGTCGCCACCGCCGAGAGTGACCTGGATCATCACGAGCGCGTGGTTCGCAACCACGATCGACGCGCGCCGGGCGCTGCGCACGGTCCGTTCGATGAAACACTTGCGGTAGTGCGGACACGCGGAATAGACGCACTCACCACGGGTGTCGGTGAGATCGAGGGTCGCAGCCCTTCCTGCAAGCTCGACCAACCAAGCCGGAAAGTCGCCGCCCACCATGTCGCCGTCGCGGCTCGCCGCCGCCCACCGCGCCATCAGGCCGAGCGCGATTGCGTCGCCGCCCAGCCGAGTGGCGAGTTCGCCGACCGCCTCGTCGAAGTTGAGGAGGCAGAGGTAGTTTTCGCGGCCCTTGCGCACCACCACCTGTCGCCGTTTGGCGCCGGGTTCGGGGAAAACCCGATCGAGTTCCGAATCGAGTTGGCGCTGAAGGTTGCGCGTGTAGGTGCTGATCCAGACGGGACCTCGGTTCTTCTCTGCCCACACGCTCGCCGGCGCCAGGTATCCGAGCGTCTTGCCGACGCCGGTTCCGGCTTCCGCGACCACGAAGTGCGGCTCGCCCCGGCGCTCGCGCGGCATGAACGCCGCCGAAACTTCGGCCGCGTACTCGGCTTGCTGGGGCCGCTCCTCGGCGTCGGGTCCGAGCAGTCGAGCCAGTCGCGCGCGTGCCTCGACGGGCTCCACCGGCTGGTTGTCCGGCGCAGGCTCTGGCCCCCGATCGTCCCATTCCTTGAAGCCATTCCAGACCCGAAAGGCGTCGACGAGATCGTGACGCTGCCGCGTTTCCTCGCCGCCGCCGAGCGTCCTCAGAACGGCATCGCCCCACCCCCAACCGGCGCCCGCCATCGAGGCCGCCAGCCGATGGGCGTCTCCGCCCGCGGGACACCCGCTCGGAGCGAGGCTGGAAAGCAAAGCCCGCGCCGCCGAAAAAAGAAACTCGGCCTCTTGGTTTCGCCCGGCCGGAAGGGGAAGCCCGAGCGCCGCAGCCAGCCCGTGCGGGGTCGGCAGGCAGAACCGCGCCGGGTGCGCGAAGGCGAAGAGCTCCAGCAGATCGAGGGCCGTGAACGAACCCAAGCCGAGGCGCCGGGCCAACGCCCGCGCATGGCAGACGAGCGGCGCGGCACCCGCCCGAAGGCGCGCCGCCGCATCGTCGAGCGAAAGCGCCTCCACCTCGCCCGCGACGCTGATCCAGGCGGCGCCGCCGGCCCCGGCAACCAGCGCCGGCGCGTCCGGCAAGCGAACTTCGGGCAAGGAATCTCGGGACATGGCCGGAGTATAATGAGGCGCCCCCCGGACGGCCACGAACCGCCGCCAAGCACGCGCCGGGGGGGGGGGTGGTTACGCGCCGGCCGCGTTCGGCTCGGCGCCGGCGACGTCGGCGTGGATTCGTCCCCCCCGATGCAAGCGCCGCGCGATCGCCGCGGTTTGCTGCTGGGCGCGTTCGGTCGGGAACCGGGCGGCGAGAAACCGGGCCGCCGCGATCAGGAAGACGTGCGCCCGGGGCCCGCCGTTTGCGTCGGCGAACTGGCGTGCCGTCGCCTCGAGCATCTGATAGGCGTGGAAGTCCGCATCTTCGCGCAAGACCGCGTGCGCGAGCGTTGCGATCAGCCGGTCGTGGGGGTGGCCGAGCCGCAAGTAACGGGCGACGAGGCGGGCCGCGATCTCGCCTTCGCCCTTGCGGTCGAAACTCTCGAGCAATGCGCGCAACAAACGGTCCGAGCGATCGGGAAGCGTGTCGAGGGAGCGGCCGCGTGCTCCGGGCAGCGGCGCCGGAGGGACGTTGAGATAACGGTTCAGATAAAGGGTCATGGCGCCGTGGTAGACGCCGCGCACGCCCGTCTGGTCGCCTTCGTCCAATTCGGTTCCGCCGCCACTCGCGCGCTTGAGCGCCTGATGCAGCGCGTTGCAGTAGGTAAAGCTATGGTGGGCCGAGCCCCAGTCCGAAAATTCGTTGGCGCGACCGAATCGGGCGATGCGCACCGCCGCCGCGTGGGCGAGCGCGCGGCCCGACGGCGGGCCGCGCGGCGGCTTTTTTTCGCGACCGCGAACCGATCCCGTGGTGAGTGCCCGGAGGCCGCCCGCCCGCCGCACCTAGAACAACGCGAGCAGCGCCATGGCGAGAATTCCGACCGCGGGCGGGATCACGAGCGATGAGACGAGCCGGATCACCGTGAAGCGCAGCCCCACCAAGGGCACCTCCCAGACGATGACGCGATGGAAGGCGAAGGCCGACCACGCGGTAACGAAGGCGATCACTTGCGCAAGTCCGGCGCCGGATTGGAACAGGGTCAAGGCGATGGGGAATGAGACGAACGGGCCGCTCGGGACCAGGCCGCCGGCGGCCGAGGCGACGAACACGCCGGCGATGCCGGAATCGACACCCGTCCACCCGGCGATGACGTGATTGGGAATAAGGGCGCTCAGGAAGCCCGCGAACAATAGCGCGATCGGCAGGCGCACGATCATCATCTTGATCAGATCGTACGCGGACTTGAGGCCTGCCACGAAACGATCGCGCCCGCGCGACAACGCGGCCAACCCCAGCACCGACGCCAGCGTCCAGAGAATAATGAGCGACGGTTCCACGGGTCCTGCCGCCTTTACACTTGTCTCATGCGTGCCGCCAAGGCCGCGGCGATGAGGCCGGCGACGATCGGAAACGGCAGCGAGGCGATGAAGCGAACCGCGGCGAATTCGGGACCGAACAACGGGATCTCCCACTGGAGAATCCGGTGTACGCCCAAGAGCGACCACGCGGTGATGTAGGTCACCAGGGCCGGGATGCCGGCGCCGGCGGCGCGGAGCGCGACAACGATGGGAAACGACAGCATCGGCCCGCCGGGCGTGCAGAAGCCGGCGAACGTAGCGAGCAGCATTCCCCGGAGCCCGATCCCCTCGCCCAGCCACTTGGCCGCCAAGCCTTTGGGAATCAGTACCTGGATGAAGCCGCCGACCAGCACGCCCGCCGCCAGCCGCGGAATCATCAGCACGATCAGGTCCACATCGCCGCGCAAGGATCGGACAACGCTGTCCGATCCTTGAAGCAAATAGACGGCCGTCCCGCCAACGGCGGCGAGCGCGCTGAGCACGATCAACGTCACCCGGTCGCTCGCGGGGCGCCGGGCGGGCTCGCCGGATGGGGGGCCGGAACCGTCTTTCGTCTGGTCGCTCATGGGACGATCGGTGACAACGAAAGCATCGAAGAGGAAGCGCCCGGCGGTCGGGCGGTGCGATCGGCCGTCATTCAATCACCGATCACAAAAAAAGACGAGGCGGTCGTAGCGCGCGGGCGTACGAGGGTGCATCGACCCCGGCTCCCCGCGAACTCGACGGCCGCCTGGTCCCGTGCCATCACGCCGAGAGCCTGGATCGAGCGGTGTTCCGCCTTACGCGTCGGCGGCCAAGTTCGGAGCCAGCCAGCGTTCGGCCTCGGCGACGGGGATTCCCTGCCGGCGCGCGTAATCATCGAGCTGGTCGCGGGCGATGCGCCCGACGCCGAAGTAGCGCGCGTCCGCGTGGGAGAAATAGAAACCCGAGATCGAGGCCGCTGGATCCATGGCGAACGACTCGGTCAAGGTGATGGAGGCGCGCTTCTCGACCTCCAAAAGCTCGAACAGCGCCGCCTTCGCGGTGTGGTCGGGGCACGCGGGATAACCGGGCGCCGGGCGGATGCCTTGATAGCGCTCCTTGATCAGGTCCTCGTTCGCCAAGTCCTCCTCGACGACGTAGGCCCAGAACTCTTTGCGCACGCGCTCGTGCAAGCGTTCGGCGAACGCTTCCGCCAACCGATCCGCGAGCGCCTTGACCAAGATCTGGGAATAATCGTCGCCGGCGCGCTCGAAGCGCGCCAAACACGCCTCGATGCCGATGCCTGCGGTCACGGCGAAGGCGCCGATATAATCGGCGACACCCGTTTCGCCGGGCGCGACGAAGTCGGCGAGGCAGTAATTCGTCCGCCCCGCCCCCTTCGCCATTTGCTGGCGCAGGAAGTGGATCACGCACCGGGGATTCGCACGCAACTCGTCGGCGTAGATCGCGACATCGTCGTGATCGATGGTGTTGGCGGCGAAGAAGCCGACGACGCCCTTCGCCGTCAGCCACTTCTCCGCGACGATTCGCTCGAGCATCGCAGATGCGTCCGCGAACAGGGCTCGCGCCGCCTCACCGACCCTCTCGTCTTCGAGGATTCGCGGGTACATCCCCTTGAGCTCCCAGGTGCGGAAGAACGGAGTCCAGTCGATGCGCTCGACGAGATCTGTAAGATCGTAATCGGCGAAGCTCTTGACGCCGAGAAAACGTGGTTTCGGAGGGCTCGTGCGGGTCCAGTCGATGGCGGGCTTTGCCGCGCGAGCTTCGGCGATCGGCAGCCGGGGCGCCCGCGCGCCGTCGCGCGCGCGGGCTTCGCGAATCTCTGCGTATTCGCTACGGACGTCGTCGATCAGACCCTCGCGCCGGCTGGCGCTCGCGAGACTGCTCGCGACCGCAACCGCTTTCGAGGCGTCCATCACGTGGATCGTCGGACCCGAGTAGTTGACCGCGATCTTGACCGCGGTATGGACCTTGGACGTGGTCGCGCCGCCGATAAGAAGCGGCGTAACAAAGCCGTCGCGCGCCAATTCCGTCGCCACCGTCGCCATCTCGTCCAGCGACGGCGTGATCAGCCCGCTCAACCCGATCATGTGGACGTTCTCGGCACGCGCGGTCTCGACGATCTTGGCGTAAGGCACCATGACGCCCAGGTCCACGATCTCGAAGTTGTTGCACTGAAGAACGACGCCGACGATGTTCTTGCCGATGTCGTGGACGTCGCCCTTGACGGTCGCGAGCAGGATCTTGCCCTTGGCACCGAGGCCGCCGGCGCCGGCCTGCTTCCCCGCCTCGATAAACGGCACCAGATGGGCAACGGCCTGCTTCATCACCCGGGCGCTCTTCACCACCTGCGGCAAGAACATCCTTCCCGAGCCAAACAGCTCGCCGACCTGGTTCATGCCGTCCATGAGCGGCCCCTCGATCACCTCGATGGGACGCTCGGCGGCGACGCGCGCTTCTTCGGCGTCTTCGACGATGTGGTCCGAGATGCCCTTGACGAGGGCGTAGGCCAGCCGCTCCGCCACTGGGGCCTGGCGCCAGCCGAGGTCGTCTTCCACCTTGCGGCCCTCGCCGCGATAGCGTTCCGCGATCTCGAGCATGCGCTCGGCGGCGTCGGCGCGGCGGTTCAGCACCGCGTCCTCGACCCGCTCGCGCAGCTCGGACGGAATCTCGGAATAGACCTCGAGCTGGCCCGCGTTCACGATCCCCATGTCGAGGCCGGCCTTCACCGCGTGGTAGAGGAAGACGGCGTGCATCGCCTCGCGCACGGCGTTG
>JASLLV010000034.1 GCA_030746935.1 Rhodospirillales bacterium | reverse complement strand
TGCCGCTTGTACGCCATCTCTGATCCTCCGTTTTACTCATATTAACGGTGGACCAACTCAATGGGGGAAGACCACGAGACCAGCGACAACTCACGGCCGGGCGTTGAGGTGTTCTTCTTCCAGCCGAAGACTGTGAAGGAGATGCGCGAGTTCGAGGCCCACCTGGACGGTCTGGCTGAGTTTGGGTTCACGTACATCACCGACCTGCGGCACGGGCAGCGTGCCGGCGGGGCGATGCCGAAAAGGTTCAGGGGTGTGCGGCTGCAGTACGTGCCCGAGTTCGAGGCCGCGCGCAGCGAGGAGTTCAGGAGGCAGTTCAAGGCCGACCCCGAGTATCTGGACCGGGTGTTGGAAGAGCGTGAGGCCCAGCTGGTTGATTTGGCTGAGCGGGCTGGTAATATGGAAGGCGTGCGGCTTTCTCAACAACTCGACTATGAAACATTGGTGATGAGAGATGGCGAGTTCGATGCGTACGCTGGAGGGGAAACTGGAATACGCGGTCAACAAGTACAGATGGAACAGTCCCTCCGCGACCATGTTGCGGCGGCAGTTAGACACGCGGAAGAAAGGCGTTAAGTCCAAGACCGTGACTTATCTGTCGGCGGTGTACCCGAAGAAAGACGCCGACAAGTAATTCCCCTTTCGGGGACTGGCCGCCCGCTGTATTAGCGGGCGGTTTTACTTGACCGCCTTCGGGCGGTTTTTTCATTGAGGGAGACAATGGAAGACGACATCAAAGGCGCCCCGGAAGAAGGGCAAGCCGGCGAAGAGCCACGGGTGGCTGACGTGCTGGCAGAAGCATGGGATGAGGTCGAAGCAAAAGAGGCTGACGACGAGCCCGAGGCAGAAGAGAAACCCGAAGAGGCGGCGCCCGCCGGCGAGGTGACGCCCGAAGAAGAGCCCGGGCCCGAGGAGGCAAGCGAGGAAGAAGAGCCGGAACCCGAGGGGGTCGGGACGTCAGCCCCGGAGCACTGGTCGCAAGCCGACAAGGACAATTTCGCGTCCATGCCTGTGGAACATCGAGAGTGGTTTCTCGGCATACGCAAGTCTTTGGAGAGGGGCTACCAGGAGAAGTTCGAGGAGACCGCGGGGTACCGAAAGGAACGCGAAGCCCTCGACGAAGTGTTCAAGCCTCACGATGAAGAGATCGCGCTGAGCGGCTCCGACCGGGTGGGTGCAATTCGCCAGCTATTGGCGGCGCATCGAAAAACCGTACCACGGCATCTCGAAGGACGGCATCCGAAATGTGGCGCCGGCCTTGCCGGGCGGCGGGCGCGGCAGTATCGTTTCCACCCAAGCACGCGCCCGCGGCGGTCCTCCGCTGCCGCAAATTCCTTTCTGGCCCGAAGGGTGGTTCATGGACTTCGAAACCGACGTGCTCGTCATCGGCGGCGGGGTCGCCGGCTGCGCCACCGCGCTCTATCTCGCGCGTGAAGGGGTCGAGGTGGTGGTCATCGACCGCGCCGACGTCAACGGCCAGGCGTCGGGGGCGAATGCCGGCAGCATCCACTCGCAGATGTCGTTCAACAGTTTCAACGATCAGACCCCGGAATGGATCGAGGCGTACCTGCCGGTCCTGCCGCTATTGAAGCTTTCGATCGAGGTCTGGAAGGAGCTGGCGGACGAACTCGACGACGACATCGAGCTGGTGACCGAGGGTGGGCTGATGATGGCCGAGTCCGAGGATCAGATCGCGCTGTTGGGACGCAAGGTGGCGATGGAGAACAGCCGCGGCGTCGAATCGTCGATCATCGGCCGCGACGAGGTCCTCCGCCTCGCCCCCTATGTCTCAGACAGCGTGGTCGGGGCCGAGTTTTGTCCCAACGAGGGCAAGATCAATCCGCTTCTGGCGACGGTGGCGATCGCGCGGGCCGCCGAAAGCGCTGGTGCCCGCATCCGCCGATTTACCGAGCTCGATGCGTTGACGCCCGGGAAAAACGGTTTCGAGGCGACTACGAACCAGGGGCGGATTCGGTGTGCCCGCGTCGTAATCGCCGCCGGCGGCTGGTGCGATTCGGTCGGCGATCTTCTCGGCATTACATTGCCTGCCGGCGGCCGGCCGATCCAAATGAACGCCACCGAGGCGACCGAGCACAAGGTCAACCACCTAGTGTACACCGCCGGACGCAAGCTCACGTTCAAGCAGGCCAAGGCCGGCAATTTGATCATCGGCGGCGGCTGGCCCGCGACCTTGAACCCGCTGACCGGCCTGCCGGCGGTGGTGCGCGAAACGCTGCAGGCGAATCTGTGGACGGCGATGCAGGTAGTCCCGGACGTGGCGCATTTGCGCCTGATCCGGACCTGGGCCGGCACCGTGAACGAAACCCCGGACGGCAGGCCGGTTCTGGGGCCGGTCCCCGGAGTACCCGGCCTGTTCGTAAATACCTTCCCCGGCATGGGCTACACCGCCGGGCCCTGCTGCTCGCGCATCCTCGCCGAGGCCATGTGCGGAAAGAACCTTTCGTTCGACATCGCGATCGGGGCGATCGACCGGTTCGCGAAGACCGATCACGCGTGAATCGCGGGCCCGGCACCGGGGCTGGACCGTGATCGTCCTCACCGAGACCGATGTCCGAGGGCTTTTGAGCGTCGAGGATTCCTTCGCATGCATCGAGGACGCTTGGCGCCGCTACGGGGCCGAGCGCGCGGTCACGTCGATGCCCGCGATGTCTGTGATGGTCGTCCCCGGCGAGGCGCCGACACCGTGGGGGATCAAGGGGGCGGTGCTGCCGTCGCTCGGGCTGGCCGGAGTTTTTTTCGGCGCCCAGTTCGGCAGCTATACTTTCGCCGTCTGCGATTGCCGAACCGGCGTGATCCTTGGGCTCGTGGAGCAAAGCTGGCTCACCAAGCGCCGCACGGCCGTCACCGCGGCGATCACGGCCAAGCACCTGGCTCCGCCCGGTGCCTCGGTGGCGGCGGTGATCGGAGCCGGGCGGATCGGCGCCGAGGCGGTCCGGATGCTGGACCACGCGTTCGATCTGGCCGCAATCCGGATCGCGTCCCGCACCCTTGACGGTGCGGAGGCAGCCTGCGCGGCGCTTGAAGGCGAGGTCGCGGCCCCGCTGATCGCCGCGACGGTCGCGGACGCGGTGACGGGCGCCGACATCGTCGTCACGCTGACCCTCGCCAGCGCCCCCGTCATCGGGCCCGGCATGCTGGGAGACGGCGCGGTGCTGTGCTCCATGGGCGGGGTCCACGAGGTGGAGTTCGGCGTGCTGGCCGAGACCGACCGGGTGATCGTCGACGAGCTCGATTATGCGCTGCTGCGCGGCGACTTCGCAGCCTGGATCGCGCGCGGCGAGATCACGCAAGAAGCCTTGAAGGCGCGCATCGACGCCGACATGGGCGCCGTCGCCGGTGGCTTCACACCGGGGCGAACCGGCGCGCGGGAGCGAATCTTGGCCGTCATCCAGGGGATGGCGGTGTGCGATCTGGCGCAGGCTGCAATGGTACTCGAGCGTGCCCGCGAGGCCGGCGTCGGGAGTGAAGTTTCGCTGGAAGCGCAGCGCACCGCACCGGCCGGCGAAGACCACGCGCTGACGGCGCGGCTTGTCGCCGAGGGACTCAGCCGGCGCGGGAAGGCGCACTGACGGCGCCGCGTTGACTCGCCTGTCGCCGGGTGCTGTGATGGCCGAAAGGCGTGTGCAAGGGGAAGGATAGGCGATGGACGCGGTCGCGGCCGAGAATCGGGAATACGTGCTTTTCCCCTGGTCGAAGCAGAACACGCTCGCTCCGCTCACGATTACCCGCGCCGAAGGTCCCTATTTCTGGGACGCGGACGGAAGGCGCTACGTCGACTTCGCCAACCAGCTCGTCTGCGTCAACGCCGGCCACCAGCACCCCAAGATCGTCGCCGCGGTGAAGGAGCAGGCGGCGAAGCTCTGCTACGCCGCGCCCAGCTTCGCGACCGATGTCCGGGGCCGGCTCGCGCGCATGATCGCCGACGTGACACCGGGGGATCTGAACAAGACCTATTTTTCCGGCGGCGGCTCGGAGGCGATGGAATACGCGATCAAGATCGCCAAAATGGCGACCGGCCGGCCCAAGACCATCGCCCGTTACCGGTCCTACCACGGCGCCAGCTCGGGCGCGGTGAGCCTGACGGGCGACGCGCGCCGGCCCTATAACGAGCCCGGCATGGTGGGCTCGCTGCATGCCTTTGCGCCGCTCTGCTACCACTGCAACTTCGGCCAAGAACCGCACACTTGCGCGCGCGAGTGCGTGGGCGCCATCGAAGAGCTGATCGAATTCGAGAACCCGGACTTCATCGCCGCGATCGTCGTCGAGCCCATCACCGGGCCCGCCAACAACCTGATCGTGCCGGTGGACGACTACTTGCCGCGCCTGCGCGCGCTTTGCGACAAGTACGGAATCCTCTTGATCGCCGACGAGATCATGTCGGGATGGGGACGCACGGGCCGCTGGTTCGGCGTCGACCATTACGGAGTCGTCCCCGACATCCTGGTGACCGCCAAGGGCCTCACGAACTCGGCCGTGCCCTTGGGCGCGACGGTGGTGACGGACGCGATCGCCGGTTTTATGGACGAAAACACGCTTTGGTCGGGATCCACGTATTCGGGCCACGCGCTTGCGTGTGCGGCCGGAATCGCGGCGATCGGAGTCTATCGCGACGAAGGCCTGATCGAGAACTCGGCCAGATTGGGTGAGGTCCTGCTCGGCGAGCTCGAAGCCTTGAAGGAAAAGCACGAATGCGTCGGCGACGTGCGCGGCAAGGGCCTGTTCTCAGGCATCGAGCTGGTCTGTGACCGCGAGACGCGGGCGCCGTTGCTGGCGGAGCGGACTGAGGCCTTTTTCGCCGCCAGCGGCGGGCTCGGACTAATCAAGAAGGCGCTCGCCGAGGCCGGTGTATACGTCTACTTGCGTCCCAACATGCTCGGCATCGCACCGGCGCTCTGCATCACCGAGGACCAGCTGCTCGACGGCTTGGCACGTATCGACAAGGTTCTCGACGTGGCGGATTCGCTGATCGCGGAATCGCGCGCGGCGGCCGCCCAGTAGCGACGGCGGCCCACGCGTTCCTGGGCGTCGCCGAAACCAAAGCGGAGGGAATCGTGGCGCGTCACCTAGTATGCCTCACCTTCGATTTCGACACGGTGTCGGGCTGGATCGCCCGTGGGCTCACGACGCCGACCCCCATTTCGCGGGGCGAGTTCGGCGTGGTCGGGGCGGCGCGCATCCTGGCGCTGCTCAACAAGTACGGGATACGGTCCACCTGGTTCATCCCCGGCACCGTGATCGAGACCTACCCCGACGAGAGCAAACGCGCCGTCGACGAGGGCCACGAGATCGCCCACCACGGCTGGACCCACATCCCCCCCGCCGACCTGAGCCGCGAGAAGGAGGAAGAGGGGATCGTGCGCGGGATCGATTCGATCGAACGGCTCTCGGGCCGCAAGCCCCGCGGCTACCGCTCGCCGTCGTGGGATTTGAGCGAGCACACCATCGAGCTCTTGCTCAAATACGGGTTTTTCTACGACACCAGCCTCATGGGCGACGACTACACGCCCTACCGCGCGCGGACCGGCGACGTGATCTCGCTCGAAGAGCCGGTGCGCTTCGGCGAGACGACGCCCCTGATCGAAATGCCCATCAGCTGGACGCTGGACGACTACCCCCACTTCGAATTCGTCCGCACGAAGACCTTCATCCTCGAAGGCATGCGTGCCGCTTCCGGCGTGCTCGAGAACTGGTTCGACGACTTCGATTACATGACGCGAATCACCGAGTGGGGCGTGCTCACCTATACGTTCCATCCCTACGTCATCGGCCGCGGCCACCGCATGCTGCTCTTGGAACGTCTCATCCTCAAGCTGTTGGAACACGGCGCGATCTTCACCACCATGGAGGACGCGGCCGACGATTACGCCGAGCGCTTCCCCCTCGCCGGATGACCAAACGGCCCCGATCCGGCGGCACGGCGACCAAGCTCGCCGTCCTCGACGACTATCACGGCGCGGCGCTGGCGATGGCGGATTGGTCGGGACTATCGGACCGCTGCGCGATCACCGTCTTCGACGACCATCTGGCGGACGAGGATGCCCTCGCGGCCCGGCTCGAGGGGTTCGCGATCATCTGCATCATGCGCGAACGCACACCTTTTTCGTCTGCGTTGCTGGCGCGGCTGCCCCAGCTTCGCCTGCTCGTCACCACCGGCATGGGCAACCGCGCACTCGATCTTGCCGCGGCCACCGAGCGTGGCGTTCTGGTTTGCGGCACCCGGGGCGCGCCATTGCGCACCGCCGAGCTGACCTGGGCCCTAATCCTCGCCGTCGCACGCAACATCGTGCTCGAGGACCGGGCGATTCGGAACGGCGCCTGGGGGCGGACGATCGGCCAGGACCTGATCGGCCGGCGGCTCGGCCTCGTGGGCCTCGGGCGCCTCGGCACCCGCGTCGCGCTGATAGGCAAGGCGTTCGGCATGGAGCCCGTCGCTTGGTCCGAGAACCTGACGCCCGAGCTGGCCGAAGAACGGGGTGCGCGCTGGGTGGACAAGGAAGCATTGTTCGCCGAATCGGACGTCGTCAGCGTGCACACGGTCTTGAGCGAGCGCACCCGCGGCCTGGTGGGGGCGGCCGAGATCGGCCTGATGAAGCCGGACGCGATCCTGGTCAACACGTCGCGCGGGCCCATCGTCGACGAAGCGGCGCTCGTCGCGGCCTTGCGGGCGGGCAGCATCGCCGGCGCCGGTCTCGACGTGTTCGAGACCGAGCCCCTGGCGGCCGACCATCCCCTTTTCGCGCTCGAGAACGTCGTCTTGACGCCGCATCTCGGTTACGTGACCCGCGACACCTATCGGGTCTTCTATGGGGACACGGTCGCGGCCGTCGAGGCCTACTTGGCCGGCCGCCCGATCCGGGTTTTGAACCCGGAAGCGGAAAGCCGGGTGCCCGAAGGATGAACCTGCGCGGCCCGATCGAAGAGGCCCCGGCGATCGCGCGTGTCGATCTCGGCCGCCGCACGCGGGCCGAGATCGTCGTCGAGGTGACGCGCGGCGATGCCCTCGAAAGCCGTCACCGGGTCTTCGCGGCCGTCGCCGACGCCTCGGGCGATACGCTCGCGCGCTGGGGCGAAGTCGGGCGCACCATCTTTCCGCGCTCGGCGATCAAGGCCCTGCAGGCGCTTCCCATCGTCGAGACCGGCGCCGCGGACGCGTTCGCGGTCACGGACGAGGAGCTGGCGCTCGCCTGCGCGTCGCACCGGGGCGAACCCGCGCACACCGAGCGTGTTATCGCCTGGCTCGGGCGCGTCGGCCTTGCCGTAGGCGATTTGGAGTGCGGGGCGCATGCGCCGCTGGATGCGCTCGCCGCGGCGGCGCTCGCACGCAGTGGTTCCAGGCCGGCCGCCGTCCACAACAACTGTTCGGGCAAGCACACGGGCATGCTCACCCACGCGCGGCACATGGGCGAAGACGTCGCGGGCTACACGCAGGTGGACCACCCCGCGCAGATGCGCGTCCGCGCGACCCTCGAAGAGATGTACGGCGAGGCCCTTTCGCACCACGGAATCGACGGCTGCTCGATCCCCACCTACGCGGCCCCGCTCGAGGCGATCGCGCGGGGAATGGCGCGCCTCGCCGATGCGGGCCGCCTCGCCGATACGCGCGCCCGCGCATCCACGCGCATCCGCAAGGCCTGGGCCGCCCACCCGCGGCTGATTTCGGGAACCGGTTCATTCAACACCCGCATTCTCGAGCTTCTGGCTCCGCGAGCCCTCGCGAAGGCCGGCGCCGAAGGTGTCTATTGCGCACTGGTGGCGGAATCGGGCCTCGGGATCGCCTTGAAGGCGGACGACGGCGCGGCGCGGGCGGCTGAAGCGGCACTCGTCGCGGTCTTGCGCGAATGCGGGGCGATCGACAAAACCCTTTGGGAACGCTGCGCCGATCTCGCGTGTCCGGTGGTCAGAAACTGGAACGATGATCCCGTCGGCGAGGTTCGCACCGTTCACGGTGACTAGCGCGGTGCGCGCTTGATCGGTGCCTCGATGCAGATCCAGTCAGGCGACCGGTTTAGTTGGCACGTGATCCCATATACGCGCGCCGGGTCGTGATTGGCGTCGGAATGCCTGGTTTCCGTCCAAGACCGGACGCCCCGGGAGACGACCGGCTATGTCCCTTATTAGTCATTAGCGGTCATTCGCGTAACGGCCCAATCCGCCAAAATCATGCAATCGGGTCGTTTGCACTTCCTATCGGGTTCTGAATCTTATGGAGGGGGTCCGCTAAGCGGCGCAAATTACCCGAGACGCCCCAAACAGCCTTCCCCTTCTTGGCGGCGGCGGGTCTATTCCAGATAGAGACGGAAGCCGCCCTCGCCGTCGCCAGCTTCTATCTCCAGTTCGCCGAGGCTGCGAATCAGGGTTTCGATCTGGTCGTCCGACATCTCGAAGACGTCGCCCGCTATCCCTTTTTTCCTGAGCTTTTCGTTGATCTTGTCGCGCTTGGTCTCGGGGATCAGGGCCCGCATTTTGATTCCGGCGCGAAGCAAATCCAGCGGCACCCGCATGCGGAAACCTTCATCCTTGCCGTTCTTGTCGGTCGAGCCCGCCTCCATCTTCAGGAAGCGGGGCACCGAGCGTTCGGCCTCGGCGGGCGGCGGCGGCGCGGATTGCCCGGCGCCGAAGGCGGCGAGAAGCCGTTCGCCCTCGTCGACGGTGATCTTGCCCACCGCCACCATCTCCAAGACCCGTTTGACTTCCTCAGTCATCACCTCGTTCCTTTCAGTAAACCGCCATCCGGATGCCGTTTCCCGGATTTCCCGCCTCGAAATAGAATCCCCTGATGGCGCAAAACAGGCGAAACAGCAGCGGCCCCGCCATCACCGCACCGCGACGCCGTCCCTTCCCGGCCGCCAGCCACAGCACCGCCACCGGCGCCGGCGCCAGAAGGAGTGCGATCAGTATTACCGGCGGCCAAAGCACGCATACGGGGAGCCACAGGTTCAATTTGCGCCGGCCGTTTTCGTAAATTCGCACCCGAACCATGGAGGGCGGCCAGATCATGGCGAAAGCTCGGCAAGCGCCTCCTCGGTGCTGATCTGGCCTTCCTCTAGGCGATCGAGCACGTCCGCCGTATCGACCGGCGGCGGCGGCGCGTCCGCCACCTCGGCGAAGTCGAGCCGGTCTGCGATGCGCTTGAGGCGCCCCTTGATGGTCGGATAGCTGACGCCGAACCAGCTCTCCATCTGCTTGATCGAGCCGTGGCAATGGATGAAGGCGGCGACGAAGGCCTGATCGTCGGCGTCAAGGCCGGCCAAGGGCGGCGGCGCGAAATCACCCTCGATGGCGATGCCGTCATCAAGGGTGCGCACCCGCTCGATGGTGAAATCCTTGCCGCCGGTGAGATCGGTGAGTCTACGCCAGTCCAGCGCCATATCTCCAGCTCCGATAAATTTATCGATATAAAATAGCTTTTAACCTTAAAAAAATCAATACAAAAATTAAATTAATTGAACCCCATCCTACATGCGATGGCACCACCAGTTCTTGGTGCTGATCGAGAACACAGACTGGTGGTGCTTGCCCCGGGGGCCTTCGAGCCTCGCGGCAAGCGGGAGACGACGGAGGTATTCGGCGTTGATGTGCAATCAGAGAACTGGCGGTAGGTACGAAAATCCCTGGATTTCGGTACTCGGCTATCGAACCGAGAAGTTTTGCAAATGTCTCCTAAGGGTCAGGAGGCCAAGTTTAGCAGCCTCCTCCCGGATGACAGTTTTCCGCGATAATGTGGGCTCAAGACCATTCGAAAGGGTTGCGTTCACACCGCCTGATAGACGTAGACGCGGGCCATCAGCGACGATTCCTTGGGCGCGTTGGGCAGGGGAAGGTATTCATCGCTGGCTTCCACCGACTTCCATTTTCTCTCCGCCTCCAAGGCGTCCATCTTGGCCTTGAAACCGCCGTCCAGATAAGCCGGGCGCGTTACCGTGAAGATGATAACCCCGCCGGAACGCGTGACCCGCACCAGCTCATGCAGGGATTCGGGCGGCGCATGGCCGACCGTCAGGGTGCCGGCACAGACCACACAGGCGAAGGCCCCGTCGGCGAAGTCCAGGGGTTCCCCGAGGACCATGTTGCGGACTTCTCGGTAGGCGCCCTTCTTGTCCGCCAGGGCAAGCATGCCGTCCGACATGTCCACGGCGACCAGCTCACGGTAGTCGAGGACGGCCAGCACCTCGCCGATGATGCCGGTACCCGCGCCGGCATCGAGAATGACACCGTCACCGGGATCGACGTGGCGTGTCACCGTGGCCGTCACCAGGGCCGGGTTTTTGTATCCGTACCCGATGACATCCGTTTCGTAGTCCTCGGCCCACTCGTCGTAGGTCCGGGCCAGGTCGTCGCGCCCGTCGGCGTGGTAAACCCGTTTCAGCCAGTCCTTGTCGCTGTTTCCTCGCACGGCTTTCTCCCTTCGATCCTTATTGGGATTGTGGTGCCATCTTAACTCTACGGATATATCGCAAAGATTTGGAAGTCCGCCAAGGGTCAGAAACGGCAGTCCGTGGCGGGGCCTGTGAAGGTCCGTAGTGGGTCCAAAAGCGGACCCCTACGCAACGAGTACATGCCCCAATCGAAATGGATGGTGTCGCGGGAACCTCAGGCTCCCTTTGCGATATGGCGGATTCCCGGCACGCGCGGCCCGCTGGAATCATGGGCGGGCGGCGTCTACCATGGCCGCACCGGACGTTTGCATCCAACGCGCCGCTGGGCGCCGGAAGAAAGGCCCCGGGTCCATGGCCGATCTCTATTACGAGGACGTGGTCGTCGGCGAGGAGCGCTTGTCCGCCCTCCACACGGTGACGCTGGCGGACATCAAGGCGTTCGCCGAGATCACGCTGGACGACCACCCGCTTCACTGGGATGAGGAGTTCTGCCGCTCAACGGTGTATGGGCGACCGATTGCCCATGGCCTTTACGGGCTCTCGCTGATGGAGGGGCTGAAGACGAAGATGGGGCTTTATCTCCACACCTCTCTCGGTTCGCTCGGGTGGGACGAGGTGCGGTTCCTGAAGCCCATCTTTCCCGACGACACGGTCCACGTGAAGCTCCGTTCCGCGCACAAGCGGAAAAGCCGCAAACCCGACCGCGGCGTGGTCACCGAGCAGGTGTCGCTTCTCAATCAGCACGCCGACGTGGTGACCGAAGCCCGCCACGCGACCCTTCTTCTCATTCGATCGGAATCCCCGATCACCGACGGAGGCGCGGAACCTTAGAAGCGATCCCTGCGGCACTCACGACGCGCGCTTGCGCCGACGCTCGGACGCCCGGGCCGTGTGCCGGGCAAGATCGGCGCCGTCGACGACTTTTGCGACCGCGGCGGCCGTCTCGTCCGAGACCGGCAGCAAAGGCGGCCTCGGACGCGCGCTCTCGATTATGCCGAGGTGCTGGAGCCCCGCCTTGATGCGCGTGTGCATGTCCATCAGGGGCGGCGCGCCGTAGATGGTGCGTACCACCGGATAGAGGGTGTCGTTGACGGCCCGCATGCGGTCCAGATCGCGGGCCTCGGTCGCGCGCCACAGATCGATCAAGAGATGCGGCGTCAGACTGGCGAGGCCAGAGAGGATGCCGTCGGCGCCGATCGCGACCTGGGCCAGGAACCAGTCGAAATTGGTCGGAAAGATCGCCACATCGGGGGCCGCCGCCTTCACCTGGCGCCAGTTGTCTTCATACGCCTGGACGGTGCCGCTTCCTTCCTTGATCAAGAGAACGCCCGGCCGCTGTGCCATGGCGACCAGGGTTTCGGTGGTGTAGCCGAGGCCCGACGCGAGCGGGAACTGGAAGATTCCGACCGGCACGTCGGCTCCTTCGAGCACGGCGTCCACGTACGCCAGCGGTGCCGCGGGTGTGCGGGTTCCGCCGGCGGCGAAGGCGGGCAACGGAAACAGGACCGCGACGTCGGCACCCGCCGACTTGGCCTCCCGCGCCTGGGCAATGGCCTCGGCGGTCGAGTATGCGATGACGCCCGCAAGCAGCGGCACGTCGGGGCCGACGAATTCCCGTGTGACCTCGATGACCTGGATCCGCTCGTCTGCGCTCAAGGCTGAGCCTTCGCCGGCATGGCCGTTGGGAAAGACCGCGCCGATGCCTTCGGGCGTCGCACAGTATTCGAGGAGCCGAGTGTAGCTCGGCCAATCGATCGCGCCCGCTTCAGTGAACGGAAGCACTGTGGCGACGATGGCGTCGGTGAAATTCAAGCGCGACATGGAAACCCTTTCTCAGGCGTCGTTTAGCGCCGGGGCGGGCGCCTTTGCGTCGGCACGGGCCTGGCGAGTAAGTCTTCGCGAAGGCCCATAGGCCCTTCGCGGAACAGGCGCGGATCCATGGACCCCAGATCCGGCGAGATCGCGGGCTCGAACTCCATTCTGTCCAGCACGTCTTCCTTCAGGCGCACCCCGGGCGCAATTTCGGTCAAAACCAGGCCTTCGGGCGTCATGCGGAACACCGCGCGTTCGGTGACGAAGGTCACGTCCTGGCCGCTTTCCTGGCCGCGGCAGCCATTGTAGCTAATCTGGGCGACGCGCGGGACGAACTTCATGATCTTACCCTCGCTGGCGATGGCGAGGCATTCGTCGGCGACCGCGACCTCGAGGCCGCGGCTGGTCAGCGTGCCTCCGAAGACGATGGATTTCGCGTTCTGAGTGATGTCGATGAAGCCGCCGCACCCGTTGGGGCGGTTGCCGAACTTGGTGACGTTGACGTTGCCGTCGCGGTCGACCTCGGCGAAGGAGACGAAGGCGACGTCGAGACCGCCGCCGTCGTAGAAGTCGAACATGTACGGCTGATCGATGATCACCCGGGGATTGTAGGTGGCGCCGAATTCGAGGCCCGAGCACGGGATGCCCCCGATGATGCCGGATTCAGCGGTCGCGGTGAAAAGATCGTCGATTCCTTCCTCGGCGACCACGTTGGGAATCAGCGCCGAGATGCCGACGCCTAAATTGATCACCGCGCCAGGATACAGAGCGAACGCTTGGCGCCGCGCGATCACGCGCCGTTCCGAGAGCGGATCGGCCGCGAGCGTGGCCAGCGGTCGCGGCGCCTCGCCGCACAGGCTCGCATCGAACGGCGTCAGATTCGTCTGCCACTGGTCCTCGTCGACGACGAAATAGTCGATCAGGAAGCCCGGGATCGCCACCATCTGCGGGTGCAGGGTGCCGCGCTGGGCCAGTCTTTTCACCTGGCAGATCACGGTTCCGCCGGCGTTGTGCACGGCTTGGGCGATGGAGTGTCCCTCAAGCGTCACCGCTTCGTGTTCCATGCCGACGTTGCCGTCCTCGTCCGCCGTCGTGCCGCGGATGATGGCGATGTCGGTGGTGGGCGCCGCGTAGAACAGCCACTCGCGGCCGCGCAGCGCGACCACCTCGATCATGTCGCCGGCCGTCACTTCGTTCAGCTTTCCGCCTTCGTGCCGCGGGTCCATGTAGGTGTCGAGGCCGACGTGGGTCAGGACGCCCGGCTGGCCCGAGGCCATCGCTCGGTAAAGTTGGCACATGACCCCTTGGGGGACGTTCTGGGCCTCGATCGCGCCCGCCTCGATCAGTTCACGCAAGCCGGGGATGAGGTCGTAGGCGGCGCCGACGACGCGTCGCACCAGACCCTTGTGCGCAAGGTGGTTCAGCCCCTTGGTCTTGGTGTCGCCGAGTCCCGTGGTGTGGATCACCGTGAGCGCCTTGGGCCGGCCGCGCTCGAGGAACGCCCTTTCGATCTCCGACAGCACCGACTCGGCGACCCCCATCCCCGACGAGCCGCCGACCACCACGGAATCGCCGTCGCCTATCAGATCGACCGCCTGCTCTGCCGTCAGGATGCGTTCCAACATGGTTGTCCCCTCCCCACGTGCTTATCCCCGGTCGCGGCCTGGATCACGGATCGTCCCCGGCGTCGGTCAACAATACGCCGCCGTGGGCGACATTTTCGGGCGGTGCATCGTGAATGTAGACGGCGACGATATCACCGGAAACACCGAGGCTCGTCGACGCCGCCCGGGTGATGCCTTCGACGAGCGCCCGCTTTCGTTCCGCCGGGCGCGAAAGCGCATGAAACTGGATGAACACGCGCTTCTCGGGTGCGGTCTCGCCGGTCTCGCCGGCGTGACCGTAGTCATCGACGCCGATCTCGAAGAGATAGACCGCGACCGTTGCGGCCTCGACGCCGTATGCGGCACAGACGGCGCCGGTGACGTCGCGGATGAAGTTTCGTTTCTGCGCCTGGGTAGCGGCAAACGCGTATGCGACGACGAAAGGCATCAGCGTGCTTCGCCAAATCTTTGGGGCGCCGGCGCGTGCGCCCTCATCGACCCGTGAACCGGGGCGCGCGCTTCTCGACGAAGGCGTTGATTCCCTCCTGGTGGTCTTCGGACTGCCACATCAGCATCTTGCGCTCGAGGCTGAGGCTTTCGTCCAAGGGCTTTTCGAAGGACATGAGGATCTCGGCCTTCACCATTTGCGCCGCGAGCGGTGATTTCTCGGCGATGGCCGCGGCAATCTCCAGCGCGCGGTCCACGGTCTTTTCGACGGGCACCACCTCGACCGCGAGCCCCCAGGCCAAGGCCGTGACCGCATCGATGGGCTCTCCCGTCAACATCATCATCATCGTCCGCGCCTTGCCGACGGCCCTGGGTATCCGTTGCGTGCCGCCGTCGCCGGCGAATGCGGCGATCTTGATCTCAGGCGTGCCGAACCGGGCGTTCTCGCCCGCAATCACGATGTCGCACAACTGCGTTAGCTCGCACCCGCCGCCGAGGGCGTAGCCGTTGACCGCGGCAACCAAGGGCTTGGGAAACCGTTCGATCACCTTCCAGCTTTTCAACCGGTCCGCTTGCGCGAACGGCGGGATCCCGGATTCGGGCATTTCCTTGATGTCGGCGCCGGCCGAGAACGATCGCTCGTCGCCAGTCAGCACGACCGCGCGCACGTCGGCGTCGGCGCCGGCCTCGTTCAGTGTGCCGGCCAACTCGATGAGGAGCGCTTTGTTGAGGGCATTCAGGCTGCGCGGGCGGTTGAGGGTGACGAGCATCACCCCTGGCCGCGGGCGGGTGACGATGATGTGCTCCATTGTCTTCACCCCTTCGTGTTGGGAACGGTGTCTCGGGATTTCGGGACCGGCGCCGCGGCATCCAGCAGTCCTTCGGAAACGAGCGCCAGCCAAAATTCCGCAGGAATCGCGTCTTGGAACAGCCGTAAGTTCTGTTCCACCTGGGCTGGCCCGCGCACGCCGGGAAGAACCGAAGCGATCGCCCGGTGCGCGAGAGGGAACTGAAGGGCCGCGGCCGCCATGTTGACCCCGTGTCGCTTGCAGACCCTTTCGATGCGCCGAATCTTGTCGCGCACGCCGGGCGGCGGGGCCGCCTCGTTGTACTTGGCCGACCCAGTTGCCCCCCGGGCGAGGATGCCCGAGTTGAATGGCGCAGCGCAGATGACCCCGATACCTTTGCGCGCGCAAAGTGGCAGGAACGATGCCAGCGCTCCTTGTTCCAGCAGCGTATATCGCCCGGCGAGTACGAAGCAGTCGAAATCGGCGTCGTTCGCGCACCGCTCGCAAACGCGCCAGTCGTTGGTCCCGACGCCGATCGCCTTCAGCACGCCTTCGTCGCGCAACTTGGCCAGCGCCGGATAGGCGCCTTCCATGGCCTCGCGGTAGCGTCGCTTCTGTCCCGCCGGGCCGTGGTGGTCGGCGTCGATGTCGTGAATCAGCGCCACGTCGATGCACCCGAGGCCCAGGCGTTGCAGGCTGTCATCGAGCGAGCGCAGCGCGCCGTCGTAGCTGTAGTCGTACGCTTGGGCGAAGGGAAGCGCGGTCCGCGAGTGCAGGTTCGCGGCCGCGCCGGGCCCGAGCGGGCTCAGCATCCGCCCGATTTTGGTGGAAAGCACGAAGCGGTCGCGGCGGTGCTGACCAAGCACACGCCCAACGCGGTGTTCCCCCAGGCCGTTGCCATAGAGCGGCGCCGTGTCGAAATACCGGATGCCCCCGCGCCAGCCGCTATCGATCGCGCCCGCCGCGTCGCCTTCCGGGACCGGACGATACAGGTTTCCGATCGAGGACCCGCTGAGGCCCAACACCGTCAGTTTTACGTCGGTCCGCCCCAGCCGTCTTTTCGGCAACCGGTTCACGCGAGCGTTCCGAGGCGACGCGGACCGCGACCCGGGCTCAGATCTTGGCCACGGGACGTCCGAGCGGCGTGGCGGCGGTGGACAGCGCGCACGGAATAAATGCGCCGCGGCCCCTGTCCGCGCGGACCTCGCCGTCCGCCCAGACCACGTCTCCGCGCGAAAGTGTGATTGCCGGCCACCCCTTGATCTTCATCCCCTCGTAGGGCGTGTAGTCGACGTCGTGGTGGAGGATGTCGTTGGTGATGGTGGTTTCGCGCTCGTCGTCCCAGATCACGATGTCGGCGTCCGAGCCGACCGCGATGGTGCCCTTCTGCGGGTAGATCCCGTAGATCTTCGCTTGGTTGGTGGCGGTCAGCGCCACGAACCGCTCAAGATCGATCACGCCTTTGCCGACGCCTTCCGAAAACAGCAGTGGCATCCGGGTTTCGAGCCCGGGAACGCCGTTCGGGACCCAGCGGAACGAGCTGTCGGTGCCGCGCACCTTCTTCCCCTTGTCATCGTCGAAGCGGGTGGGCGCGTGGTCGGACGAGAGCACGTCGAAGGTGCCCCCGCGAAGCCCGTCCCAGATCACTTGTTGGTTTGCCTTGTCCCTGGGCGGCGGGCTGCAGATGCACTTGGCGCCCTCGAATCCGGGCTTGTCCAAATCGTCCTCGGTAAGAAACAGGTACTGCGGGCAAGTCTCGGCGAAAATCTTGAGGCCGCGCGAACGCGCCCTTTGGATCTCGTCGACCGCTTCGCGGGCCGAGACGTGCACCAGCAAGATGGGAACGTCCAGAAGCTCGGACAGGGTGATCGCGCGGTGCGTGGCCTCGCGTTCCACCGGCCCAGGGCGCGAGGTGGCGTGATACATGGGCGCGATCTTGCCCGCCTCTTCCAGCCGGTCGGTGAGCCAGGTGATGCAGTCCGCGTTCTCGGCGTGCACCATCACCATGGCTGCCTCGCGCCGCGCCAGGGCAAGCACGTCGAGGATCTGGCGGTCGTTCAGCTTGAGATCGTCGTAGGTCATGTAGATCTTGAACGAGGTGTAGCCGTCGCGGATCAACGCCGGCAGCTCCTGGCCCAGAACCTGTTCACTCGGGTCGGAGAGGATCATGTGGACGGCGTAGTCGACAAGAGCGTTGCCCTCGGCGCGCGTGCGGTATTCGTCGACCGCGGCCCGCAAGGACCGGCCCCGGAACTGCTGGGCGAAGGGCATCACGGTGGTGGTTCCGCCCGCCAGCGCCGAGCGCGTGCCGGAGAAAAAGTCGTCGGCGCACACCCAGCCTTCCTCGTTCGGCTGGTCGATGTGACAGTGGCCGTCGACGCCGCCCGGCGTCACCGTGCGGCCTTCGGCGTCGATGACGTTCGCCGCACCTTCGAGCGAGTCGGCGAGGGCCGCGATGCGCCCGTCGCGAATGCCGATATCGCATTGGACCACCGCGCCCGCCGTCGCCACCCGGCCGCCGCGGATAATTGTATCGAACGTACTCACGCTCATCCTCCCCCGTTCTTTTTGCGCCCGCCCGGCCCCAAGCCGTCGGTTGCGCGGCCATGATACCGGGCTCTGACCGGCGGTGCCAGGGCAGGGCGTCTGCGGTCAGACTACCTCTCGAGCTGATCCAGTAACGCCCGTTCGCCATGTCGTCGAAGCCATAGACCAGATCGTGGTCGGTCGGAATCGCCCAACAGCGATTCGCCGATCATATAAATCTGGTCTGCACAATTAAGATCGAGCGGATTCACGCGTTTGATCGGAACCGCATCGTGGTTCCGATCAATCGCGATCCGCTCTTGCCGATCGCAAAGGTGACGGTGGCGCCGTGGTGCCCTACGCTGGAACTTCGATCCGTGCGGATCGGACGCGATTTGAAGCAGTGAGGAAAATGGAAATGGCCCACGCAACGGGCTCGACACCGGCAATTCGGACGATTCACAAGGAACACCAGCACCTCAGTTGGGACAACGCGCGCCCTCCGGCGCTTACCATCGCCCCGGGCGAGACGGTCGAATTTAGGGATATCGACGCAACCCTCGGCCAGATAACTCGGGATGCCACCGCAGAAGACGTCGCAAACCTGGACTTCTCGCTTGTCAACGCCATCTCCGGGCCGATCTTCGTGGACGGCGCCGAACCCGGCGACGCGCTCAAGGCCACCCTGGTGGGCTTCGAGGGACCGGGCTGGGGATGGACGGCGATCGTCCCCGGTTTCGGACTGCTGGCCGACGACTTTCCCGACCCGGCGATCCACGTCTGGAGTTACGACACCAGCTTAGCCAAACCGGCCGCTTTCGGTCCGGGCGCCCGAGTCCCGCTTAAACCCTTCTGTGGCACGGTGGGCTTGGCGCGGGCGGAGCCCGGCGGCCACAGCACGATTCCCCCCTACCGCAGTGGCGGCAACATGGACATCCGGGACCTGACGCTCGGCGTAGAGCTTTATCTTCCGGTCGAGGTCGAGGGCGCCCTCTTTTCGATCGGCGATTCCCATGCCGCGCAGGGAGACGGAGAGGTCTGCGGAACGGCCATCGAGACACTGGCGAACGTAAGCGTGCAACTGGATCTGGAAAAGGGCGCCAACCTGCCCTTCCCGCGCTTTGTGACCCCGGGGCCGGTGAGCCGCCACCTGGACGCCAAGGGCTACGAAGTGACGACGGGGATCGGGCCCGACCTGATGGAGGCCGCGAAGGACTGTGTGCGCGGCATGATCGACCGGATCGGCAAGCACTATCGTTTGGAGCCCGCGGACGCTTACATGCTGCTGAGTGTTTGCGGCGATTTGAGGATCAGCGAGGTGGTCGACTTTCCGAACTGGGTGGTCTCGTGCTACCTGCCGCGCCTCGTGTTCGACTGAGATCCTGGCGCCGCTTCGGTCCGCGCACATGGACCGGATCGTAGTCGGTCGGAATCGCCATCGGCGATCCGCCGAGCACGTGGATCTGGTCAGCGATTCCGCCCGCGCCGCATTCCCACCGGCCGGTCCAGGATCTCTTTCACCACGAACGCCTCGCGGAGCGAATGGGGGGTGCGCAACCTCGCCCGGAGACGGGCCGACAGCGCCATCTCGCCCGGCAAACCGGCTTGCCGCATGGGGGGGCGTTCCGTCGCCGGCTCGCCCCAGGGCCGCCGTTCCACTTCCTCGGTCAGCACCAGCGCGCCCGCCGGCCGCGGCTCGATGTCATCGGCCACCGCCGGCCTAAGCTCCTCGCGCATGCCAACCACTGTTGGGATCATGCTCCGGCCACGCCGAACCGATTGCTCCCAAGGTCCGTCTTGCCAGGGGCCGGCCACCGCTCACACCCCCTCGGTCGGCGGGCCTTCTTCGCGATCCGGCTCAGCGATGGATGTGCGCATGCGCGTGTCCGAGATGACGTTTTGCATGTTGTAGTAGTCCATGATCCCCATATTGCCGGCGCGAAACGCGTCCGCCATCGCCTTCGGCACCTCGGCTTCGGCGAGGACGACCTTGGCGCGGTTCTCTTGCACCAGGGCAACCATCTCTTGTTCGCGGGCGACGGCGAGCGCGCGCTGGCGTTCGGCCTGGGCCTGGGCGACCTTCTTCTCGGCCTCGGCCTGGTCGATCTTGAGCCGCGCGCCGATGTTGTCGCCGACATCGATGTCGGCAATGTCGATGGAGAGAATTTCGAACGCGGTGCCCGAATCGAGCCCGCGCTCGAGCACGAGCTTCGAGATCCGGTCGGGGTTCTCGAGCACCGCCATGTGATTCTTCGACGAGCCGATGGTGGTGACGATGCCCTCGCCGACCCGGGCGACGATGGTCTCCTCGGTGGCGCCGCCGACCAGCCGGTCGAGATTGGTGCGCACCGTGACCCGGGCTTTGACTTTGAGCTGGATGCCGTCGCCGGAGATGGCGTCGATCGAGCTCCTCGCCATCTGTCCCGAGGGCACGTCGATCACCTTGGGGTTGACCGAGGTTCCGACCGCCTCCTGCACGTCGCGCCCGGCCAGATCGATCGCGCAGGCGCGGTCGTAGTCGAGCGTGATGTTCGCCTTGCTGGCCGAGATGAGCGCCTGCACGACCCTGACGACGTCGCCGCCGGCGAGGTAGTGCGCTTCGAGTTGATCGGCGGAGATTTCGATGCCCGCCTTTCGCGCCGTGATCCGTACCGTCACGATGACCGACGGGCTCACCTTGCGAAAGCGCATGAAGATTATCTGGAGCAGGCTCACCGGGGCTTTCGAGAGGATCGCCTGCCACCACAGCCAGAACGCGCTCCAGATGAATCCAATGACAACGATGGCGATAAGGCCGACGAGGATCAGGACGACGATGTTGAAAATCATGGCGTTTACCTCTTTTGGTCGAGGGGCCCTCCGAGTGGCCCGCCGCCCGCCTCGTCAATCGGAACCGGCACGACGAACACGATCGGACCGTCGACACGGCGTACCACGACCCGCGCATCGCGCTCGGCGGTACCGCCTTGCACCTGCACGTCGCATTCGCCGCCGTCGAACCGGGCTCGGCCGGACGGCCGCGCGCGCGTGATCATAACGCCGACCGCGCCGGGTTGCACACCGATGCCGTCGGCAAAGTGATGATAGCCGGCCTCGGAGGTGATCTCGCTCTGGGCGACAAGGTGACGGGAGTTGCGGATCCGGGCGAGTCCCCAACGGGCGAGCACCGTCGCAAGGATTGGCGTTGCCACGGCGAACGTCCACCCCGCCGCGGCGCTCGCCGCGAAAGCGTAATAGATTGCCGCGCTCACCGCGGCGATCGAAGCGACGAGCAGGAGGCCGAACGAGATCACGAATATCTCGAGCACGAGCAGGGCGACCGCGAGCGCCAGCAGTCCGAGCGCGAACCACAGGCTTTCCCAGTCGATCCCGGCCGCGACGGCGGACTCGATGCTATCGGCCATCATCGGCCTCCGGCGCCGGTGTGTGTGTGCGCACCACGATCTCGCCGAACTCGACCGCGATGATCTCAACGGCATCACCGCGGGAAATGAATGAGCCGTGTTCGGCCCGGGCGCTCATCATCTCTCCGCCCACGTCGACCAGCCCGCTCGGGTGAAGCGGCTCGTGCGCTTCGGCGATCCGGCCGACGAGATCGGCCCGCGCCTCGATCTCGCCCGCAGTGGTGGCGGTCACCGCGCCCTCCAACGCGAGGCGGCGGGTGAGCGAAGTGCGCGAGAGATAGGTGATCGCGAGCACGAACCCGACCGCGACGATCGCCACCGCGGCGACGCTGCCGAACGCGGCGTCGCCAAGTGCTTCGAGGAAGATTGGATCGCCCAAGTCGAAGTCTAACTCGTTCGGCAGGAAGGCGAGCAGAAGGCCCGCGAATGCCAGGACCGCCCCGGGCGCGGCGAGAAGCCCGCCACCGGCCATCGTCATAATCTCGACGATCACGAGGGTGAGACCGAGAGCGATGAGCACTAGCTCATAGCTCTCGACGAGATCGAGCGAGAATTGCGCGACCAGAAATCCCGCCCCCGACAGCGCCGCGAGCCCTGCCCACAACCCAATCCCGGGCGTCTTCATCTCGAA
>JASLLV010000033.1 GCA_030746935.1 Rhodospirillales bacterium | reverse complement strand
GCTCGCCCCCCCGGGGGGGGCCACTGGGCCGCGGGCGCCCCGCGCGCCTCGACCACGCGCGCGCCGGCGCCGCCGCCGGCGCCGCCGGCGGAGGAACAACCGTTCGCGCTACCCGCCGGGCTCAGCGGAACCCTGGACGTTTCTGTCGACGCGATAACGTACCGAGCCGGCATCGTCCGCAAACTCCGCGCCGCCGCCGAGCTCGCCGGCGGAGAGATCACGGTCAGCCACGTGTCCGCCCAGCTTCCCGGAAGCTCCGAGGCCGCCGTGTTCGGATTTGTGACTGTCGACGAAGGGCGCACGACCTTCGAGGGCGAGGTGGAAGCCTCGGTCAGCGATCTTCGCCGCGTGCTCGTATGGCTCGGCGTCGGCGCCCCCGATGCACCGAGCGACCGGTTGCGCAAGCTCTCCCTCAAGAGCGGCGTCAGCGTCACGCCCGAGGACGTGCGCATCACCGATCTCGACCTCACTCTCGACAATTCTCGCCTCACCGGCGCGGTCACGGTCGCGCTTCGCGCGCGCCCGGCTTTTGGCGCCGATCTGTCGGTGGACAAGATCAGCCTCGATTCCTACCGCACGGACGGCGAGGCCGAGAGCGGATCGGCACCGTCGCAAGAGGATGCGAAATCGGCGACGGTTGAACCGGGGCCGGCGCGAGGTGCCGCGCTTGATGCGGGAGGCGAAGCGCCGTATCCGGTGCTCGGCGTGCTCGAGCGGTTCGACGCCAATCTCAAGCTGCACGTGGGTAGCGTCGTCGTCCAGAGCACGGCATTTAAGGACATCCGGTTCGACGGAACCCTGGTCGACGGCAGGCTCGAGGTGCGTCGCGCCAGCATCGCCGACGCGGCGGGGGCGAGCGCGATGTTGTCGGGAACGTTCGCCGGATTCTCGGGCGTGCCCGAGTTCTCGAACGCCCATGTCGAGGCCAAGGCGGCGAACGTCGCGCGATTGTTGCGGCTCGGGCGCGTCGAATCACCGGTGCCGCCCGCCAAACTGGGGCCCGTCACGGTGGTCGCGAGCATCGACGGAAGCTTGCTGGAATCGGCCGTCGAGGTGCGCGTCACGGCTGCCGGCGGCGCGGCCTCGGTTTCCGGGAGGCCGAGTCTTCTGGACCTTCTCACCGGCGTCACGTTCGACGTCAAAGCCGACCATCCCGATCTGAAGGCGCTGCTCGGGCGCCTCGATGCCGATTACCGCCCCGTTGGCGCCGTTGGCGCCGTCGCCCTTGAAGCGGGCGTCGAGCTAGGATCTCAATCGCTGCGTCTACGGGAACTGAAGGCCGCGGTGGGCGCGGTTGTCGTCGAGGGCAGCGCGGATCTCGCGTGGGACGGGGCCCGTCCGCACGTGAGCGCGGAGCTGCGCGCGGGCGAGATCGTGGTGGACCCATTTCTACCGGCGGTCCGTGCGGCGCGGGTGCGGAGCCCGCTTCGCACCGGTTTCGGCGGCCTCGTCCCGGCGGCATTCGGGCCGCGGCGGGCGAACGGGCATTCGGGCCTGTTGCGGCGCATCGCCGCCGAGACCGGCGGCGGTCGCTGGCCTACCGAGGCTATCGATCTCGAGGCGTTGGGGCGTGCCGACGGCACCTTGCGTCTCATAGCGCGGTCAGTTGACTACGGGCGCTACTTGCTTCGCGACGTCAGCGTCAACGCCACCTTGCAAGCGGGCGTGCTCGACGTGGAATCTCTTTCCGGAACACTTTTCGGCGGTGCGTTTCAGGCGCGTGGCGTGGTCCGGACGCAGCCCGAAGGTGCGCCCCCCAACGCGCTCGAGGTTGATGTCGCCATCGCCAACGCCGACGTCCGCGAAGCGCTTAGCGCCGTGGCCGGCAAGCCCGCCGCCTCGGGAACCATGAACGTGGACGCGAAGCTCCGGACCGCGGGCGCCAGCGTCGCCGACCTCGTCTCGGCCCTCGACGGCACCGCCTCGTTGTCGCTCAGCCGGCTCGACGTCAACGAAGCGTCCCAAGGCACCGCGATGGCGGCGGCGCTGGGCCTCGTTCAGGGCCTCAACCAGTTGGGCGGCGTCCTTGGTGGCGGCACGGAGAACGGGCTCGCAGACATCAACGGAAACTTCCAAATTGCGGGCGGAAGAGCACGGTCCGACGACCTCCGGCTTTCCTCCAACCTCGGCATAGGTGAGGCGGCAGGCACCGTCGATCTCGCCGGTTGGGGCATCGACGTAACCGGGAAGGTGACATTGGCCGAGAACCTGATTACACAGCTTCTCGCCCGCAAGAGCGGGGCCCGGCAAGTGGTCCCGTTCGAGATCAGAGGACCGCTCGACGCCCCCAACGTCAAGCTGGGGTTGGGAGGAGAGCCGTCCGGCGCGGCACCGAAAACCGGGATCAAACCGCTGGACAAGGTGCTGGAGACGCCGGGGATCGGGTCCGTGCTCCAGCGCGTGCTTCCCGGCCTTACCGGCGCGCCAAACGCGCCCGCAAGCCCGCCGCCGACGGCGGGCACGGCGGCGCCTGAGAGGGGTGGGGAACTTCCCCCGCCACCACCGCCGCCCGGCGGGGAGACGGTTCCGCGACCGGAAGATATCTTGAAGCGGCTTTTCGACCGCGTCCGTTGATCGCCTTGGCGCGCGACCAGCGCCTATGTTTCGTTCCGCTGTCGGCTTTCGAGCACGAAGACGCGCAGCGCGCTCGATAGGTTGCCCTCGCGCCGGCGGTCGATCGCGCCGATCAGTCGGTTCACGGAGACCCCGTTTTCGGCCGCGATCCCTTTCAGCGCGTCCCAGAAAGGGTCCTTGAGAGAGACGCTCGTCTCGTGGCCAGCAACGAGAACGGAACGCTTGCGCGCGCGTCCGTCAAGGCCGGTCACGTGACCGCCTTCCTTTGTCTTGGCTTGCGTTTCGAAGGCTTTCGATCCTTGGCTCTGAGCGCCGCGGCGAACGCGCGCCCGGCCCACTCGACGATTTCTTCGGCGTCTTCGAGAAGATGCGCCGGTACTTCGTGGTAGGGCATGACGGACGGCCGATTTTCATACGGCATGAAGGGGCCCATGCCAGCCGCCTCGTACTCGCCTCGGTTCTCATCGTCGGTTTTGAAATAGAGGATGTCGCGGCGCGTGATCAGCCCGAACATCAGACCGTCACGGAACAGGCCCGCGCCCCCGAACATCGGCCGTGCCTGGACCCGGTCGAGGGGGCCTAGAAGATCGAGTACGTAGTCGCGGTATTCGGGACTGATCGCCACGGCCGCCGTCTCATCATTCGGCCTGCATCCGTCAAACCAGATGCTGGTAGAGCATCAGTGCGGCGAAGACAAGAAGGACGACACCCGTGCCCCGCGTGATGGCGCGCGCGATCGCCGGTGTGAGCAGCCACCGCCGCGCCGCCAGTGCCGCCCAGGCGATGGGGGCTTGCCACGCGACGTTGATCACAACGAGCGTTGCAGCAAGGGTGAGTAGTTGAAAGGTCACGTCGGCGCGCCCGGTATCCACGAAGTTGGGAAAGAGCGCGAGAAAGACAACGATCACCTTGGGATTCAAGAGATTGGTGAGCAGGGCATCGCGGCACGCCTTGGCGCCTGGGACCGGGACCGAGTCGCCGAGTCCCAGCCGGCCGCTGCCCCGCAATCCCTGGACCCCCAGCCACGCCAGATAGGCGGCGCCTACGATCGCGACCGCCTTGAACAGCACCGGCGAGGACGCGATGATCAGCGAGACGCCTGCGACCGCCAAAAGGGTATGCACGAGTAGGCCGAGCTGGACGCCGGCGACGGTCGCCATTCCCACCCAATGGCCGGACGACAGCGCATAGCGGACGACCAAGAGCGTGTCCGGTCCCGGCGAGACCACGACCGCGCCGGCGGCAAGCACGAAGGCGCCAAGCACGGCCGGTTCCACCGGGATCACGAAACCGCGTCCCCGAGGCCTTCTAAGAAACCCGCCGCCGCCTCCAGCCCTTCTTCCCAGTTCTCCCGTTCGGTTCGGCCCGAAGCCTTGCGCGGCTTGAACCCGTGGTCGCCGTCCGCGAGCCAATGCAGCCCGACGGCCGCGGACAGCGCATAGTCGCGCACGTCTGCGCGGGCGCCGAGGGAATCGCGATCGCCTTGCACGATCAACGTTGGGGTCGCAAGCGCGGCAAGATGATCGATTCGCGCGCCCGCCGACCGGCTCGGCGCGTGGAAGGGAAACCCCAGGCATAGGAGGCCGCGCACCCCGGTCCCGTCCGCGACCAGACTGGCGATTCGCCCGCCCAGCGATTTCCCGCCGATTACGAGATTGCGCGCGCCCAATTCCTTGATCACGGCGCGCCAGCAGGCGATCAGTTTCGGCGCCCGATCCGGCGGACGCCGGGTACCGCTTGCGCGTCGCTCGGTCATGTAGGGGAATTCGAACCGGGCCACGCGATGGCCGCGGGCGCCGAGTCCGTGGGCGAAGAAGGCCATGAACGGGCTGTCCATGGGCGCGCCGGCGCCATGCGCAAGCGCGACCGTCAACGCAGCGCCTTCGGGGCCGTCCCAGAGAAACGCGGGCGCGGGCACCACGACGAATCGCTCAGGCGCGCCGGCGGCCGGGGCCGAAGGCGGAGAAGAAATCGTTTCCCTTGTCGTCGACGACGAGGAATGCGGGGAAGTTCTCCACCTCGATCCGCCAGATCGCCTCCATTCCGAGCTCGGGATAGGCAACGCATTCCACCTTGCGAATGCAATCTTGGGCCAGGACCGCACCCTCGCCACCAACCGAGCAGAGGTAAAAGCCGCCGAACTTCTCGCAGGCCTCCGTCACCTGGCGCGAGCGGTTGCCCTTGGCGAGCATGACGAAGCTGCCGCCGGCGGCCTGGAACTCGGTTACGTAGGAATCCATGCGTCCTGCCGTCGTCGGGCCGAACGAGCCGGTTGCGTATCCTTCCGGCGTCTTGGCCGGGCCCGCGTAGTAGACGCAATGGTCCTTGAAGTACTGCGGCAGCCCCTCGCCCCGATCGAGCCCTTCCTTCAACTTGGCGTGCGCGATGTCGCGGGCGACGATCATGGGACCGGTCAGCGAAACTCTGGTCTCGAGGGCGAGCCCGCTCAAGACCGCTCGGATCGCGTCCATGGGCTGGTTCAGATCGATCGCCACGGCGTCCCCGCCCACGGCCTTGGTCGGGACTTCGGGCAGGTATTTCGCGGGATCGGTTTCCAGTTGTTCCAGGTACACGCCTTGGGCGGTGATCTTGCCGAGGATTTGGCGGTCGGCGGCGCAACTCACGCCTAATCCCACCGGGCACGAGGCGCCGTGACGCGGCAACCGGATCACGCGCACGTCGTGGCAGAAGTATTTGCCGCCGAACTGCGCCCCGATCCCCAGCGAATGGGTCATCTCGTGCACCGCACCCTCGAGCGCCAGGTCGCGAAAGGCTTGGCCGTACTTGTTGCCCTTGGTGGGCAGGCCGTCCAGATAGCGCGCGCTCGCGAGCTTGACGGTCTTGAGCGTCATCTCGGCCGAAGTGCCGCCGATCACGATCGCCAGGTAGTATGGCGGACACGCCGCGGTTCCGATTGCGACGATCTTCTCTTCGAGGAACGCCATCAGGCGCTCGGGCGTGAGCAGCGCGCGTGTCTCCTGGAAGAGAAAGGTCTTGTTGGCCGAGCCGCCGCCCTTGGCCATGAACAAGAAATCGTACGCGTCGCCCTTGGTCGCATTGATGTCGATCTGGGCGGGCAGGTTGTTGCCGGTGTTGACCTCGTCGTACATGTCCAGCGCCGCGAGCTGGCTGTAGCGAAGGTAATTCTCGGCGTAGGCCCGATGGATGCCCTCGGTCAGCGCCGCCTTGTCGTCGCCGTCGGTCCAGACGCGCTGACCCTTGTTGGCGAAGACGATCGCGGTGCCGGTATCTTGGCACATGGGCAGCACGCCGCCGGCGGCGATGTTCGCGTTTTTGAGGAATTCGAGGGCCACGAACTTGTCGTTTTCCGAGGCCTCGTCGTCGTCGAGGATCGCGCGAAGTCGCGCGAGGTGGCTGGACCGCAGCAAATGCTGGGTGTCGCGCATGGCCTCCGAAGCCAACCGTGCCAGCGCTTCGGGGGCGATGTTGATGATGGTCTCGCCGCCGAATTCGACCGCGCTTACGTGATCGGCGGTGATCAGCCGATACTCGGTCGCCGTGTCTTCGGCGAGAGGGAACATGTCCTTGTAGATGGTTGACGGCATGACATTACCTCGGGATCAAGCACCGAAAGTGGGGCGCGAAGGGGCGCATTTAGAGCACTATCGAGCCAGTTTGAACCATTTGACCGGAGTCATTTTGCGCCGTGGCCAGGCGCGCTTCGCATGGCGATGTGGGGCATCGGCAAAGATGCGCAACGACGCCACGGCGCAAAAGAACCCGGCCTTCGGTGGGGCAAATCGGCTCCCCGGGTTTGTTGCGGCACTCGCCCGATGGCCCCGCACCGCGCTTCGCGCCGCGCCTGCCCGGACAAGCCGATTTGCCACCATCAAATTGATTCAATCTGGTCGGATAGTGCTCTAGGAGTCGCGCTCGACGTCGTCGCTACTTCTTGCGGAACTTGTCGAGCGCGATGATCTCGCCCGTCGTCCCTTCCGCGGACCGTTCCTTGTCGGACTCCTCGGAGGACTCGGCATCGCCGTCCGCCGGGTCCTGGACCGGTGCCGGCACGAGCGGTTTTCGTCCCGATCCCGCAGAATCGGGTTCGGGCACGTCCTTGCGCTTGGGCGGGTGCGACGCTTCGCGCTCGCTGGCCTGCGAAGCCTCGGCACTGTGTCGTTCCTTGAGCTTGAGGAGGAAGTTGACGCTCGGATCGGCAAATGACGTGACGGCGGCAAACGGGATGCGAAGCCGCGCGTTGACGCCCCCGAAGATCAGCGTCACCTCGAATGCGTCGGCGTCGACGACCAAATCGTCGAATTTGTGCTGGAGGACCACCGTCATCTCCGAGGGGTATCGAGCCTTCAGGTGCGCGGAAATCCGCACGCCGGGCGCGCCCGTGAGAAACGTGACGAAAAAATGATGCTCGCCGGGAAGCCCGCTCTCGGCAACTTGGGCAAGCGCGCGCCTCGCCACGTCGCGCAACGCGTCTTCGATCCATCCGTCGTAGGGAAGAAGAGATTCGCCGGGGGGTCGACGTTCCATCGGGCCTGTTCTTCACGACACTCCGAGCCGCAAACGAGTGGAGGGCTTCTGTTGCCAGGTGCCCTCCGAACCCCGTTGCAGCCTAAGCGGCTACAGCAAATGCCTCGTTATCATTGGCATTTGTGAGTTTGGCCCGATAACGGTGGTACCATACCGGGCGAAAATCGCACCTTTACCGCGCGCGTCGATCCTGTATCGCCCCCATGGGCCTGGCGCCCCGATCGGGCGCCAGAGAAACTGGTGGAGGCGCCGGGTACTGCCCCCGGGTCCGCGTCGCTTATTTCGAACGACGTTTATCGCCATAGTCGGTTGCCCGACATCACCAATATAGTAGCTTCGGGGTCCTCGGAAAAGGGCACTTAGGACCCGACGCGGAATGTTTCCGTGGTTGGCGCTCTGGCAGTGTCGGAAAACCGCAATCAAACCGCGCATCCGTCGCGGATGGGGGACCGGATGAATGTCTCGCAAGCGATCGCTGGGCTGGTCAAGGCCTACGGCGCCGAATACGCCTTCACGTTGACGGGAGGACCGCAAAGCCCGCTGATGGAGATGCAGCTTCGCCATGGAATCCGGACGATCCTGGGGCGCAGCGAACGGTCCGCCTTCGCCATGGCCGACGCCTACGCCCGCATCACGGGCAAACCCACGTTCGGGCTGGCGCAGTACGGATGCGGGACCGCCTATCTTCCGTTCGCCATGATCGACGCCTTTTGGGCGCACAGCCCGATCGTCGCCATCAACAGCGCCACCGACAGCGCGACGAATAACAAATACGAATACCAGGAGATGGAGCAGGCCCCGCTTTTCCAGAACTGTACGAAATGGTGCGGTGATCTGCCCGCGCCCGATCGCATCTTGGACGTTCTCAGGACCGCGATCCGGGCCGCCGTCGAGGGAACCCCGGGCCCGGTCTATCTCAGCTTCCCATGGACTGGTACGGCGTCGAGGTGGGCGACGAGCGCGAAGTGTACGCAGACGAGCCGTTTACGAACGCGTCGCTCTTGCGCGCCGCGCCGTTGCCTTCGGACATCGAGCGCGCCACCGCTGCGCTCGCGCGGGCCGAGCGCCCCGTGATTCTCGCCGGCGGCGGCGTTATTCTGTCGAACGCCTGGGACGAGCTTACGGCCCTTGCCGAAAACTTGCAGATTCCGGTGGTAACGACGGTTTCGGCAAGGGCAGCATCGCCGAAACCCATCCGCTTGCGGTCGGCGTCGCCGGGCGTTACTCGCGCAAAGTGGCCAACGACACGCTCGGCGAAAGCGACCTCTGTCTCGTGGTGGGATCGCGACTCGGCTCCATGGGAACCGACACCTTCAAGGCCCCGAAACCGGGAACCCGCATCGTTCACATCGACTGTGACGCAATGACCCTTGGGCGGACCTACCGCGAGGAAGTTTCGATTCTCGCGGACGCCAAGGTCGCGCTCGCGGCCCTCGGCGACGCCGCCGCTCAAGCGAAACTTCCCGGACGGCCGCCGCGCTGGGCGGAGTGGACGGGCCGTGTCCAGGGCATGGTGGCGTCCTGACGCCGGGCGTTCAAGAAGCGTGCCCAGAGCACGCCCGCCGACCGGCGGGTCAACCCCTACGCCGTGATGGCCGAACTCGACCGCCGTTTTGTCGACGACGACGTCTTGGTCGCCGACACCGGCTACATGGCGGCGTGGTCGGGCACCCTGATCGAGCAGAAGACGCCCGGACGCAACATGTTGCGCGCCGCGGGATCGCTCGGCTGGGCCTTTCCCGCCGCGCTCGGCGCCAAGCTTGCGGTCGGCGAGGGACGACGGGTCACCTGCATGGTCGGCGACGGCGGGCTCGGCTATCACCTCACGGATATGGAAACCGCGCTCCGGCTCGATCTACCGGTGACCACGGTGGTCATGAACAACGCCGCCTTCGCCTTCTCCTACGACGTTCAGCGCTATCTCCACGACCAGTCCGAACGGCTTCTCGCCGCGACCGACTCCCTGGATCTGGACTTCGCCGCGATCGCCCGGGCCTTCGGCGCCTTTGGGGAACGGGTCACTGACATCGCGGATTTGGGACCGGCCCTGGACCGCGCCCGGGACGCAGGCCGCCCTGCTTTGATCGACGTCGCGGTATCGAAGGATGCGACCCCGCCCGTCGGGCGTTACGCGGCGGCCGGAGGCAGGGAGGTATAGCGGTCCACCCAAACCGACATTCACTACTTATGTGGAATAGCGCCGGTCTGCGCTCGCTTTGCCTCGTATCTTCGAGGCGCTAAAGTGTCCGCTGGGTCACGGGAGCGCGTTTTCGGGAAAGGCGACGGATGGAGCTGAGCGCTGAGGAGAGCGCCGAGATCGAATCGCTGAAGCGCCAGCGATTCGATACCCGCCGGGCGACGGTGCCGGCGCTTGAGGAGATTCTCTACGAGCCGATGCCCGTGCTCGACCACGGGTTCGTGCGCGTCGTCGACTATATGGGCGACGACGGCGCGGTCGTTCAGGCGGCCCGGGTGTCCTATGGCAAGGGGACGCGAAGCGTGCGCGGCGACGCCGGGCTCATCAACTATCTCATGCGCCACCGGCACACGACGCCGTTCGAGATGTGCGAGATCAAGTATCACGTGAAACTTCCCATCTTCGTCGCACGCCAATGGATCCGGCACCGCACCGCAAACGTCAACGAGTACTCGGCCCGCTATTCGATCCTCGACAGAGAATATTATGTGCCGGCGCCCGAGCACCTGGGCGCCCAGTCGAAAAGCAACCGTCAAGGCCGCGGCGAGATCCTCGACGGCGACGAAGCCGCGAGAGTGCTCGCCCTATTGAAAAGCGACGCCGAGCGGAGCCACGCCCATTACGAGGAGATGCTCAACGAGGACGCGGCGGGCGAGACGCTGGACCCGACGAAGCGGGGCCTCGCGCGAGAGCTCGCGCGCATCAACCTGACGCTCAGCACCTATACCCAGTGGTACTGGAAGATCGATCTCCACAACCTGCTCCATTTTCTGTCGCTGCGTACGGACGCCCATGCCCAGTACGAGATCCGCGCATACGCCGATGTCATGCTCGAGACGCTACGCCGTTGGGTTCCGTTGACCCACGAGGCATTCTCGGAATTTGCGATGGGCGGCGTGCGCGTCTCGGCCAAGGGGCTCGCGGTCATCCGGCGCATGATCGCGGGCGAGAAGGTTTCCGCGGACACAAGCGGCCTCAGCAAGCGGGAATGGCTGGAAATCATGGAGGCGGTCGTCCCGCCGGACCCAGACCCGGTCGAAGCAACCGCGCGCAAGGAATAGGAACGATAGCGAGCGTCTCGATTTGGACGAGATGCACGAGATTGCGGCGCGTGATTGGGCGCGCCGCGAATGGATCATGGGCGAAGAGGAGAACGAAATGGCCAATGTGGACACAACGATCAAGCTGGACGTACCCGCCGACAAGGTGTGGGCGTTGATCGGCGGGTGGGTCGCGCTTCCCGACTGGTTGCCCGGCATCGAGACCTGCGCGAGCGAAGACGGCGGACAGATCCGCCGGATCAAGACCGCCGATGGACGTACGATCGTCGAGGAGCTTCGCTTCGCCGACAATCTGAAGCGCGCCTACAGTTACAAGATCCTCGCCGGTATCGACGCGGTCTCGAACTACGTCGGCACGCTTGGCGTCGCCGAAGACGGCGAAGGGTGTGTCGTCACCTGGTCGGCGGAATTCGACCCTGTAGGCGCCGAGGACGCGGCCGTCGCGGGCATCCGCAGCACGTTCGAAAGCGGGCTACAGGCGATCAAGGTGGCGTTCGGCGGCTGACGCGTTATCCGATTTGGCGGAACCCGCCGGCTTCCGGCCGGCGGGTGGGCGGGTGTGGTTCCACAGAAGTGGACGCCGCGCTGAAGGCCCGCGCAAGGTTCGTCGCCGGCGCCGGCACCTTTATTCGACGACGATTCTCGGCCGTGATGCGGCCCCGGCCTCGCGCGCTTGAGCGATCTTGGCGCCGATGGTCCGGGCGATCTTGAGATAGGCCTTGGCGTGGTCGCCTTCGGGGTCGGAAACGACGATGGGATGGCCGCTGTCCGAGGTTTCGCGGATCGCCATGTCCAACGGAATCTCGCCCAGGAAATCGACCTCCAGCCGGTCCGCTTCGCGGCGCGCGCCGCCGTGGTCGAAAATCTCCGACCGCGTGCCGCAGTGGGGGCAGACGAAGTAGCTCATGTTCTCGACGATGCCGAGGACGGGGACGTCCACCTTGCGGAACATGTTGAGGCCCTTGCGGGCGTCGACGAGCGAGATGTCCTGCGGCGTCGAGACGATGACCGCGCCCGCGAGCGGTACGCGTTGGGCCATGGTGAGCTGGGCGTCGCCGGTACCCGGCGGCATGTCGACGACGAGGATGTCGAGCGCCCCCCAGTTCACGTCGCGCATCATCTGCTCGAGCGCCATGCCCACCATGGGACCACGCCAGACCATCGGGGTCTCTTCGTCGACCAGGAAGCCCATGGACATGCACTTGATGCCGTAATTCTCCATGGGCTCGAGCTTGTTGTCGTCGGTCGTCGTCGGTCGCGCCGATATCCCCAACATGCGCGGGATCGAGGGACCGTAGATATCGGCGTCCAACACGCCGGTCGCAAATCCGCCCGCATGCAGCGCGAGCGCCAAATTGGCGGCCGTCGTCGACTTGCCGACGCCGCCCTTTCCCGAAGCGATCGCGACGATGGCCCCGATCTCGGGCAACAGCATCGCGGCGGGCGGGCGGGCGGCCCCGGGGGCCGGACCGGACGCGCCGCCGGCGGCCTCGGCGGGCCTTTCGGCGGTAAGAACGACGGTCGCGGAAAGCACGCCGGGAAGGCGATGAACAACCCCTTCCGCCTGCTTGCGCAAGCCTTCGAGCTGGGGTCCGCGCTTAGCGTCGACCTCGACGGCGAAGGCCACGTGTCCGTCCCGCACCTGAAGGCCCGACACCATTCCGAGAGTGACGATGTCGGAGCCGCGATCGGGATCGCGAATCTCTTTCAACGCTTCGAGAATTTGCGTTTCCGTGACGTCCGCCATGGTCGATGCTTCCTCCCCAGCGCCCAGGCCCGCCCACGGGCGGGGCTGGCGTTGCGCGATCCGCTTCGCTAACCTATAAGCATGCGCAAGGGTGAGCGCATCCGATCCGCTGTGCGGGTCCCCTAGATATAAGCGCTCACGCCGCGTGCTCAAGGTTGCGAACGCCGCTTCGACACCGCGCGGCGGACGTGGCGGCACAAAGGAGCGTTTCTCATGGCATGGAGCCCACAGGGCGGCGGTCAAGGCCCCTGGGGTCGCGGGCCGGCCGGCCCGCAACCGCCCGATATCGAGGAAATCCTGCGCCGCGGCCAGGACCGGTTCAAGCGCATGATGCCCGGCCGGATGGGATCGGCGAAAGGAATCGCGCTCATCGCGATCGCGATCGCGGCGATCTGGCTTGCTAGCGGTTTCTACCGCGTTCAACCCGCCGAGCAAGGAGTGGTGCTATTGTTCGGCCGCTGGATCCAGACCACGGAGCCGGGCCTGAATTGGTTCTTCCCGTCGCCGATCGGCGCCAAGATGACGCCCAACGTCGAGCAGATCAACCGCGTCGAGGTCGGGCTACGCGGCGCCGATGAGATCGGGCGGGCAACCTCGAGCACGATCCGCGACGTGCCCGCGGAAAGCCTGATGCTCACGGGCGATCAGAACATCGCCGATTTGGACTTCACCGTTTTCTGGAGGATCAAGGACGCGGGCCAGTTCCTGTTCAACATCCGCAACCCCGAGTCGACCGTGAAGGCAGTCGCCGAAAGCGCCATGCGCGAAGTGATCGGTCAAACTACCCTGGAACAAGCGCTGACGGGGGGGCGAACCCCGGTCGAGCAGAAGACCCGCACCCTCTTGCAGGACATTCTCGACATCTACGGCGCGGGCATTTTGATCTCCGAAGTCAAGCTGTTGAAGGTTGACCCCCCCGGCGCGGTCATCGACTCCTTCAACGAGGTACAGCGCGCCCGCCAGGATAAGGAGCGCAAGCAGAACGAGGCTCAGGCCTACGAAAACCGGGTCGTGCCGACGGCGCGCGGCGAGGCCGAGAAGATCATCCAGGAGGCGACCGCCTATAAGGAGAAGCTGGTGCGCGAGGCCGAAGGCCAGGCGCAGCGCTTCCTCGCGGTTTACCAATCTTACAAGATCGCACCCGAAGTCACGCGCCAGCGGCTCTATCTGGAGACTATGGAAGAAGTGATGCAAGGCACCGAGAAAGTCATCATCGACTCCGGGGCGGAAGGCGGCACAGGGGTCGTTCCCTACCTTCCGTTGAACGAGCTTCGCAAACGCGCCACTGGGGGCACCAACCAATGAGAACCCCGACAGCGATCTTCGGGCTGATCGTCATCGCGCTCGGCGTCGTCGCCTTCGCCGCGCTGTTCACCGTCGACCAGCGCGAACAGGTGATCGTGCTTCAGTTAGGTGATCCGAAGCGGGTGATCCGCGAACCGGGCCTCAACGTGAAGATTCCCTTCGTCCAGAACGTCGTCAGCTTCGACAAGCGCATCCTCGACATGGACCCGCCGGCCGAACAGGTCCTGCTTTCGGACCAAAAGCGCATCAACGTCGACGCCTTCGCGCGCTACCGCATCATCGATCCGTTGCGTTTCTATCAGTCGGCGAACAACGAGACGCGGCTCCGCGATCGCCTCGGGGCGACCTTGAACTCGAGCGTTCGCAACGTGGTCGGTCTGCACCCCTTGACCGACCTGCTGTCACCCGAGCGCGACAACATCATGCGCCGTATCCACGTCGAGGTGAATACGGTCGCCGAGGATCAGTTCGGCATCGAGATCGTCGACGTGCGCATCGGGCGTACCGACCTGCCCGAGGAAATCGCAAACAACGTCTTCGACAGGATGCGCTCGGAGCGCGAGCGCGAGGCCAACCTGCTGCGCGCCGAGGGCGACGAAATCAAGCAGCGAATCACCGCCACCGCCGACAAGAAGAAGACGGTGATATTGGCCGACGCGAACCAGAAATCCGAGGTCCTGCGCGGCGACGGCGAGGCGGCACAGACGCGGATTCTCGGCGAGGCGCATAACACGGGGTTCGAGTTCTATTCGTTCCTGCGCTCGCTCGAATCCTACCGCAAGTCGATGGGCCCGGACGACACGACCTTGGTGTTGAGCCCCGACAGCGACTTCTTCCGGTTCTTCGGAGACATCGCCGGCGAGCAATCGACGGGGCAATAGGCGCAGCCTTCGCCGGCGTCCGGACCGCCGGGTCGGGTCGTGGACCGAGCCCGGCCGGCGCCCGATACGCCAATTTCACGCGAGGCACCATGTCCGATCTCTTGACGGCGCTCGCGCTCGCCATCGCGATCGAGGGAACGTTGTATGCGCTCTTCCCCGACGGCATGAAGCGGATGATGGCGGTTCTGCAGACGCAACCGCCGAGCCGGCTTCGCAACGCCGGCTTGGCCATGGCCGCGGCCGGGGTGGGGATCGTCTGGCTCGTCAGGGGCTGAAGTAGGCGCGAACCAATGATATAGCGACCGGTCTTGCATGCCTCGGACGTGAAGACTAAATGGCAGGCACGCGGATATCGTCTATGATGGCGGCCGCCCGAATTGCACCTAAGGAGAAGAATGTCGTGATTCGCGCGATGAACCAGGCGAACGGCACCCCCGGCCCCCGAAACGGGCCGATCCGGGCGTGGACCCGAACGGCGGCGAACGTAGCGCTCTTGGCCTTCCTGGCCGGGTTTTTGACGACCGGCGCGGCCCTCGCCGCCGCACCCGAGAATTTCGCCGATCTCGCGGAAAAGCTGTTGCCGTCCGTGGTCAATATCTCGACGACCCAGCGCATCGAAGGCCGCACCGGTCCCGAGTTGCCGCAGCTTCCGCCCGGTTCGCCGTTCGAGGAGTTCTTCAAGGAGTTCTTCGAGCGCAATCAGCCGCCCCAGGGTACCCGGCGGGCGACGTCGCTGGGCTCGGGCTTCATCATCGATTCCGACGGCTACGTCGTGACCAACAACCACGTCATCCAGGAAGCCGACGAGATCACCGTCATCACGCACGACAATCGCCGTCTCGAAGCGACGCTCGTGGGGCGCGACCCGAAGACAGATCTTGCCGTGCTCAAGGTCGAACCCGAAGGCGAACTGCACGCGGTGCGTTTCGGGAATTCGGACACGACGCGGGTGGGCGACTGGATCATCGCCATCGGCAACCCGTTCGGGCTCGGCGGAACGGTGACGGCGGGGATCATCTCGGCCAGGGGGCGCGACATCAACGCAGGTCCCTACGACGATTTCCTTCAGACCGACGCCTCGATCAACCCCGGCAACTCGGGTGGTCCGATGTTCAACACCAACGGCGAGGTGATCGGGATCAACACCGCGATTTTCTCGCGGACGGGGGCCAGCGTCGGCATCGGCTTCGCCATTCCGAGCGGCACGGCCGAACCGGTGATCAACCAACTTCTCGATTCGGGCGAGGTGCGCCGCGGATGGCTCGGCGTGCACATCCAGACGGTGACCGATGAGCTCGCCGAGACCCTCGGACTCGACCGGCCCCGGGGCGCCCTGGTCGCGAGCGTGATCGAGGGCGGCCCGGCGGAGCAGGCCGGCGTCAAGGCGGGCGACGTCATCGTCGAGTTCGCCGACCGCATGGTCGAGAAAATGCGCCGACTGCCCCGAATCGTTGCCGAGACACCGGTCGGGCGCGACGTTTCGGTCGTCGTTTGGCGCGATCGCGGTGAGACCCGTCTGACCGTCGCCGTCGGCGAGTTGAAGGAAGAAGAGACCGTGATCGCGTCACGCACCGAGAGCGGCGAGACCGCCAACGAGGACATCGGTCTCACCCTTTCCGAGGTGACGCCGGCGCTTCGCGATCGCTTCGAGCTCGAAGAGGACGCCAAGGGGGTCGTGATCACCGACGTGGACGCGTCCGGACCCGCCGCCGACAAGGACCTGCGCCCCGGCGACGTCATTGTCGAGGTCAGCCAGGAAGAAGTCGCCTCGCCCCGAGACTTGGCGACCAAGGTCGAAAAGGCGCGATCGGCTGGCCAGAAGTCGGTCCTCCTGCTCGTCGAAAGTAAGCGTGGCGGGCTGCGGTTCGTCGCGCTCCGCATTGAAAAGAGTTGAGCGGACGCGGACGGCACACGCCGTCCGCCCACCGCCGGGCGATCCCGCCGCCCATCGAGCGGCAGGGAAATCTGTGGGGGATCCGAAATGAGTGACACCGTCAAGTACGTGCTGGCCGAGGATCGGATTCCGAAGGCTTGGTACAACATTGCCGCCGACCTTCCACAACCGCCGCCGCCGGTGCTGCATCCGGGCACCGGCCAGCCCGTCGGCCCGGACGACCTGGCGCCGCTGTTTCCGATGGCGCTGATCGGCCAGGAGGTGAGCACCGAGCGAGAGATCGAAATTCCCGGTCCGGTGCGGGACGTTTATCGCCTGTGGCGGCCGACACCGCTTTATCGGGCGCGCGGGCTGGAACGGGCGCTCGAGACGCCGGCCAAGATCTATTACAAGTACGAAGGAGTCAGCCCGGCGGGCAGCCACAAGCCGAATACGTCCGTCGCCCAGGCCTTCTACAACAAGGAGGAGGGGACCGCGCGCCTCGCCACCGAAACCGGGGCCGGGCAATGGGGCTCGGCGCTGGCATTCGCGGGCGCGCTGTTCGGGCTCGAGATCGACGTTTACATGGTGCGGGTGAGCTTCGAGCAAAAGCCTTACCGCAAGGCTCTCATGGAAGCCTACGGCGCACGCTGCGTGGCGAGCCCGAGCGAGGAGACCGCGACCGGTCGTGCGATCCTCGCCAAGGACCCGACGTCTACGGGCAGCCTCGGGATCGCCATCTCGGAAGCGGTGGAGGTCGCGGCCCAGAACGACGACACCAAGTATTCGCTCGGCAGCGTGCTCAACCACGTGCTCCTGCATCAAACCGTGATCGGCCGCGAGGCGATCGAGCAGATGGAAATAGCTGGCGACTACCCTGACATCGTAGTGGGGTGCACGGGCGGCGGCAGCAACTTCGCGGGCAGCGTATTCCCCTTCTTGGGGCGCCAGCTCCGGGACGGCCAGAACGTGCGCATCATCGCCGCCGAGCCGGCCGCGTGCCCCAGCCTCACGCGCGGCCGGTACGCATACGACTTCGGGGATACGAGCCACCTGACCCCGCTCGTGAAGATGCACACACTAGGATCGCAGTTCGTGCCGTCCGGCATTCATGCGGGCGGGCTCCGCTACCATGGGATGTCGCCCATGGTCAGCCATCTCAAGGAACTCGGCCTCATCGAAGCGCGCGCCTATCGCCAGGGAGAATGCTTCGCCGCGGGCGTTCAGTTCGCAAAAGCGGAAGGAATCGTTCCCGCCCCGGAACCGATGCACGCGGTCAAGGCCGTGATCGACGAGGCGCTCGTGTGCAAGGAAGAGGGCGTGGCGCGAACGATTCTCTTCAACCTCTGTGGCCACGGGCATTTCGACATGCAGGCCTATACGGACTATCTCGCAGGCACGCTCGTCGACGAGGAACTCGCCGACAGCGTGCTCGCGGAAGGTTTCGCGGGCCTGCCGCCGATCGCGGCCCAGTAAGTGACCCTAATTCGCCCCTTCGCGGGGCTCCGGCCGTCCGCGGCGCGGGCTGCGGACGTCGCGTCGCCGCCCTATGACGTCTTGAGCGTCGCCGACGCGCGCGCCCACGCGGCTGGCAAGCCGTGGAGTTTCCTCCACGTGACCCGAGCCGAGATCGATCTCGCGCCCGGAGCCGACGGTGCGGAGACTTACGAGGGCGCCCGCCGCGCGCTTCGGAAGATGGTGGACGAGGGCGTGCTGAGGCGGGATGCGGGCCCGCGATACTATGTCTATCGCGTGGCGTGCGAGGGCCACCAGCAGACCGGCATCGTCTCGGCGGCTTCGATCGCGGCCTACGAAAGCGGCCGTATCCGCCGTCACGAGGCGACCATGCCCGAGAAGGAAGAGGATCGGGCACGGCACATGGACGCGGTCGACGCCCAGACGGGGCTCGTGTTCGCCGTCCATCGTGCCGATTCCCAGGTTGACGGGATCACGGAGCGGATTTGCGACGGCCGGCCGGCAAACGATGTAACCGACGCCGACGGCGTCCGCCATGCCTTGTGGGTGATTGACGATCGTACCGACATCTCGCGCTTGACCGAGGCCTTCGAGGGCATGGTCGCGATCTATATTGCCGACGGCCACCACCGCTCGGCGGCGGCGGCGCGGGTCGCGGACCGGCGGCGGACGCCCGGTGGCGGCGAGGACGAGGCGTGGGGATCCTTTCTGATCGCGAGCTTCCCCGACGACCAGGTGCGCGTCCTCGCGTACAACCGCCTGATTCGTTCGCTGGGTGGCCTTTCGCCCGAGGCCTTCGTTGCCGCGGTTCGCGAACGGTTCGAAGTAACGCCGGCCGATGGCCGCGCCGAGCCCCGCGGGCCTGGCGAGTTCGCCATGTATCTCGAACGCGGCTGGCACCGCCTCGCGTTGCGCCAGGACGCGCCTCGACCGCAAGACACCATCGCTGCGCTCGACGTGAGCGTGCTGGGCGAGCACCTGCTGCAGCCAATTCTCGGGATTGTCGATGTGCGCCGCGATTCGCGGATCGACTTCGCCGGTGGCGCGGACGGGCTCGCAAACATCGAGCGCGCCGTGGATGGTGGTGCGGCGGCGGTCGCCTTCGCGCTTTATCCGACGTCGCTACGCGATCTGATGGCGATCGCCGATCGCGGCCTGATGATGCCGCCCAAGTCCACGTGGTTCGATCCCAAACTCGCCGACGGGCTGGTCACCTACCCATTTTTCTGAAGCATGGGTGCCAGTGGCGGGCGGCCTCGAGGCCGGCTTCGATCTTGCCGCGGTCCGGCTGGCCGTTCGGCCCCGACGGAAAGACGTACTCGAGGACGCAGCGGCGGATGATATCGGGGTAGAAATAGTCGATGACCGCGCTCATCCACTGGATCATGCGCGCGCGGTCGGCGCCGTCCGAGGGCGTCAAGGCGCCCTTTCCGAGCACGTCGTCCGCGTAGGCCATGATCGCCGCCGTTTCGTACAGCGTGACGTCGCCGCTCCGGAACGCGGGCATGCGGGCAAAGGGATGGAGCGCACGGTAGGCCGGGTCCTTGAGGTCGTGGGGCTCGAGGTCGTGGGCGATCCCGTTCTCCTCGAGCGTCATGCGCGCCGACCAGACGTAGGAGCTTTGCGGCACGCCGAAAATTTTGATGGCGGCCATGGTCTCAGGCTCCCGTCAGGGTTTCGTCGAGACAGTCGAACGAGCTCGTCCAACCCTGCTCGTGAAGCTCGCAGGCGCGCTCGCTCGGCAGCAACTCGTGGGTCAGCGTAAGCTCGGTGGCCGCGCCCAGATCGGCAAAATCGATCGTCACCAGGCTCTCGACGCCGGCCATGTCGCCTTGCTCCCAGATCCAGGTGTAGACCAGCTTTTGGGGGCGTTGCACCTCGCGAAAGACGCCGGTGAGACGGTGGATGTTCCCGCCGGGCTCGGCCATGTCGAACCGGTACGCGCCACCGACGCGAAGATCGATTTCCGCGACCGGCGTGGTCATCCCCTTGGGCCCCCACCACTTGGCCAGCTCGTCGGGCTTGGTGAAGGCGTCGAACACCGCCTCGCGCGGGGTCTGAAACGTTCGAATCAGCCGGAGCACCGGCCGATCATCAGTCGTTTGGATCGTCTGCGGATTCGTCATCTTCTCCTCCCTTCGGGCTCGGATTCTCGTCCAGATAGCTCTCCAACGAATCGAATTGTCTCTCCCAGAACTGCCGGTAATGGTTGATCCACGCGTCGGCGGCCATGATCGGGCCTGGCAGGATCGCGCAGCGGCGCACGCGTCCCAGCTTTCGCCGGGTGATCAGGCCGGCGCCCTCGAGAACCCGCAAGTGCTTGGATATCGCCGGCAACGAGACGTCGAACGGGTCCGCCAAAACCCCGACCGTCGCCTCTCCCTCGGCGAGCCGGGCGAGAATGGCCCGCCGGGTCGGATCGGCGAGTGCGGCGAAGGTCCGGTTCAGAGAGCGAACATTATAGTTAACCATTTGGTTAAGTATAATGTGTTCCGGACCGGTGTCAAGCGCCGCCTCTGCCGACTGCCGGGCGGCACGCCGGTTGCGGTCTCCCGCTCGCCCGAGACGGCGGCTATGCGCCGCCTTTCACGAGAACCTGCTGGCCGGCGCGCAAACATCCTTCATGGGTGTCGAGCAGCGTCATGTGGGTGAATAGGACGTCGGTTATGGTTTGGCGCGATCACGCTCGCCGGGATCACGGAATCGTGCGGCCGCCACAGCTCACGCCACGAGGTCGTTCTTGGCGAACACTCCGTCCTTCATGATGGCGGCAATGTGCGCGCCTTGATTCTGCAATAGCCCAAGGTCCTCGAGCGGGTTGCCCTCGACCACCAACAGATCGGCGAGCGCGCCCGCCTCGATCACACCGAGTTGGCCATCCATGCGAACCACCTCGGCGCCGATGACGGTCGCGCTGTGGATGATCTCGGCCGCGCTCAGCACCTCGGCCCGCACCAGGAATTCCTCCGTCTGATACTCGTGCCAGAACGCGATGTCGGTGCCATAGGCCATTTTTACGCCGGCGGCGCGTGCGATTTCGAGCGAGCGCGTTCCCGCCGAAAGCACGATTTGGGTCTTCTCCATCTGCTCGTTCGTATACCCGATCTCGGGTCCGAACCGATCGAGCAGACGAAACGCGATCAGGGTCGGCACCAAGTAGGCGCCGGCCGCCGCCATTCGCCGCGCGGTCTCTTCTTCGAGCAAGTTGCCGTGCTCGATCGTGCGCACGCCGGCGTCGATGCAGCGGCGGATGGCGTCGTCCGGGTAGACGTGCGCGCACACGTACTTGTGCGAGCGCGCCGCTTCGTCGACGGCCGCCTCGAGTTCGGCGAATGAGTATTGCAATTGCTCGATCGGATCGGCCGCGGACGCGATCCCGCCCGAGCCCATGACCTTGACTTGATCGGCGCCGAGACGGATCTCGTCGCGGACGGCGCGGCGGACCTCGGCAACGCCGTCGGCGACCCGGCCGATGCCGCCGCCCAAATGCACGCAGAGGCAGGGATCGGAAAGATCGGCGCCGGTTCGCGCATCCCCGTGTCCGCCCGACTGGCTGATGGTTCGCCCCGAGACGAACAGGCGCGGTCCGGTGATGAGACCTTGGTCGACCGCCATCTTGTGGCCGAGATCGGCGCCGCCGGTGTCGCGGAGCGTGGTGAAGCCGCGCATGAGCATGCCGCCGAGGACATCGGCCTGGGTGGCCAGCGCGAGCGACGGGAGCATGGTCGGCGGCCCTGGGAGGATCTGATTCGAGACGTGGTTGTGGCAGTCGATCATTCCCGGCATCAGCGTCCGCCCGCCGAGATCGATCGCTTCTGCGCCTCGCGCCTCGATTGCGCCTTCCGAGACCTCGGCGATCCGGTTGCCTGAGACCAGCACCTGGTGTCCGGTCCTGGCCACTCCCGCCCTCGTATCCAGGAGATCGAAGTTGGTGAAGAGAACGTCGGCCAAGACTAGATCCCCTTGGGCGGTCTCTGGCGTTCGTGGACCGCGGACGCCGGCGGCCCCGCGCCGGCGCGGGGCCGCCGG
>JASLLV010000032.1 GCA_030746935.1 Rhodospirillales bacterium | reverse complement strand
CCTGATCTGGGCGGCCATCTTCGGGTTCATTCTGTTCGCCGAGGTGCCCGAGGTCTGGACCTGGCTGGGCGGCACCATGATCTTCTCGGCCGTGGTCTACATCGCTTATCGCGAAAAACAAGCCCTGGACCACGAAGGCGCAGGAAACGAGCGCCCCCGACCGACACCGGACGCGCCGCAAGATGGCCGTTGATCGACTAGGGTGGCCGTCCTACTGTCCGGGCCGCCGATGCAAGGGCGTCATCGAAGCAAAAAAATGGAGGTCGAGCATGGCAGGGCGCCTTAAGGACAAGGTCGCGATCGTGACCGGCGCCGGCTCGGCCGGCCCCGGCTGGGGCAACGGCAAGGCGACCGCAGTGTTGTTCGCGCGCGAAGGCGCGCGCATTTTCGCCGTCGACATCGATACGGCGGCCGCGGACGAAACCCGCGCCATCATCGAAGAGGAAGGAGGCGCGTGCGCCGTTCACCAAGCCGACGTTACTGACGAAGGCGCGGTCGAGGCGATCGTCGCGGCCTGTCTGGACGCCTTCGGGCACATCGACATCCTCCACAACAACGTCGGCGGCTCGGCGCCGGGGGGCGCCGCGTCCATGACCAAGGAGACGTGGGACCGCCAGATGGACCACAACTTGAACCACGTCTTCCTCGCCTGCCGCCACGTGTTGCCGGTGATGGAGCGCCAGGACGGCGGCGCCATCGTCAACGTCGCATCGGTCTCCGGCATCCGCTGGACGGGAAGCTGGCACATCGCCTATGACGCCGCCAAGGCGGCGCTGATCCGATTCTCGAAAGTGGTGGCACTGGAGTACGCGAAGAAGGGGATTCGCTGCAACACGGTGGTCCCCGGCCAGATGCACACGCCCCTGGTGGAAGCAAGGCTCGCGCGCGATCGGACCGATGGCGACGTCGCGGCGCTGATCGCGTCGCGCGACGCCCGCATTCCCATGGGCAAACAGGGCGACGCCTGGGACGTCGCCTATGCGGCCCTTTATCTCGCCTCGGACGAGGCGAAGTACGTCACCGCCACCGAGATCGTGGTGGACGGGGGGCTTACGGCCAAGTGCGACTGAGAGGGCGCGCGCGCACCCTCCATACGAACAACGGGAGTTGAAGCCGTGACGCGACTGACCGAGATCGAGACGGGCGCCATGACCGACGAACAACGGCGCTTCTACGACTGGATGGCGGCGGGCCCGTGGGAGCGTCTTGAGGGGCCGTTCAAGGTGCTTCTGCATTCGCCGCGTTTGGCCGACGCCGTCAATCAGGTGAACCAGTTTCTGCGCGGCGAGGGTACGCTCTCGAAGCGGATCCGCGAGCTCGTGATCCTGATCAACGCGCGCCACTGGGAAACCGAGATCGAGTGGCTTTCGCACGAACCCCAAGCCCGAAAAGCGGGCCTCGACGACGCCGTCATCGCCGCCTTGGCGCAAGGGCTGGAGCCCGATTTCCGGGCCGACGACGAAGCCGCGGTCCATGCCTTCTGCCGCGAGCTCCTGGAGACGCGCTGGGTCGCCGACGCCACCTTCGCCCGGGCCCGCGATGCCGTCGGCGAGGAGGGTCTGATCGAGGTCGTTTGTACCCTTGGCCTCTATGCGATGCTTTCGCTGGTCTTGAACGCGTTCGAGGTGCCACTGGGGCCGGGCATGTCGACGCCGATTAGCGAGCGGCGAGGCCCCGGGGGGCCGCGATGAGCCGCTTACCACCCCTCGAGCGCTCCCGGCTGGACGAAGCGACGGCGGCCGTTTTCGACGCGATCGCGTCGGGCCCCCGCGGGCGTGTAAGCCCGCCCTACCAGGCACTGCTTCGCAGCCCGGCGCTGGCCGGTCGGATCCAGAGCCTCGGCGCGTTCTTGCGATTCGAGAGCGCGTTTCCGGACCACTTGCGCGAATTCGCGATCCTGATCACCGCCCGAGCCTGGAACTGCGCATACGAATGGCACGCGCATTACCCAATCGCGATTGCCGCGGGATTGGCTGAGGCGATCGCCCAAGCCGTCGCCGAGGGGCGCCGTCCCGACTTCGCCGACGCCGAAGCCGAACTCGTCTACGACTTCTCGACCGAGCTTCAGGAAACGCGGCGGGTGAACGACGCGCTTTATGGTCGCGCGCTCGCGCGTTTCGATGAAGCAGGCGTCGTCGAGCTGACCGCGATCAACGGCTACTACGCCATGTTCGCGATGATCCTGAACACCTTCGAGATCGGCCTACCCGAAGGCGTCGCCGATCCGTTCAGCGGGCCCCAAATCACTAGCTGAGCGGCAGCATCACGTGCTCGCGGTAGGCCGGGCGCTCGGCGAGGCGTTCGTACCACGCAGCCACGTTCGCATGGTCCGGGCGTTCGATGTCCATGGCGAACCACCGGTACACGCTGGCGCCCAAGGGGATGTCTCCGATCGAGAACGCGTCGCCGGCAACGAAGGCGCGGTCGGCGAGATGGGCGTCGAGCATGGCCCAGTGCCGCGCCACCTCCAGGCGCGCGCGTTCGATCACCCCCGCATCACGGTCCGCGGGCGCCGTGCGCACCATCCCTACGAACAGCGGGACCAGTGGCGTGTTCATCGCCGTGTTGGACCAACCCATCCACTGGTTCGCGATGGCGCGGGCTTTCGCATCCGCAGGATACAGGGGCGGGCCGCCGTAGACCTCGGCCACGTAGCGGATGATGGCGTTCGATTCCCACAGCACGAATGCGCCGTCCTCGAGCACGGGCACCAGGCCGTTCGGATTCATGGTCAAGTACTCGGGCGTGTCGTTGCCGCCGAACTTCCCGCCCACGTCGGTGCGCTCGACCGCGAAGCCCGCTTCCGTGCAAGCCCACATGACGCGCTGCACGTTTCCCGAATCCGTGCGGCCATGAATGATCGCCATCTCATACCTCCTACGTTGCCTCGATCGCCTACCGACGGCTACGCGATCAGATCCACCTGTCCGCCGCGCGCGCCCGTCTCGAGTGCGCGATAGGCGATCGAAAGAGCGGTCACGCCGAGCGCCGTTCCCGTCAACGTAAAGGTCTGATCGACAAGCGCGACCAACAAGTTCGCCGTGAGCGCGGCTTCAAGCCCAACCGCCACTGCGAGGCCGCTGAGAATTAATTGAACGATGGTGGCTGCGACGCTGGCCGGGATCATCGCCATCAAGACGATGGCGAGCAGACGCCATCCGTTTCCCTTGGTCATGGCCCAAGCGTCGCGAACGCCCATGGTCCGATCGAGGGCGGTCGCCGGAAACAGGACGGAGAAGCGCGCATACAGATAGCTGCTGAGGACCAAGGCCATCAATGCAGCCGGAAGGACCGAGACCGAAGCGCCCGAGGGGCTCAGAACCACCCAAACGACAACAACGGCGGTCGTCGAGATCATCACCAAAACCGCAAGCCCGATGGCGGTTAAGAGAAAACGCGTTTGCCGGGCCCCCCAGCGCAAGGTGTTGCGGACACTCGGCCGCTCGCCGGCAACCAGGCAGTGCCGGTGCCAAGCGACTGCGAACATCGTCAGAAACGCAGCCGCCACGAGAATTGTCATGATCAGCGGAATCGCAAGGACGTTTTCCAACGACTCTCCTGGTGCCGAGCCCGGTGATTCGACGACGCCCGGAAAGGCGAGGTACAGGACGCCCGAAAACAGTCCGGTCGTTATGCCGAGCACCACGATCGCGGGAAAGGCGAGCGCCAGGAATTTCCGCCGATTCTCCCACACGTACGCATACGCCAACCGCGCGATCACGAGTACAGGAAGCTTCGTCACCTCAGGAAACCGCGGCCTGCATAACGGGCCGCGCCCGCCGCCACATTAGGATCGTGAGAAGCGCCAAATTGGCGACGTTGAAGGCGACCCCGACCGCGAACGCGACTTGGTACGAGCCCGACACGTCGAAGATGGCGCCACCGAGATAGCCGCCCAACGCCATTCCAATGGTGCCGAATAAGTAGACCGCGCCGATGCGCCAACCAATGCCGTGGACCGGAAAAAGCTCGCGGATCACGATGGTATAGCTGGGAATGATGCCCCCGAACCCGAGCCCGAACAACGCCGAGACAATGTAGAGCGCGGCAAGCCCGTCGATGACGAGGTACATGGAAAGCGTGACGATCTGGGCGAGACAACCGTAGAAAAGCGTGCTGAGCCCGCCGATCCAGTCCGAGATCAGACCCCACGCGATGCGGCTGATAAACGTGCAACCCAGTAGAACGGCAAGGATCTCGGCGGCACGGATGGTGGGATGGCCGAAATCGCTCGCGTGCGCGACCACGTGCACGATCGGCATGGCCATGGCGACGCAACAACCGACGATGGCGAGGCCCAAAATCGCGAGCACGGTTATGGGCGCAAACCCAAGGATGGTATCTCCTTCCCATGCAACCCCGACGCCCGCATCGCCCGGCGCGATCGCGGGGCGGCGAAAGAGAAAAATGGTCGTCGGCAACGCGATAGCCAACGAAACGATGGCGAACGTCTCATAGGCGCCCCGCCACCCCTCGGTTTCGATGAGATAGCGGAAGACCGGTGGCCAAACCGCACCCGCGAGGCCTTGGCCGCTCGCCACCAAGGCGACCGCCAAGCCGCGGCGGCGGTCGAACCATCGCGTCGTATTGGCCAGAAGCGGGGTGAACAGCGCGGCGTTGCCGAGGAATCCGAACATCAAGCCGTGGGTGGCCAGGAATTGGAATCGCCCGTCGCTCGCGCCAACGATGATGGCCCCCGTCGCCACCGCGACCACGGCCATCGCCGCCGGTGGGCCGGCGCCAATCCGGTCGGAAACCCGGCCCCAGAGGATGCCTCCGATTCCCATGCCGGCCATGATGGCCGCGTAGGCCAAGGACGGGATCGACCGCGGCCAGTCGAACTCGGCCGCGATCGGCTTCAAGGCCACCACGACGAGATACATGCCGCCCGAGCAGACCGCCATCAAGACCATGGACGCGGCAACGACCAGCCAGCCGTACGGCACTTCGGCGCTACGACCGGGCGCGTGCTCGGGGTTCAAAGGTTCCGTCATGGCGCCGACACTGGCACGGTGCTAATCGCGAGTCCATCTACGCACTCGGCTGGTGCGCGCCTTGCGCGCAATCACGTCGTTTGACGAGTAGCACGGCGACACCCATGCTGCGGCCCTTCGCGAACGCCAAGTCCCGCCGATCCATGCGCCATCGAACCCTCGCACCCGCCACAGCCGCCCCGAAGGCGAGGCGAGAAGCACAATGATGCGCGCCCTTGCCACAAGCATGAAGAGGATGGCGGCGACGCCGGGGACGATCCGCGGCATGGGGTGGATGCTGATTTCCGCCTTCACGGTCGCGATCTTCAACGGCATCGTCCGGCACTTATCCGCCGACGTTCACCCGTTCGAAATCGCCTTCGTCCATTCCGCGTTTGGCGTGCTGTATTTGACGCCGGTCTACTTCCGAAGCGGTCTTGCACCGCTCAAGACCCAGCGGCTACCGATGCACGCGCTGCGCGCTGCCCTCAACGTCACCGCCTCGTTATTCATGATCATGGCGCTGAGCATCTCACCGCTGGCAGAGGTGGCGGCGCTCAGTTTTTCGGCGCCCTTGTTCGCGACTGTCCTCGCGGTCGCACTCCTTGGTGAACGGATGCGGGCGCGACGCCTCGGCGCGCTTCTGGTGGGCTTTGCCGGCACCTGGCTCGTGTTCCGCCCGGGGCTCGAGGCGGTCGAACCGGGATCGCTGCTGGTCCTCGGCTTCGCCGTCGCCTGGGGCGGAGCCATGATCACCGTCAAGGCGCTCGCACGGACCGAATCGAGCCTGACGCAGATCCTCATTCTTGGGCTTTTGAACACCCCCATGGCGGCGGTGGCGGCGATCCCGGTGTGGCAAACGCCGAGCCTCGGCCAGCTCGCCTGGCTCGCCGGGCTCGGCGCGGTCGGTGTCGTGCGCCAGCTTTCGATGTCACAGGCGTTCAGAGAGGCGGACGCGACCGCCATCCTGCCGCTGGACTTCACCAAGCTGATCTGGGTCGCGATCATCGGCTACGCCGCGTTCGCCGAGGTTCCAACGGTGTGGACCTGGGCTGGCGGCTTCGTGATCTTCGCAGCCGGCACCTACATTACGTTCCGCGAGGGCCAACTTTCGCGCAACCGCGGGGGCCAAGACCGCCACCCCGGGCGCTGACGCCGCAACCTCAGGGACGTTCGAAGACGGCCGCGATCCCTTGACCGATGCCGACGCAAAGGCTCACGAGCGCGTAGCGCCCGCCCGAGCGTTTGAGCTGGCGGGCGGCCGTCAGGGCCAATCGCCCCCCCGACGCGCCCAGTGGATGGCCGATGGTGATGGCACCGCCGTTGGGGTTGACGCGCGTATCGTCGAAGGCGATTCCCATCTGCTTCAAGCACCCGAGCACCTGGGTCGCAAACGCCTCGTTGATTTCGATCACGTCCATGTCCTTGAGCTCGAGGCCGGCGCGAGCAAGCGCCTTCCTGGACGCGGGCACGGGTCCCAGGCCCATGATCCGGGGCTCGACGCCGGCAACGCCGCCGGAGATGATGCGCGCAAGCGGCTCGGCGCCGGCCTTCTCGCCGGCCGCCTGTGATCCCACGTAAATCGCGCAGGCACCGTCGTTGACGCCCGACGCGTTGCCCGCCGTTACCACACCGTCGGCGTTGAGCGCCTTCAGTTTCGCGAGCTTCTCCATCGACGTGTCGGGACGGGGGTGTTCGTCGTCGGTGATCGTCCGGGTCTCGCCCCGTTTGGCGCCCGGAACCTCGACCGCGCGCAACTCGTCCGCAAAAAAGCCATCCGCCTTGGCGGCGGCGTACTTCTGTTGCGAGGCGAGCGCGAAGATGTCCGATTCGTCGCGCCCGATGCCCAATTCGCGCCCGACGTTGTCGGCGGTCTCGGGCATGGAGATCTCACCGTAGGTTTTGACGAAGCGGGGGTTCGGAAATCGGAAGCCGCCGGTGGAATCGAATGCCCGAACCACGCGCCCGAACGCCTTCTCGGACTTGCCCACGACGACGGGCGCACGGCTCATGGACTCGACGCCGCCGGTCATGAACAGATCACCCGCGCCCACCGTGACACAGCGAGCGGCATCCAAGACGGCGTTGAGACTGCTTCCGCACTGGCGATGCACCGTGAGACCCGGAATGTCCGGCGCAAGCCCGGCCAGTAACGCGGCGTGGCGGGCGACGTTGCGGCTGTCCTCGCCGGCCTGGCTCGTGCAGCCCGCGATCACGTCTTCGATGTCGTCCACCTCGAACGGTGCGCGTTTTATCAGCGCGGCGATGGTATCGCCCAAGAGATCGTCGGGCCGGACCATGGCCAAACACCCCGCGTGGCGTCCGAACGGCGTGCGGATGCCGTCGTAAATGGTGGCGTCCAACATGATGCTCTCCCGAGCCGGCTAGATACGCTCGAGGACCGCGGCGATCCCCTGGCCGACGCCGATGCAAAGGCTCACCAGTGCGTATCGCCCGCCCGTGCGGTGCAACTGGCGGGTCGCGGTCAGCGCCAACCGCGCACCCGAGGCGCCCAGCGGGTGGCCCAGCGCGATCGCGCCGCCGTTGGGATTGACCCGCGAATCGTCGAACGCGATCTCGAGCAGTTTGAGGCACCCAAGCACCTGGGTCGCGAACGCCTCGTTGACCTCGATCACGTCCATGTCCTTGAGCTCGAGGCCGGCGCGCTCCAGCGCCTTGCGCGCCGCCGGAACCGGACCCAAGCCCATCACCCGCGGCTCGACCCCGGCGACGCCGCCCGAGACGATGCGCGCCAAGGGTTTGGCGCCCGCCTTCTCGCCCGCGGCTTCGGTGCCGACGAAGAGCGCGCAAGCGCCGTCGTTGATGCCTGATGCGTTGCCCGCGGTTACCTGGCCCCCTTCGAACAATGCCCGGAGCATCGCCATCTCCTCGAGTGTGCTGTCGGGACGGGGATGCTCGTCCTCGGTCACCGTCACGACCTCGCCACGCTTCCGACCCGGCACCTCGACCGCGCGCAACTCGCCCTCGAAGTAGCCGTCGGCCTTGGCGGCGACGTACTTTTGCTGCGATGAGTGGGCGAATGTGTCCGCCTCTTCGCGGGAGATGCCCAACTCGTTTCCGACGTTATCGGCGGTCTGGGGCATGGTGTCGTTGCCGTAGCGCTGGATCACCTTGGGGTTGGGAAAGCGGGCGCCGATGGTCGTGTCGAAGACGGTAACCTGGCGACTGAACGCTTTTTCCGCCTTGGCAATGGCGATGGGCGCCCGGCTCATCGATTCGACGCCGCCGGAGACGAACAGATCGCCCATGCCGACGGATGCGCAGCGCGCAGCGTCCAGGGTTGCGGCGAGCCCGCTCCCGCAAAGCCGGTTCACGGTGACCCCTGCGACGTCGGTCGGCAGGCCTGAAAGAAGCGTGGCGTGGCGGGCGACGTTGCGGCAGTCCTCGCCAGCCTGATTGGTGCAGCCCATGATCACGTCTTCGACGTCTTCCATCGCGAACGAGCCGCGTTTGAACAGCTCGACGATGGTATCGGCGAGCAAGTCGTCGGGGCGCACCCCGGAAAGACAACCCGCGTCGCGTCCAAATGGCGTCCGGATCCCGTCGTAGATAAAGGCGTTCTGCATTTTTTTACTCCCTAGGCTATAGCGTCCGGAGACTTGAGCGACAGGCCGAGCTGGACCCTTCGCCGGAGCCACGGGCTCGGGCGGTAGCGCGGATCCCCGGTCGCGTCGCGGAGATTTTCGAGGACGGTGAGCACGCGCCCGGCGCCCAAGGAATCACCGAGATCGAGAGGCCCCTGGGGATACCCGAGCCCGAGCCGGACCGCGTCGTCGATATCGTCCGGAACGGCAATCCCGGCTTGCGCGATGGCACAGCCGAGATTGACGATCGCGGCGAGAATCCGCTGGGCGACGAAGCCGGGACTATCGGCAATAAGCGTCACCTTGGCGCCGGTGGCGGCGAACAGGCCGCACGCCCCCTCGCGCGTGGCCCGCGTCGTCAACGGGTTGGCCATTAGCGTCACCCGTTTGTCCAGACCGACCACGGTGTCGATCGCCACCGTACGGGCCGGATTGAGCCCCTGGCGGACCGCAGACGTCGTGGCGTCCGCGCCCAGCGGCGTGGTCAGGCAAAGCGCCGCCTTGCTTGGTGTCTCGCCGTCTTCCAGCTCGATGCCGACGTTCAGGGTCGCGAGCCGATCGAGTACCCGGGCGCGGCCGTCCGCTTCGGCGCCGCTGACCCACACTCGCTCGGGGCGCGCGTCCGGCGCCGGGGGCTCGGGCGGCGTTTCCGGCTTGTCATCGGTGTAGCGGTAAAACCCGGCGCCGCTCTTGCGTCCCAAGAGCCCCGCCGAGAGCCGGCGGCGGGTCTCGGGCGACGGGCGATAGCGCGGGTCTGCGTAGAACTGCTCGAATATGGACTCCATCACCGGATGGGAGACGTCGAGGCCCGTCAAGTCGAAGAGTTCGAACGGACCCATCCGGAACCCGGCCGCATCGCGCATGATCCGGTCCACGTCCACCGGCTCGGCAATTCCGTCGCCGAGGATCGCGAGCGCCTCGGTGGCGTAGGCGCGCCCGGCGTGGTTGACGAGGAACCCGGGCGTGTCCTTCGCCCGTACTGGCTTGTGGCCGAATCGCTCGGCAATCGCGGAAAGCGCTTCGCACGCGTCCGCTTGTGTGCGCTGGCCGGCGATCACTTCGACCACCCGCATCAGGGGAACCGGGTTGAAGAAATGGAAGCCGGTTACGCGCTCAGGGTTTTCGCACGCCGAAGCGATCGCGGTGACCGACAGCGACGACGTGTTCGTCGCCAGGATGCACGACGCCGAGACCACGTCCTCGAGATCGGCGAACATCTGACGCTTGACGTCCAAGTCCTCGACGATGGCCTCGATCACCACCGCGCAACCCGCGAGCCCGGCGATATCCGGGACGACGGTCATCCGGGTAATTGCCGCCTCGGCCTCTTCTGGCATCATCCGGCCCTTGTCTGCGGCCCGGCGCAGCATCTGGGATGCGAACGAAACGGACGCCTCCGCCGCGTCGGGCGCGGCGTCGGTGATGCGGATGTCGAACCCGCCCGCGGCCGCGACCTGGGCGATGCCGCGGCCCATGGCGCCGGCACCGACGATCCCGATCGCGAAGTCGGGCGCGTCCAAATCGGGTGCGACGGTCATTTGCCCTTGAACCGCGGTGTGCGTTTTTCGAGAAAAGCCTTCATGCCTTCCTTCTGATCATCGGTCGAGAACAAGAGCTGGTAGCCCTTGCGCTCGTATCTTAGCCCTGCGTCGAGCGGCATGTTGTCGGCGGCGAGGACCGATTCCTTAGCCTGGACGATCGCCAGGGGCGGCAACTCGGCGATCCGCCGTGCGATCTCGATCGCGCGGCCGACGACCTCGGCGTCGGCGACCACTTCGCTGACGAGGCCCATGCCGAGCGCTTCGGCGGCACCGACCAGCTCGCCGGTAAGCACCATGCGCATGGCCTGGAACTTGCCCACAGCTCGAGTCAGGCGTTGGGTGCCGCCAGCGCCGGGCATGATGCCGACCCGGACCTCGGGCTGGCCGAAGCGCGCGCCAACGCCTGCGACGATGATATCGCTCGCCATAGCGAGCTCGCACCCGCCGCCGAGCGCGTACCCCTGGACGGCGGCGATGATCGGTTTCGGGCAAGCACGGATCGCGTTCCAGACGTTCATCATGTCGATGCTGAGATGGTCGGCGGCGTCCATCGTGGACATCTCGGCGATGTCGGCGCCGCCGACGAACGCCTTTTCGTCGCCGGTAATCACGATGGCGCGCACATCGGCGTCGACCACGAGCGCATGGAAGTGCGCGGTCAGCTCGGCGCGCATCTCCAAGTTGATGGCGTTTCGGGCCTCGGGCCGGTTGAGGCGAACGACGGCGACCCCGTGGCCCGGTTTTTCGAGAATCGTAGCCGGCATGGCGGTTCGTCGGGCGACCGACGGATCCGATCGATCTGATGTGGAACGCCCCCCGGTAATAGTGCTCGGGCGGGGCCTTGGCAAGATGCCTGTCGGCGGCGATTGTTCGTTGCCAGCGCTGAAGCGCGCCCCGAGAATGGGGTGCCGCCGAAATGGGTGATCGACATGGAATTCACGCCGACCGAGGAACAGGCGATGTTTCGCGACGCGGTCTCGCGCTTCGCCCAAGAGCATCTTGCACCTGGGGCCCAGGCGCGCGCGGGGGCCGAAGGCTATCCCTGGGACGTCGCGCAGCTGATGGCCGGGCAAGGGCTGCTCGGAATCACCATCGCCGAAGAGGACGGCGGCCAGGGCGGAACCCTTATGGACGCGGTGATCGCCGTCGAAGAAGTGGCGCGGTGGTGCCCGGGCAGCGTCGACGTGGTCCACGCCGGAAGCTTCGGCGCCATCCGCACGCTCGCCGCCTTCGGATCGCCCGAGCAGAAGAAACGCTTTCTGCCCTCGCTACTGGCCGGTAATGGACTGATCGCCATCGCCATGTCCGAGCCCGAGGCGGGCTCGGCGGTGACCGAACTGAACACGAGCGCGACCCCCGACGGCGACGGATTTCGTATCAACGGCTCCAAGGTGTTCGTAACTTTCAGCCCCGAAGCGACGCTATTCCTCGTTTACGTCCGCTTCGGCCCCGGTACCGACGGCATCGGCTCGGTACTTATCGAGCGCGGCACGCCGGGTTTCTCGCTCGGCGCCCCGAACGGTTTCATGAGCGGCGATTCCTGGCAGCAGCTCTATTTCGAGGACTGCCCGGTCGGGCCTGAGAATGTGCTGGCGGGCGAGGGCGGCTTCAAGCGCCAGATCGCCGGCTTCAACGCCGAGCGCATCGGCAACTCCGTCCGGTCGCTGGCGCTCGGCCGCCACGCCTTCGAGCTCGCCCGCGCCCACGCCCTGGAACGCCGTCAATTTGGGCGATTGCTATGCGAATTCCAAGGAATCCAGTGGAAGTTCGCGGACGCGGCGGTGGACTTAGAAGCAGCGGGGCTGCTCTTGTACCGAGCCGCCGCCAATGCCGATAAGGGCCTACCGTCCGCCCACGACACCGCGCTCGCCAAGCTCGCGTGCAACCGCGCCGGGTTCGCCGCCGCCAACGAGGCGGTTCAGGTGCTGGGCGGGCTCGGATTCAGCGAGCCGAGTCTCGCCGAATACTGCCTGCGCCGAACCCGCGGCTGGATGATCGCCGGGGGATCGATCGAGATGATGAAGAACCGGATCGCCGAAGGCGTGTTCGAGAGGCGCTTTTCACAAAGGCCGCCGCGTGCGACCGATCCGGTCTGAAGGCGCGCGCGACGCGGCCCTCGTTCGGGCCCTTTTCCGTCCCCGCGGGGTCGCCTTGATCGGGGCGTCGGACGACGCCTCCAAGATCGGCGGACGCCCGCTTCGATACCTGCGCCGGCACGGATTTACCGGACCGATCTACCCGATCAACCCGAAACGTCGGCGCGTCATGGGCGAGGCCGCCTACCCCGATCTCGCTTCGGTGCCGGGGCCGATCGACCACGCCCACGTTCTCGTCCCGACGGATGCGGTGATCGATGCGGTCGCGGCTTGCGGCGCGGCCGGCGTTCCGGTTGCCAGCGTGCTGGCGAGCGGCTTCGCCGAGACCGGCCGGGAAGGGATCCGGCGCCAGGCCCGCCTGATCGAGACCGCGCGGGCGTCGGGGGTGCGCATCGTCGGGCCGAGCTGTCTCGGCGTCGTCGACACGAAGACGCCGCTGGCACTTACGGCCAACGCGGCGTTCGAGCGAACCTCACTTCCCGCAGGCCCCCTGATGGTCATCTCGCAGAGCGGAAGCCTCCTTGGCGCGCTGCTGGGCCGGGGTGCGGCGCGCGGCCTCGGGTTCTCGAAGCTCGTCTCGATCGGCAACGAGGCCGACGTGAGCGTGGGCGAGTTGGGGGCGGCGTGCGTCGACGATCCCGAAACGCACGCCTTTCTCTTGTTTCTCGAAACCATCCGCGACCGCGACGGCTTTGCTGCGTTCGCCCGCGCCGCGTTCGCGGCCCATAAGCCGGTGATCGCCTACAAGTTGGGCCGCTCGCGGGTCGGGATTGACATGGCGGTGACGCACACCGGCGCCCTCGTAGCCTCGGACGCCGCCGTCGATGCCTTCCTCGAAAGCCTGGGCATCATCCGCGTCGACCACTTCGAAGCCTTGCTCGAGGTGGCGCCGCTCGCGATCGGCAGGCGGCCCAGGCGCGGCAAACGCGCCCGCATCGGCGTGGTCACGACCACCGGCGGCGGCGCCGCCATGGCGGTCGACCGGATGGGAGTGCTTGGCCTCGACGTGGGGGCGCCGGGGCCCCGGACCCGCGCGCGGCTTGCGGCCCGAGGCATAGCTGCGGGCGGCGGTCGGGTCGTCGATCTAACCCTTGCCGGGGCTAGGCCCGACGTGGTGCAGGGCGCGATCGAGACGATGGCGGATGGGCCCGAGTTCGCCGCCGTCCTTGCCGTGGTCGGATCGTCGGCGAGCTTCAAGCCCGAGCTTGCGGTCAAGCCCATCGCCGAATGCGCCGCCCGACCCACGCCGGTCTCGGCCTTCGTCGTGCCGGAGGCGCCCGAATCGCTCCGCCTCCTGGCTGCCGCCGGGATTGCCGCGTTCCGGACGCCGGAATCCTGCGCCGACGCCTTGCGGGCCTTCGTCCACTGGCAGGCACCCAGGCGCGTGCCGCCGAGATGGCGCGTCGGCGCCGCCGAGGCGGTGGTTTCGGCATGCGCGGGCCGTGCGAACGCCGATGAATGGCGCGCCCGCGAAGTGCTCTCTGCGCTCGGGGTCCCGTTCGCGCGCGCCGTGCGCCTCACGCCCTCTTCGGTGAAGGATGCCGCCCTCCCGTTTCCCTATCCCGTCGCGGCCAAGGTCGTTGCACCCGACGCCATCCACAGGACCGAGATCGGCGGCGTCGCGCTGGATATCGCCGACCGCCGGGCCCTGGTCGCGGCGGTCCAAGGGATCGTGTCGAGATATCGCGCGCGCGGCGGCTCCGTCAAACGAGCTACGATCCTGGTCGCGCCCATGGTGCGGGGGTTGGCCGAGGTGCTCGTCGGCTTCCGGGTGGACGCCCAGGCCGGACCGGTGGTCGTGCTGGGCGCGGGCGGGATCGCGGCCGAGCTGGGCTCGGGTGTCGCCGTGCGCATCGCCCCCGTCACCAAACAGGGCGCGCGTGCGATGATCGCCGGTGTGGCGAGCCTCGCCCCGATCCGCGGCTTCCGCGGGCTTCCCAAGGGCGATGTCGCGGCGCTCGCCGACGCCATCGTCGCGCTATCGAGCTTGGCCCACCTCGAAGGCACGCCGGTCCTGGAAGCCGAAGTCAATCCGCTGATCGTCGGGCCCGCGGGCGAAGGGGTGCTCGCCGTCGACGCGACGCTGCGCCTCGCCGGCGATTGAAGCGTCCGTTATTGGGCCGTCGCCGCGAGCTTCGTCTGCGCCTCGCCGAAGGGCAGCGCCGAGACGTCTTCTAAGCCGTCGATGCGCCAAAGCAGCGCCAGCAGGGACTCCGCGCGCTCAGCTCCGATCACCGGCGTCACCAGCTCGCGGTACTTGTCCTCGATTTCGGCGTCGCTCAAGGGGTTGTCGGGATCGCCCTTGCGGGTCAGGGCCTCGCCTTGGACGCGCTTTCCGTCCACGGTCTCGATCTCGACCACAGCGCCCCGGCCGTGGGGAAAGCGGGCGTCGGCTTCGGCGTCTACATACGTCTCGATCCGGTTCATCAGCGCGCGAAGGCCTGCGTCCCGAAGCCGCTCGGGCGTGAACGCATCCAGGCGCACGCGCCCCGTCAAAAGCCCCGCGGCGACGCAGTATGTGAGGCTGAACTTGGCCTCGAACGCGGTTTTTGGATCCCGGTTCGCGGTCACCTCCAACCCCTTCGCGTAAGTGCCCACGCGGACGGCCGCGATATCACCGGTCTCGATCCCGTGCCGCTGCACGAGCTCGAGCGCGCCGTCGATGGCGGCGTGCGAATGGCCGCAGGCCGAGTGGTTCTTCTGGGTGGTGCGGACGATGGAGAAATCCACGCCTAAGTCCCGCAACGCCGCCTCCCAATCCACCTCGCCCACCATGGCGGCGGCGAACCCGCGCGCGCCTTCCAAGATGTCGTGGGCGCCGGTGACGCCCTTGGCCGCCGCCTTCGCCACCAGGACGCCGGTTTCGGCGGCCCGCCCGGCATGCAGGGGCTTGCTCATGGAATCCGAGCGAAACGCCTGTTGCAGCCCGGCGGCGAAGGTGCCGGCGTTGGCGAGCGCGTCCGCCGCCTGATCCGCATCGAGGCCGAAGACGGACGCGGCCGCTGCGGCCGCGCCGAAGGTGCCGACGGTTCCGGTGGTGTGCCAGTATTCGTAGTGCGCGGGCGTCACCGCGGCGCCGATCCGATTGGCGACCTCGTAGCCGGCGACGACGGCGCGCAAGAATCGCTCGCCGTTCGCTTGCGCGCCTTGGGCGGCGGCCAGCGCCGGCGGAATGACGACGACGCCGGGATGGAAGACGGCGTCGCGGTAGATGTCGTCGAACTCGAGCGTGTGCGAGGCGGCACCGTTGATCAGCGCTGCGTTGCGAACGCTCTGCTTCCGCCCCGACGGCACGAGCATGGCCCGGCCGCCGACGGATTCTGCGACCAAAGCTTCGGCCAGCAACGTCGCCGGCGCAACGACGCCGCCGGGAATCGCGCACGCGAACCAATCGATGACGCAACGCCTAGCGGCGTGGGCGACAGCGGGCGCAAGCCGCATGGTCGGCGCGCTGGCGACGAACTCGGCGAAGCGGTTCACGATCACGGCACTGTCCCCCGTGCCAAGGCGTTCGATGGGGCGGCGATTGTAGGCGCGCGCGCCCCGCGCGGCAAAGGACCTGCGCGGTGCACGGCGTCATGGCCCGTCCCCGGCTTAATCCCCGGACCCTGCCTGGTCGTTCGCGCCTTTGCAATTCCATGCGCGGCTCGGTTGCGGGGCAAACCACCCGTCGTTCGCTCGAATCGCCCTCGTCCGAGACGGGGCTGCAAATCCTTGCCATGATGGGGCGCGTTCCGAAACCCGCCCCCGCCGCCCTTCGAGCCCAGCATTGCCCCCCATCCGCGCAGCGCTCAAGTTCCTGGAAGGCCCGCCGAGCACGCTCCGGGGCATGGGGTTCATGCTCGTCTCGACGCTCTGCGTCACATTCACGAGCTCGATCGTCCGCCATCTCTCGGCCGAGGTGCATCCGTTCGAGATGGGATTCTTCCGGGTGTTCTTCGGGTTCCTGGTGCTTTCGCCGGTCTTCGTGCGCTCCGGCATCCAGCCGCTTCGGACCCGGCGGCTGGGCCTGCATGCGCTCCGCGGCGCGCTTCAGGTCTTTTCGCTTCTCGCGTCGTTCTACGCGCTCAGCCTGATCCCGCTGGCCCAGTGGACGGCGCTCAGCTTCACCTCGCCCTTGTTCGCCGCCCTTCTCGCGGTCCTGATTCTCGGCGAGGTGGTGGGAATGCGGCGCACCCTTGGCCTCGTCTTCGGGTTCGCCGGCGCCATGGTGATCGTGCGCCCGGGGTTCGCCGACGTAAATCCCGGTGTCATGCTCGCCGTCGCCTCGACGCTGGTGTGGGGCAGCGTGCTCGTCGTCATCAAGGCGCTCGCGCGCACCGAATCGAGCATGACCATGACCCTTTATACGACGATCTTCGTCACCCCCTTCGCCCTGGCCGCCGCAATTCCGGTCTGGGCCTGGCCCAGTTGGGACCAGTTGGTCTGGCTGGTGCTGCTGGGCGCCATCGGAAGCCTGCGCCACCTTTCGATCGCCCAGGCGTTCAAGGAGGCGGACGCGACCGCCATCCTACCGCTCGACTTCACCAAGCTGATCTGGGCCGCGATCATCGGCTACATCGTCTTCGCCGAGGTGCCGGATCTCTGGACCTGGGTGGGCGGGATCATGGTGTTCGCCGCCAGCACCTACGTCGCCTATCGCGAAGCCCACCGCAAGGGAAAGGCGCCCACGCGCGCCTGACGCGACTCGGCGTGCGCGGGCGCGCGGGTGTCGGCGGGTGCGGCTCAGGCCCCTTCGACCGCCATCATCCGGAAATCGGCCGCGCCTTCACGGTGCTTCTTGGCGTCCTGGTATTCGGGCGAGTTGTAGAACGCCTCGACCTGCTCGAGGTTCTCGAACTCGAGGATGACGATGCGGCCGGGCGGCGCCTCGCCTTCCAGCGAAAGCGAGCGGCCGCCGCGGGCGATGATCTTGGCGCCGTATTTCTGATGCGCCGCCGGCGCGCGCTTCACGTACTCCTGGTACTGGTCCATATCGGTCACGTCGACAAGGCTGATCATGTAGGCAGGCATTTCTGATCTCTCCGGCTGGGTTGACGCGGATACCCCTTCCTTATGCGCGAAGACGGACGCGCCCCCAAACGCTTTTTCGCGCAGGTTGGCGCTAAACCCCTTCGACCACCATGATCTGGAGGGTGCCCGCACCTTCTCGGTACGACTTCGCGTCCTGGTACTCGGGCGAATGGTAGTACTCCTCGGCGCGCTCCAGGCTTTCGAACTCGATCAAGACGATCCGGGGCGGCGGCGGCGGCCCTTCGAGGCCGGTGTTGCGGCCACCGCGGGCCAGGATGCGGCCGCCGTACTTGGCGATCGCGGCGGGCGCGCGCTTGGCGTATTCCGAATAGGGCTCGGGATCGGTGATCGTGACCAGGCTGACGAGATAGGCGGGCATGGGCGTCTCCTTTGAACGTGCGGGCAGGGTGCGACGTCAGGGCCGGAGCACGAGGGTACCGTTGCGGACCTCGTAGCCCGATAGCCGATCCAAAAAACTCATCCCCAACAGCGAACGCGTCATCGGCGCGCCGTTGACCGAAGCCGCCACGCCCGAAACCGAAATCGGGCCGATGCGGACCCGGTTCAGGCGGACGGGCGCGCCGAAGACGACGCCGTTGGCGGTGCGGTAGCGCTTGGTGAACGAAAGCGATTCGAGCGCGAACCCGAGACGGCGCGCGTCGGCGGGGCTGAGGACCACGTCGCTCGCCCCGGTATCGACGAGAAGGCGCAACGTGACACCATCCACCTCGGCCTCGACCACAAAGTGGCCGCCGGCGCTTGCACGGAAGCTGATCTCGCCGTCTTCGACCACGCCGAGACCGGGGACGAGCTCGCTCAACAGCCTCTTGCCGATCGATTCAAAATCGAAGCGATAGGTGTAGGTCACGAACAGAAGCGCGCCGACCCCAAGCCAGACCAGAGTCGCGGCGAGCGCGCGCTTTGCCCGGAAGCGCGGATGCAGGACGACCGCGCCGCCGACGAACACGAGCAGCAGAAGCCCGTGGACGAGGCTCGCACGTTCTTCGCGTGCCCCAAGCGCTTCGGGAAACCGCCGCCAAAGCAGGGCGAGCAGAAGAGTGAGCACGAGGCCGACTGCCAGAAACCAGGGCCAGCGCGATCGAAACGAAGCCACGGGACACCAAATGCGCGAATGAACGACTCGCGTGCGAGGCTATCAGAGTTGTCCGCGGCGGACCATCGCTCGAGGGTCGGAATTGACGCCAACCGGTTCATTGCCGAGAGAACTATTCGTTTGCGCGGAACCATTCGACACGCCGATGCGATTCCACGAACCTGGACGATGTTCTAATCTCCAGCGTTGGGGCAACCGGGTGGCGAAAAGATGAAGCCCGTTCTCTTTGGCGTGGCCCTCGGAGTGGTGATCGCCGGCGTCTTGGTCGCAGCACTCGTCGCGACCAGTTACCACGCGGCTGCGGCCCCGTTCCTGTTGGGACTCCTTGCGATCATCGTCACAGGCGTGGTCGTCATGCGCGCCCGACTCCGCGACTCGGCGCGGCGATCGCACGCCCGCGGAACCGCCGTCGGCCCGTCCCCGGCTACGCCCGCCAAACCCCTAGACGCGCGAACGAGAGCGGCGCTTAACGTGATCGCCCGGCGGTTCAGCGATTCGGAACTGACGGAGATTGCCGACGCGACCGGCGAGGCCATTGCGAGCGCGACGCGCAAGATCGAGATGGGGCGGATGGCGGACGAACGAGAGGCGGCAAATAGCCTAGGGCTTCTTTCAGAGGCCGAAATCGAGGAGACCCGGGATGTACGGCCGCTCGCGGCGACCCTGGCGGGCCTCGCCCTTCTCGCCCGCCAGCGACCGTCGAGCCCGGGCGCGACCGCGGCCCAAGCGCTGATCGCGGATTTCATCTCCGGCAAGGATATCGCCGACGCTTAAGCGTAATTCGGGAGGAGACGCGATGGCACGAAATCCCACATTGCGCCGGTGCGAAGCTCTGTTGGCGGGACTCGAGCCCGACTTCACGTTCGAGCCCCCGCCTCCCGTTCCGGAGACGGAGTACGCCGATCGCGTCCGCCGGGTGCGCCACGAGGCCGCCCAAGCGGGCCTCGATGCGGTGGTTCTCCACACCGATATCGCGGCCTTCTACCACGCGTCGAATTCGTACCTCCGCTATCTCTGCGATTGGATCAAGGAAGGGGTGCTCGTGGTGGCGACCGACGCCAGCCGGGCGCCGGTCCTGCTCAGCTTCTTCAGCACCTCGGTGTTGATGCCGCCGCCGGGCGAGGCGGTCGGCGTCGACGATATCCGCCAAACCGGCCAATGGGGCCGCGAGACCTATGACCGGCCCGGCGACGTGAACGGCAAGCTTGCCGTGGCAACGCGCGGGATCCTCGAAGAACTGGGCGCCGACCGCGGCCGGATCGGCCTGATCGGCGATGCGCTTTCTGATCGCTTCTTTGCCGCGCTCGGCGAAGAAGCGGTTGGCGCGGCGTTCCAGCGCGCGGGCGCCATCATCGATCGCATGCAGCGGGTACGAACGACGAGCGAACAGGCCCAATTCCGCGCCGCCGCCCAGCTCGTCGACTTAGGTCTCCAGGCCGCCTTCCACGTGATCCGCCCCGGCGTGAGCGACTTCGAGATCTACGCGGCGTTCACGTTCGCGCAGATGGCGCGCGGCGGCGAGGCCGGCGACGGCTGCCAGATCGGGATCGGCCCCCACGGCCCCCACGTGTCCAAGCCCTACGGCCGGATTGTCCGGGCCGGCGATCTTGTCGGTCTCTACGCCTCCAACGTCCCCTATCGCGGCTATTGGGCGCAGGCCGCGCGCATGGTGGCGGTCGGCGAGATCGCGCGCGAATGCGAGACCTTGATCGAAGTCTGCCTCGAGGCGCACCGGCGGGGACTTGCGGCATGCGCGGCGGGCGTCCTCGTCCGCGACGTGAACAACGCCGCGTTTTCCGCCCTTGTCGAGCGCGGAATGATCGATTCGCCCGAGGCCCGCGCGATGCCTTGGGCTTTCGCTCCCGGAGCGGACGGCTCTCCGCTACCGGTCCCGGTGCGCACGATTCCCGACCGCGACCTCGAGGGCCAGGGGCGCGCGCTTCGTCACCTTTATCCGGCGGTGCGCGGACCCATCGACGGGCCGCGCTTCGGTCACGGGATCACCATGCCGGACATGCCGGGCTACAGCGTGATCTCCAGCAACCTCGACCGCCTCGAGACCGGCCAGGCGCTGGTGCTGCACGCGCAGTGGGTGGAGCCCGGACGCGCGGGATGCAACATCGGCGGCTCGGTCCTGATAACCGACGACGGGATCGAGGACCTGAACTGTCACACCCCGATCGCCCCGCATCGCGTGCCCGCGTGAAGTGCGCATTGACGCCCGGATCCGGCCTCGATCGTGCGCGTGCGCGACGATGCCTTTGCCAGATGCGCCCGCACGCGGCATAAAGCCAGGCGCTAGGGGCCGCGGCGGGACCCTCTCCGTCGGCGGCCGAAACACCGGATACCGGGAGGACGTCATGCGATTAGTCACATTCAAGAGCGCCGGACGCGAGCGTGTCGGCGCGCTTCTCGCCCCGGCGACGGGGAGGCAAGAACGCGTCGTCGATCTGAACGCCGCAGCCAAGGCCATGCGCAGACGGACCGGGGCGGCCAGCCGCATCGAGGCCATCGACGACATGGTGGGCTTGCTCGAGGCCGGGTCCGGCGGCATGGCCGCCGCCCGGCGTGCGCTCCGCTTCGTCGAACGCGCGATCCGGGACACCGGGGGAAAGGTCCCGCAAGCCTTGCAAAGCGCCGTGTTCGATCGCGCCCGCGTGCGCCTTTCTGCGCCGATTCCCCGGCCGCCGAAGTTCGTCTGCGTCGGGCTTAATTACCGCGACCACGCGATCGAAGCGGGTCTCGACATTCCCGATGTGCCGGTCCTGTTTTCGAAGTTCCCGGGCGCGGTCATCGGCCCGGCCGATCGCATCGTCATGCCCCGGGTCAGCGAGAAGGTGGATTACGAGGGCGAGTTTACGATCGTCATCGGCCGGCGCGGCCGCCACGTGCCCAAGTCGCGGGCGCTCGACTACGTCGCCGGCTACACCATCGTCAACGATGTGAGCGCGCGCGACTATCAGCGGCGCACGAGCCAGTGGCTGGTGGGAAAGACCTTCGATACCTTCGGCGTGATGGGACCCGCGATCGTGACCGCGGACGAGGTTCCGAATCCTCGCGGCCTCGGCATCCGCACCTGGGTGAACGGCGAATTGCGCCAGAGCTCGGACACCAGCCAGCTCATATTCTCGGTCCAGGATCTGATCTGGGACATCTCTCGGATCTGGACGCTGGAGCCGGGCGACGTGATCGCCACCGGAACACCGAGTGGCGTCGGCGCCTATTTCTCGCCGCCCCGGTTCCTGAAGCCAGGCGACAAGGTGCGGATCGAGGTGGAGAAGATCGGCGTTCTGCAAAACACCACGGTCGCCGAGAAGAAACCGGCCCGGCGCGCGTCGGCGGCGGCGAGTGCTCGGAGATCGCGATGAAGTTCGCGCTCGGCGACGCCTGCGTCGCGACCGAAGGCGACGAGTGCTGGATCGCGCCCACGGCCGTGCTGATCGGCCATGTCGTCTTGAAGCGGAACGCGAGCGTTTGGTGGCA